>CAZROJ010000055.1:21087-24608 GCA_964601665.1 uncultured Pirellulaceae bacterium
GGAGAATCACGCAACAATGGCAGTGACCGTTTGAAAACTTTAAAAGTTTAGGCTCTGCCTGGTGTCCGACAACCGCGACAACCGCGACCTCAGAGTTCCCGCAACGACGGTAGAGCGTTTTATGGTGCATTGGTTGTTAATCAATTGCGTCATTAAGAGTCAGACCAGTAAGAGTCAGCTCAACGGCACGCAGTGGTGCGAATTTCGATATTGTGTTTTCATGCGAAATCTGACATCGTCAGGTGACATCTTTCCGTTGTAATAAGGGATTGGGCTGTGGCTGCAATCGAAACACCGCCAAAAAACAACCAAGCTGTCGCATGTAAAAATTGTGGTTCGCGAAACTTAGAACCCTTTACGATCCAGCCAAACAATATTTTCCAGTACTGCTCCGATTGTTTGCTGTACCAAAAACAAAGCCCACCGCCGCTGGAACACTACGAAGAGTCGTATCACCAGTTCTACGCCCGACGCCGTGGAAAAAAAATCGCCACGGCTAAAACTCGACTGGGTGCGTTGACTCGGTACTTGAAGGTTGACCGGCCAAAAATGCTGGACGTCGGATGTTCGATTGGGGCAACCGTTGAAGCCGGCAAACAGCTTGGTTGGCAAGCGTCTGGTGTGGACGTCAGTAAGGTCGCGGTCGAATTTTGCCGAGATCAAGGATTGGACTGCGTGGCGATCGACGATCACCGATTGCCCTATGAAGACAATTCATTTGATGTGCTGACCAGTTGGCACGTCATCGAGCACGTGACGCTGGACGAGTGGTTCCGGGTGATCAAGCCCGGCGGCATCTTGGTTTTGGAGACGCCCGATTCGCAGTGTTGGAAAGCAAAACGTTTAGGGCCCGCCTACGAATCGTTTTGGCCGCACGATCATCTTTACACTTTCACTCGCAGCAAGTCAATTCAACTGTCTCTTTTCGGGATTCACTATGACCCTCTTTATTTGCCTAATTGCTCTGCTAAAAAACCGGCGTCGTAAACGTACTTAAGCGATTCTCGGATGGCGTTGCTGTGCACGCTGACCGCTCGGCCTTGCTTGTCCGAGTAAGCGTAATCGGAAATCAGCGACTGGATGTTGCCGTCAAAGATCAAGCCAACCAGTTCCAAGTCTTTGTTCACGACCGGCGAACCCGAATTGCCGCCGATAATGTCGGCCGTTGAAACAAAGTTCATACGTGTTGAACCCGGAATTTTGTCCTTCGCGTCTTTCCAGGTCTGAGGAAGCGTAAAATCTTTTTGGCCTTGATGAGTCGTTTCGTGAGCAAACGTTCCATTGACGTCGGTGAACGCAGGAATTTGTTTTCCTTTTTCTTCGTAGCCCACGACCGGCCCAAACGCCAGCCGCAGCGTAAACGTTGCGTCCGGGTAAACCGAAGTGCCGCGTTGCTGAAACATGATGTCCGAAATCTGAGCGTAAGCCTGTCGCTCGATTTCTGCTAGTTCGTCGGCAATCTTGCGGTCCGCGCGGACGCTTTCGTCGACCAACCAAGCCAGCTGCACAAGCGGGTCGGTCGATGTTTTGACGCCCTCGATTCCCGCTGCCGCCAGCTTCTTGCGTTCTTCTGGATCGTTCAGCTTCGAACCAAAAATCAATTCCGACGCCCGCACGCTCGGGCTTTTTCCGTTCAAGACTTTTTGGCACAGCGGATCGTCGGCACCCCGAAGTTCGCACATTCGTGAAATTTCGTCCGCCAACAGGACCTGCTGAAGTTCAGGGTAAATCGGAGCCGGAGAGAACAATTGTTGCTCGAGTGATTTTCGGCCTGAATCTTGAAATTCAGCCAACCGTTCGCTCGACGGCTTCTGATCTTCGACCGCCATCTGAACGAGTTGTTGAGCGATGCTAAACATGCGCGAGCCAATGACAACGCCTTTGCCTTGCATCTGGGCTCGTTTTAGTTGGACTTCAGAAATGCTATCCCAAGGAGACTTTTGCCCGGCCGACAAATTGGCCGCCGCTCGTAACTCTTTTTCAGATTGCATAGCGGTTTCAATGATCGATGGATCCAGCAAACCCTGCAGCATGCCATGTCGAGCTTTCCGAGCGTTCTGAATTCCGAACAGTTGGTCCTTAGCGATTCGTTCCATCTCGGGTCCGCCGAGCCCAAACTGTTGCAGCAGCACTTCACGACGTCGGATGAAATCCATGATGTAAGGTAAGCGAACATCGCGTTGGTGCTTCAACGCGTCGACGGTGAAAATACGACTGGTGCGGCCCGGGTTTCCGGCCACAAAGGTGAGTTCATTTTCGGCCGGTCCGTTCGCTGACCACTTCAGAAAGTGTTCAATCTGAGCGGGCTTTCCATCTTCGTACACGCGAAAAATCGTGGCGTCCAAATTGAAACGAGGGTACTCGAAGTTGTCAGCATCTCCGCCGAAGAATGCGATCCCAGCTTCGGGCGCCCAAACCAAACGCACATCGGTGTACTTTTTGTACTGGTACAAGTGATACTTGCCACCGCCGTAAAGCGTGACCACGTCCGCGCGCAGGCCGGACTCTTTCGTCGCCGCCGATTCGATCTGGTCAATTTTCGCTCGACGTGCTTTCGCCGCATCCCCCGGCGACATCGCGTCGGTCACCGCCGAATTAACCTGATCGGTGACATCCGTGATTTTTTGCAGCTGGTTTAGTTCGAGGTCCGGGGCTTTTAATTCTTGGTCGATGCGACGAGCCAAAAAACCGTCTTTGGCGTAGTTGTTGTCTTCGTTGCTCAGCTTGGAAAGCGTATCAAAAGCAACATGGTGATTCGTCAGCACCAGTCCGTTGCTGGACACGAACGAAGCCGATCCGCCCACGTTGAATCGAACGCAGGATTTCATTAGTTGGTCTGCCCACGCATCGGTCGGTTCAAAGTCCCATTTTTCCTTCAGCTGCTCTTTGGGTAGATCGTTAAACAGCCACATTCCTTCATCAGCCTTGGCTGACGTCAGTACGGCCAAACTGGTTGCCAGAGTCGCGAATGCGAAAAGTCGAAAGCGAGTGAGCGTGGTTTGCATCGTGAATACCTGTGTGTGAATTTTACTTGCTACCGGACTCGGCAATTATCTAAACTCCGGCTACATCGGTCAACAATCGGCCGCGAAGCAGGTTCGTTTTGCCGGCTCGTTTGGTAGGAAAATTTATTAAATAAACAAACGACGATAGCATTCGAAAAAACAAAGTGGCAGCCAATATCACTGATCCACGGCAGACGTCGGCCCACTTTGGCCATCCAAATATGGCTGTTGTCACAAGTTAAATACTCGGCTGAACCCAAAAAAAAGGGCAAAGTACAGCGATGCGAAAGAGCGAAGGGGAGAACGATGCGAAAGTGACTCGCCTCAAGATTCCTCCTAACGATCGCAACATCATCAAGCTCTGAAGTCGCTAGGGCCGGATAGGTGTTTTGGAATCAAGGGGTGGCTGGTCTATTCCGGTATTCTTCGCTCAACGATCGACCACCGTAGCGCCGGAAACTGGAATTGTGTACGAATTTAAGATGCCAGCATGATTTCTCTAGATCGGTGATGAAC
>CAZROJ010000056.1:0-2628 GCA_964601665.1 uncultured Pirellulaceae bacterium
CTTGGTTTCTTGGTTTCTTGCTTGCTTGGTAAAGGTGCTGGCACGAAGAATCACACGGAATTGAGATTCACAGCACTAGCCGCGGGCATTTTTAGTTTCGGGATAAGCATTAAGTCATTTTAATCGTACGTTTCATCAACAGTACCGGCACCATTAGCGACAATACGACCAAACAATAGACGACTTCCCCCGGCTTTGAAACGTAGCAAATCGCCGCATCCAAAAAAATCAAACTGCTCAACACCGAAATCACGCCCCGTTGAATCGAAGCCGGCGTTGCCACGGCGATCGCGGTCAATACATTTCGAATCACGGGAATCGCGATCAACACGACCAACCACGGGAATCTCTGTTTTAGCAAATTCGAAACCGCCGGGTCTTGCGGGCAAAACACAATCGTGGCAAACCCCGCCGCTCCGACCGCGATGATGAACCCTGCCAAAATTAGCGCCATTCGATTTTGTTTTTCCTTGGCTTCATTTCTGCCCAACAACGTCACGCCGGCGATCAAGACTCCCAGCGACGCTGCCACCCAAATGACCGCCCACGGCAGTTCAACTAACGGAGCCAAAAACTGAGCCTCAGCCGAACCAAAAGTGCTCGCCCCCAGCAGGACATTCAAAAATCGGCAACTGCCCATCACCCCAGCCGCAACCGGCGTTTTTTTCAACGCTCCGTCGTACAGCCAAACGGCGGCGGCCAAAGCGATGCCGATCGCCAGGCATCGAGTAAAAACAAATCCAAGCTCGCCAGACGCCAACCACCCGGCCACTCCCGACATCAGAACGCCCAAAAAAAGCATCCCAAATCCGGTCCGACGAGCCGCCGTCAGCGAAATTTTCTCTGCCGGCAACGGCCGTCCGGGACGCTCTTTGACATCGCGTTCAAAATCAAAGACATCATTCAGCACCATGCCGGCCAAATAAAAACAGCTCGACGCCAGCAACAACGCAATCAATTCGCCTGCCGGAGTCCATGTTTGGTGGGCAAGTAAAAACGCCATCAAAACATTGGCCCAAGCTGTCGGTAAGTTCGATATCCGCAGCAACTGCAACCAAGCGGACATAAGTGTGCACCATCAAACAGAGGTAATGAAAACGCGATATGATAACCACAAATCGCCGATTGCACCGCTCTACCAGTTCACCATCGCCTCGAAAGATCTTCAAATAGGTGTACAATCCCCGCGAGATATATTTTTAAAAATTGACTTTGGAATTTCCCGAATGACCTCAGCTCTACGCACATTAACTCGTTTTACAATTATCGCTTCGATCGTCGTCTTTGTCTCCCAACCCATGTTTGCCGCAGCACCGCGTGCCCCGCAAACAGACTCCCAACAAGATTGGGCGAAATGGCGAGGCCCCAACGGCGATGGCATCGCCGTTGACTCTAAAAACGTGCCAACGAAGTGGAGCGATTCAGAGAACGTGGTTTGGAAAACGAAGGTGCCCGGCAAAGGACATTCGTCGCCAATCATTCGCGATGGAAAAATCTTTTTGACCACCGCCGACGAAGCCAATAAAACTCAGTTAGTGCTTTGTTACGACCAAAAAACTGGCAAACAGCTGTGGAGCCAAACCGTTAGCAGCGGCGGTTTCCCCGGCAGAATCCATCCTAAAAACACTCACGCGTCGCCCAGTGTTGCGTTAGCCGGAGATCGATTGCTGGCGGTATTCAACCACCACGATGCGGTTCACGCTTATTGTTTTGACACCGACGGCAAGGAGCTTTGGAAAAAAGAAATTGGCAAATACGTTTCTAACTTTGCTTTTGGTTTCGGCGGATCACCGATCGCTTTTAACGACACATTTATCGTGACCAACGAAAACAAAACCGATTCGGCCATGATCGCATTGAAGGCCGATAGCGGCGACGAAGTTTACCGGATTGAACGCGGCCTTCCTAAAGGCTATCGGTCGGTCCAAAACTTGACCACCAGTTATTCGACGCCGGTCATTGCCGAGATTGCCGGCAAGACACAGATGCTGATCAGCGGGATCAACCATCTCGCTTCTTACGATCCAGCAACCGGAAAAGAAAACTGGAAAGCTCCAGCGACTTGGGACGTGAGTTGCGGCACGATGGTTTGGGACAAGCAATCGCAGACCGTGTTTGCCAGCGGCGGCTACCCGACTCAGCAAACTTTGGCAGTCAAAGCCGATGGATCGGGCAAGAAAGTTTGGGACAACCGAACCAAGTGCTACGAGCAATCTTTGGTTGTTGTTGACGGATACGTTTATGGCCAAGCCGAACGCGGCACGATTTATTGCTGGGACGGCAAGACGGGTGAATTGCAATGGGAACAAAGAGAGCGCGGGCCCGAAAGTGCTTCGCCGGTCGTTGTCGGCGACAACATTTATTTCACCAATGAAACCGGCACGACGCTTGTGATCAAGGCATCGCCGGACGAGTACACTCAGGTTGCGAAAAACCAACTCGGCGATGTTTCATTTGCCTCGTTTGCCGTCTGCAACGACCAAATTTTCACACGAGTCGCATTCAATGAAGATGGCAAACGCCAAGAATGGCTGTATTGCTTGGGTGACAAGTAGGAAGTAGGCCTTGGCAAGAAGTCCCTTGCAGGAGGTTTTACGGCTGGGGCGCATAAAAAAAGCCCAGCCGGGT
>CAZROJ010000056.1:2728-24539 GCA_964601665.1 uncultured Pirellulaceae bacterium
TAAAAAAAGCCCAGCCGGGTGAATCGAACACGGCTCGGGCGCGTAAAAAAAGCCCAGCCGTGTAGACGACCGGGCTTCACCCCCCCTGGGTATGCCAAAGGCATGTTCGTTAACGGTGCTATCGGAACTCCGCTAGTTAAACTTTGACAATTCCGACCAGGTTTGCCGATCTTGCTGGCTTGGTAACATTTTTCGATATTTTGGGTGATAGCGGTCACTTCGAGTTTACTCCGAGTGACCGCGTCGTCGATCAGGAATAGGTGGCAGCGCGCCAGAAACTATTCGCATATCGATTCATCGCATACTGATGTCCCAGAAACGAAAAACCAGCTGGCTCGCCGTTTTGCCGACATTGGTCATCCCACTTTGCTTGGGCCTGACCATGTACTTGGGCCTTTCGTATCTTATCGAACAAGCAATTCTGACGCATGAGTTGCTGATTCGCTATACAACCGGTCACCCGATCTCACGAGTCACCACAGCCATGTTCTTTGTCGGTTTGGCCTCGTTGCTGCTGATCGGTAAAAACGTCTTCAACCAGTTCTCCGCCGAATCCGGTATCGAACTCGACCCGACCGCCACTCAAAAGCCAACACCCGAACTCGATGCAACAGAACTAGCCGCCGACCAAGCCAACACCCGCGGCCACATCGCGACCATCGCCCAAGCCTGCCAGAACAATCTCGCCGCGTCGTCGCTGGCCATCCAAGAACATTATCTCTGGCAACGCTTGTACGCGATCGTATCGCACTTGCATCGAAGCGATTCAACCGCAACAGCCGAAGACGAACTGAAATACCTGAGCGAGCTAGATTTAGAACGGCAGCAACAGCGGTACGCTTTGGCACGGATTTTAATCTGGGCCACACCGATGCTTGGCTTCTTAGGCACTGTCCTCGGGATTTCCGAAGCCCTTGGCGGAATCGCAATCGGCCCCGAAAACAATTTCGAAAGCATGATGAACGGTTTGCGTGGCAGTCTGTACGTCGCCTTCGACACCACCGCACTCGCTCTGACGCTGTCGATGTTTTTGATGTTTGTCTTGTTCTTAATCGACCGTTTCGAAATGCAACTGCTATCGCTGGTCGACACGCGGACGCATGCGGAAGTCTCACGGCACTTTGATTTAGCCGCCCCTGAGAATTCGGCGTTACAAAGTTTTTCCAATGAATTCTTGGCTGCGTCCAAACAAGCCGTTCGCGACCAAACCAAAATCTGGGCCCACTCAATTCACTCCGCCGAACAAGCCTGGGCTTCAACTTTATCTCAGACCAATGACCACGTTCAAGAAAACCTTACCGAGGCGTTGAGCCAAAATTTCAAGGTGCTCAGCGACGAACTTTCAGCTTCGATCGACAAAGCCGACAACGCCATGGCTCATCGTTGGCAACAATGGCAAGTGACACTCTCCGAAAACTGTCGCTTGCTGTCGGACCACCAGAATCAATTGATCGATCAAACTCAAAACGTCAGCCACTTGGTCGCCGGCAACTCCAACGAACAGCAACTCAAAGTCGCACTCGCTCAAAACAAACAGGCGATCGCGGCTTCCGAAAAGCTACACGAATCGCTCGCGACGCTGGCGCAATCAATTCAAGTTCTTCAAAAAGAAATCATCGAACGCCCCGTTGTAACACCCATCCCGCAAACCCAAGCATCCGCGGACCCCCAAGCATCCGTGGAATCCCAACCTCTGCGGGTGCACCAACCGGCCGACGATTCAGACACCAAATCTGCTGCGGGGGTATTGCCTTCGGAAACCGAACGAGCCAACCAACGGCAAAACCGACAACAATCTCAATCGGCTGCCTTGATGTCCGTCTACGATTCGCTGGACGGGCATCCCGTCATTGCCAGCCCAACGCCAGAACCGGCGTTCGTACCACCGAAATCCGAAGTCAGTTTTGCCGACACGATTCAGCCTGAAAAACCGGCGATTGACTCAGTCCGCTTGGCCAACGAAAAAGCCTTGAAAATCCTCTCCCACCGCCGTCCTACTCGACGCGCCGCCGCATGAGTCGTTTTCGTAAAAAACGAAACCAGCCCACCGTTTCGCTCTTTCCATTTTTGGCGGTGCTGATCTGTACGCTCGGCGTGTTGATCATCATGCTGGTCCTTGCCGTCAAATCCGCCGATGTATCGGCAGCCAAAAAACAAGACGAAGCCGCACGGGCCGTCACCGAACAAATCGAAACCGCTCGACAATTGCTGGCGTTGCAAGAGTACCGCACCGAAGCCATTCAAGGCATCCGAACCAGTGTCGTCAACCGAGTGACTCAATCGCGGCAAAACCGAAGTTACCTTCAAGACGACGTTCGCAAAACAGAAAAGAAACTTCGCGAAGCCGTCGAACGCCTCCAATCCATCGACGATTCGCTTTCGAAAACAACCGCCCCAAGTTCAGCGCCCGTTGACGAAAAGCGCCTTTCAAAAATCGAAAATCAGATCGACAACACCCGCTCCAAAATCGCCGACGCCAAAATAAAACTCAAGGCCGAACTGGCCAAACAAAAAGAAACAGGCCCAAGTCGCTACAGCCTGCTGCCATTCCACGGAGCCGGTGGCACTTTTCGGCGTCCCATTTATGTCGAATGCTTGGCCGATTCGATTCGCCTGCAGCCTTTGAACATCACGATCAAAAAATCAGATTTCGGTTTGCCAATCCGAGCCGGAAACCCGCTGGATGCAGCACTACTTTCCATCCAAGAATATTGGCAACAGCACGACGTTGCCGGCGAACAAGGCTCGCCCTATCCCTTGTTGGTCGTACGCCCCGACGGCGCCGAAACCTTCGTTTTGGCTCGACGCGCGATGAAGAGCTGGACGGACGAATTCGGCTACGAACTGGTGGATGGCAAAAAAGAACTCAACTTCGGCCAACGCGACCCGGCGCTCGCCGGCCGCATTCAAAACTTGGTCGCCAGCATTAAACAAGAACGTTACCAGCTGGCGATTCAGCGGCAGGCCCTCGAGCGTCATTTGGGTCAATTTTCTAGCGGTCAACCTCGCGGTGGATTGATTGCCTCCGGACGCCAAGGCGGATTTGTTACGACTCCTTCAGGCCCGCCATCGGTCGCGCGAACTTCTTTCCAGTCGACATCCGAACAAAATTCCGGCTCAGGCCAAAACGGCAACAACAACCCCCAACGCTCACCCGGTGCCAATCGAACCGGCCAATCATCCGGCACCAATCGCTCGCAAAATTCGAACACCGCTCAAGCGTCAACTCAGCCCGGCAACGGTAGTTCGTCAACGGCCAGCCAAGGTCAGTCGAGCGTTGGGTCGACCGCACCTCCGGACAGCTTGGCGGCCAAACGCGGAACCGGCTGGGCGCTGCCTTCCAACACCGCCGGCGGCACCGGCTACCTGCGCCCCATCACCGTCGTTTGCGAACCCCACAACCTTCGCATTCGAACGGCTTCGGGCCAGTGGCGATCGATCCCGTTTGCCAGCAGCTCCAACACGTCAAATTCAATCGCCCCGGCAGTCGATCAAATGGTAGAAGTGATCTGGCAAAGAATTGACAGCTGGGGAATCGCAGGGCAGGGCAGTTTCTGGAAACCTCAACTACGCGTCGTCACTCAGGCTGGCGCAGAAAACAGGTACGCCCAACTGCAGGGCCTGCTAAAGAACAGCGGGCTGGTCGTCGAAAGGTCTTCGCCATGAAAAACATGATCACCGAAGGTCAAGACTCGTTTCTGGATATCGTTGCGAATCTAGTCGGCATCTTAATCATCTTGGTCGTCCTAGTTGGCGCCCATGCGAGCCACCAGACCGCCAGCCAAACTCCTCCCGTCGACGACCAACTTGATTCGCAGTTGAAATCGATTCACGACTCGATCGATAAAGAATCGGACCAGCTGATTAGGCTACGCTTGGACAACCAACAGCTTGAACAGCAAATCATTGAAGAAAATCAACTGGCCGCCGCGCTTGCGGATCGCCGACATCGGCTGATGGTGCAGCTTGAATTGGTCAATCAGGCCACTGAGAAAAAAACAAAACAACGCGACCAGCAACTCGCCAAACTCGACCAAGCCGAGCGTGAAAAACGCGAACGTGAGATCAAACTGGTTTCAGCTCAAGAAGCACTGAACAAAGAACTCGATCAGATCCAATCCAAAACCATCGCACTCGCCGCCAGCTTCGTACCGGTGAAAGATATCGAGCTAACCCATTACCCCAACCCGATCGCGAAAACCGTATTTTCGAAAGAAATTCATTTCCGTTTGGCCGATGGAAAAATTAGCTGGGTCCCGATGGAAAAACTGATCTCGCAGATGAAATCTCAATGGCGAGTCAAAGCCGAAGCCTTGAAAACCGCCAATCGCACCACCGCAACCGTTGGTCCGCTGGGTGGTTTTCGTTTGCAGTATCAACTTGCCGCCAGCGACGTCGGCCCGCGTGGCAGTGGCGGACGATCGGTTCAATTTGATCATTTTCGAATTTTCCCGCAGCCAACGCTCGCCGGCGAACCCGTGGCAGCCGCCTTGGCCGACGGCTCGGAGTTTCGCCGTGCTCTGGCGGACTTCAACCCCGCCGAGACAACCGTTTCGATCTGGTTGTATCCCGATGGCTTCGACGACCACCGCCAAATCAAAACGTGGCTGCACGAAAACGGATTTCAAATGGCCAGCTGGCCGCTGCAATTCGGCCGCCACATCTCAGGTGGCCCCAAAGGCTTCAAAACTTCGGCCCAGTAGGTCGAAAACCCTTGCAGTGCTAATCCGTTTTTTAAAAACACCTTCGCTCATCGGGCTGTTGCCCCAGCCAACACAACTCAAGCTTCGCCGAGCGAACGATTGATCGAAGCGGCGGGCCAAAAGTTCACTCGCCCAGCATCAGCTTCGATCGTTGATCGCCACCGCCAAACACTCCACGATATCCGTCGCGATCAGCGAAATCGTGCCGACTTTTTTAGCGGCTTCATCGCCAGCTTTGCCGTGCAAATAGACACCCAAAATGGCCGCTTCGTAAACAGAGAACCCTTGTCCGATCAGCGACGCAATCATTCCGGTCAAAACGTCGCCCGATCCCGCCGTTGCCATTCCGGGGTTGCCAGTCGCGTTCCGATAATTCTGCTGACCGTCGGTAACAAATGTTCGATTGCCCTTCAAAACGACAATCGATTTTGATTCGCTGGCCAGAGCAGTGGCTCGCTTTTCCAATTCGTCTCGCGACGTGATTTGCTGACCGACCAACCGGCAAAACTCGCCCGGATGCGGCGTCAATACACGTTGGCCCTCGTGAAGCGATAAATCGATACCTTGGCAATCCGACAGTGCATTGAGACCGTCCGCATCAACGACCATCGGCTGAGGAATTTTGGCGAACAAGTTTTTGACAATCCACTGCTGGGCTTCGCCGCGTCCCATCCCCGGCCCGATCGCAACCACGTCGGCCCACTGGCAATGATGCGACAGGCTACTTTCGTTCGCGCCGTGAAAGTAATCGCCTTCGGCGGCGCAGCCCAGCGTCATCAGGCACGGGTTATTCGACGCCACCAATCCCTGAATGGTCTCGGGCACGGCCACCTTGACCATGCCTGATCCCGAGCGCAGCGCCGCCATGCTGGCCAAACTAATCGCACCCGCCATGCCTTCGGATCCACCGATGGCAATAATCCGCCCGAAGTCACCTTTGTGCGAATCGGCCGGCCGGTCTTGAAGTCGCTTGAGCAACGTTTCGATTGGTTTGGGCGTTGAATCCTTTGCCGCCGACTTCGCCTTAGAGCTGGCCTGCCCGTTCGGCTTAGAGCTGGCTTGCTCGTTCGGCTTAGAGCTGGCTTGCTCGTTCGGCTTTCGCAGCGGTTTGCTGTCGATCACGAGGTCATTGAATTCAGTCAGGCTAATACGGCCGGCCCTGAACTTCTTGGCGGCTTCTTTAAATTGGTGTTCGTTAATCATGCTTGGATGTTACCCAAGTGGAATCCAACTGACAATCACCGCCCATCTCAATAAAAAGATTGCCATCGAACCGCCCCGGCCCCGCTCAAGGGCTCAGCCTATAACGATCATTCCGATTGTCCGCTGGTTCTTTTGCGTCGAGTCGAATTCGAGCCGAAAACTCGCGGCATTTTACAAAAAACTCTTTTTTGATTTACACTCAGCGGTTGGCAATTTCCCGAACCATCGCCGCAAAACGAACTTTGGCAAGACTTCTCTCCAATCAACCAACCATTGGCCTGAAAGCTTTTTCCTGTGACCATTCGTCGACCTATCTACGTTTGCTTTTTGACGCTCGTGCTTGTGCTGGGCGGTCAAGACCCACAGTCTGGCGTCACGATCAGTAACGAGCCGATAGAGTCAATGTCGATTGGCGGGCCGCCGCCGAACCACACGCCGCCAGCAGACTCCACCGAAGCCTGGAACTGGACAAAAAACAGATCGACCAAAGATCCCCACGCCCAAGCCGTCGAAATCACGATCGGGGACTTAACCACCGGCGATGGGTCAACGAGCGATTGAAGCCAGTGAAAGCCCGTTAGCTGCCGGCAAGGCGATCGAGTCGGCCGTTGCAAAAAAGCAGTCCCACCGTTCTGGATCGAGCCAATTCGGACGACTTTTTCAAGGCAAATCATTGTTTGGCACGTTCAGCCGTCTTCTGAACGGTGGCCACTTCAGTTACCTTTTCGAGCCGACAATCTTACAAACAAGCTTTTAGAAATTTACGAGTAAAAACTGATGCCAAGTTGCGTTTTAGCCTATTCGGGAGGTCTAGATACCTCGGTAATTTTGGGTTGGTTGATGGACGAAGGCTACGACGTCCACGCGGTCTATGTTGACTTGGGCCAACCGGGCGAAGACCGCCAAGAAGTATTGGACAAGGCCAACAACGCCGGCGCGGCATCGGCTCGGATCGTTGACGTTCGCGAAGAACTCTGCCGCGAATACGCGTTTCCCGTTTTGCAGTGGCAGGCCAAATACGAAGGGCCTTACTTGTTGGGCACCTCGATCGCTCGACCGCTGATTTCAAAAGTCATGCTGCAGGTCGCCAAAGAAGTCGGCGCGACCGCCTACGCTCACGGTGCAACGGGTAAAGGCAATGACCAATGCCGTTTCCAATTGGCGGCCGAAGCCTTGGAAGCGGGCGTTACGATGATTGCTCCATGGCGGATCAAGAAGTTTCGCGATGCGTTTCCCGGCCGGACAGAATTGCTCAAGTATTGCGAAGACAGAAACATTCCGGTCAAAGCATCCAAAGCCAAACCCTACAGCAGCGACGAAAATTGCCTGCACATTAGCTACGAAGCCGGCAAGCTCGAGGAACTGGACGTTAACGGCGTTGACTTGGTCGACTTTGGCATGGGCGTGTCTCCTCAAGAGGCTCCCGACAAAACCGAAACCGTCAAAATCGATTTCGAATCAGGCGTCCCAGTCGCGGTTAACGGCGAAAAACTTTCAGCCTTGGGCATCGTCGAAACGCTAAACGAAATCGGCGGCCGAAACGGTATCGGGCGAATCGACATGATTGAAAATCGATTCGTCGGCATGAAGAGCCGCGGAGTTTACGAGGCCCCCGGAATGACGGTCTTGTACGACGCTCATCGCTACATCGAACAGCTGACGATGGACCGCGATTTGATGCACCTCCGCGATCGCTTGGCCCCCGAAGTGGCCGAAATGGTTTACTACGGTTTTTGGTTCTGCCCAAAATTCGATTCGCTGCTCGCGTTCAATAAAGAAGCCCAAAAAACGGTTACCGGCAGCGTGACGCTGGAGCTGTACAAAGGCAACATCATCGTCACCGACCGCTCAAGCCCCAACAGTCTTTACGACGAAACGATCGCCACGATGGAAGGCGGCGGTTCGTACAATCAAGACGACGCCGAAGGTTTCTTGCGAATCCAAGGACTGCCCGGTCGAGTTCAGGCTCGAATCAATCCGCGCGATTATTAAAACTTGCGATTCGCCGGCAGCAAATTCTGTTGCCTGATAAAAACAAAAAAGCACCGAACAAATTTGCTCGGTGCTTTTTTTGTTTTGAAGATTCGTCTTGGTTTGAAACAAGAGTTCGACGATATCGATCGAGCTCCAGTTACCAGCTTATTCCGTCACCGCCAGTCAATCATTTCAGAGTTCAGAGCGAAAGAATGATCAAGCGTCTCTGCCGTCAAGCGTCTCTCCCATGATGTGCTTGTCCCACAACTACTGAGCCGACGGCGGTAGCCGCGGGCATTTTGAGTTCTGGGATCATTTTGGGATCGAGGACTAAGTACCCACCTTCGGAGCGGGAGCAGCCATCTTTGTTGCGGCAGCCTTTGCCGTGTCAGCTTTTGCCAAAGTCGCTTGAACAGCCGCTTTGTACTGAGCACGAGCCAACTTCAGACGAGCGTCCATCGAGCAGCAAGTTTTTTCGCCTGCGACAACGTACTCTTGTTTTTCGCCTGACTTCTTGGCCAACATCGCAGCGTGGTTGGGGCAGTCACAAGTTTCTTTGCCAACCGCGTAGCTCATTTTAACTTTGGCGATAGCCGCTTTTACCTTGCTGGCAGTTTGACCGGCCATAACCGAACACTCGCAAGTTTTACCGGCGATCGTTGTCGCGCCTGTTTTTTCGCATTTACACGGAGTCACAAACTCTTTGACCTTCGCTTCGGTAACAGTAACCAACGAAACGAAAGCGTTGTCTTTGTTGTCGAAAGTTTTTCCAGCGACAACGTAGTGAATTGGCTGGGCTGATTTTTTAGCAAGCGTGGCGGCGGACTCGCTGCAGCAAGTTGATTCTTCGCCGACTTTGTAAGTCATCACTGGCAATGACTTCATCGCCTTCGCGACCGGGCATTCACCCTTGCACTCGGATTTGCCGTCGTCGCAAGTCGAGCATTCGCCTGCTTTGGCCATTTTGTTTGCCGGGCAGACACCATTGGGGCATTCTTGAGCAGAAGTTTCTTGGGCTACCGAGTAACTTGCACAGCAAGCAATCATCATCAAAGCGGCGATCGTGGTCTTGATCATTCTTAATTCTCCGTCAGGAAAGACGTTTCAGTTAGTTTTGGCTTGCCTACGAATGTGCAAGCCTGTTGGTTCATACGAACGCAGTCAGCTGGCAAATCTTACAGAAAAATCTTTTTTTATGTAATGAATTTTCTTGAACCGCGATCGTCCCCGGTGAAACTCGAGGCGTCACGCAACGATTTGTTCGATTGACCACAACTAGCCATTCCGGTTGCCACAATCACTCGCACAGCTGACCTGCTTGACTTACCATAAGCCCTTCAAAAATATGAAGATCGGCGATTGCCGTCTTTTGCGGTCTTTTGCCGTCCTTGAAAACATTTTGCACCTTTCTGTTTGGAGATAACGTTGAAGAAAACCCATCTTTGTCTGTTGGCGATAGCCTTCACGATGACATTCGCCAGTCCAAGTTTTGCTTGGCAAGACTCTGAAAAAAACGCAGCCGAAACGGCCCCCAAAGCAGCTGAAAAAGCAACTAAAAAAGAAAAAGACCCCCAGCCGAAACTGGGCATCGGCTCGCCAGCACCCGCGCTCGACATTTCTGACTGGGTTTCCAAAGGTGAATTCGAAGAGGTAACCGAGTTCGCTGAAGGCCATGTTTACATCGTTGAATTTTGGGCAACTTGGTGTGGTCCTTGTATTTCGGCAATGCCGCACGTTAGCGAACTTCAAAACAAATACGCTGACAAGAAAGTTCAAATCATCAGCGTAAGTAACGAAGACTTGGAAACCGTCGAAGGTTTCCTAAAGAAAAAAGTTCGCGGCAATCCTGAGCAGACCTACGGCGAACTGACGTCGAACTATTGCTTGACCACCGACCCCGATCGTTCGGTGAGCAACGATTACATGCGGGCCGCGATGGAAGGCGGCATTCCAACCGCGTTTATCGTCGGCAAAACAGGCCAAATTGAGTGGATCGGGCATCCGATGAGAATCGACGAGCCACTTGAACAGATCGTTGCCGACCAGTGGGACCGCGACGCCGCCAAAGAAGCCCGCGCAGCCAAAGTCGCAGCCAAAGTCGCAGCTGCAAAATCGCGAAAACAGCTGAACAAGGTTTTTGCATTGCTACAAAGTGGCAAATTTGAAAAAGCAATTGAACAACTTGATACGGTCATCGAAAAAGCCGACGCCAGCCAAAAAGATCGCCTGAGCATGCTTAAGTTCCAAGTCATGGCCAGCGAAGGCATGGACGGTGCGGTCGAAGCGTTTTCCACCATTGCCGCGAATGCCAAAGATGCGGATGCACAAAACGATCTGGCATGGACCATCGTTGAAATGAAAACCGCCGGTGCAAAAATCGACTCGGCTTTGATCGACAGCGCCCGAACGTTGATCGACAAAGCCGTTGCCAGCGATGAAAACGCGATGAACTTGGATACCCAATCTCACCTGGCCCATCTGCAAGGCAAATTAGACGAAGCCATTGCGATCCAAACCAAAGCGGTCGAAAAGGCTCCCGCCGAAACGAAGGCCGACCTCGAAAAATTCCTTGCCGAACTTAAAGAAGAGAAGAAACAAAAAGCCAAACAGGAAGAAACAAAATCCGAAGACGACGATGACGCTGGCAAGTAAGTCCATGCTGCCAACCTAACGGTTCGACTGAATTTTCGAACCTCCCAACGGCTGTGTTTTTCACAGCCGTTTTTTTATGCTTGTTTTCAAAATCACCTTTGCCCAACCGCAAAATCCTGCTAACAGTTGGTCTGCAAAACCTCTTTTGATCTTCGCAGGAGTCCGTGAACGTGGACACGCACCGAAACCAACTTGTCTTTTTTACCTGCACACTGTGCTTTATTTTTGTCGGCCTTGACGGCTTGCACAAAAATTTGCTCGCCCAATCCGCGCCCGATTCGACTCGACCTTTTATCGGCTTCCGCCCCTTCGGCGAACCGGCAACCGCTTCCGCGGCCGGCGTGAGGAATCCCAACGAGACGTTTCGATCCAACGAGAGATTTCAGCGCGACTTCCAGAACACTCCTGCGGGCTCAACGAACACCCAACCCAACGACGCAAACGCGCGTTCGGTTTACCCCTATCCCGCTGGCCCCAATATTGGATCATTCACAGCCAACTCTGGTTCGGCGCCCGAACGGGCGACCATCAATAACCGGCTCACAGGCAGTCGCGTCCCCACAGGCGGTCTCAACCGAGGGTTGGGTCAAGCAACGATGCCACTGGTCGGGATGGATCCGGCTCTAACGCGCCGCTACCAACAAGAAATTCAACAACGTCAAGCCGTCCAGCTGCAAAACCAACAGGCTCAATTTTGGCGTCAACAGCAACAGCAACAGCAACAGCAACAGCGATTTGCGCGACAAAATGTTCCTTCCAGCCAACAGCCAACGCTGGCCAGCCGCCCTGAGCAATCGAACGTTCCCGCGCGGGCACAGCCATCGTCGATCAACTTTCAAACGGAACCAAAACTAAACCAAGCCGTCGTCCAGCAAGTCAGTTCGACGTCAACCAGCACTCGCGATACGCGGGTCGCTCGAGCCAATTTTGATTCGCAACTGGCGTCCGCCAGCGGCCGGTTCCGTCCAGCCAACACCCATTCGGCCAACAACACGGTTGCTAAGCCGCAGGCTTGTTGCGTACCGGTCAACTGCTGTCAGCCTGCCGTGGCCGCCCAAGCTTTTCGTCCTCAAGCCGCCAACCAGATTCCGTCCTTGAACCCCAGTGCCCCCACAGGCGGCAGCTACGGTTTCTTGGGGCAAAACGGAGCCGGCTATCAAGCCCAAGCTCAATCGGGTTACCAGTTTCAGCCAGGACTCGGCGTGCCTCAATTTGCTTCCACCGGCTCGTTTGGCAACGGCGGTTGGTTTTCAAATTTGGTCCGCGGCACCGGAGCTTACCGACCTTTAATCCCACTCGAACCACTCTACCCGAACGCTCGTCCAGGTCGCGGCATCATTGGGCAACCGACCGCCTACGTCGACGGCCAACCAATACGAAACTTGCTACGTTATTTGATGCCGTAACTGGTCGCCGTAAAAAGGTACCGCCAGCCAATCGATCAACGCACTTTGTTGCCGAGCGACGCTTGGACCGATCCTTCACGCTTGGACCGATCCTTCACGCTTGGCAAGGATTCTTGC
Source organism: uncultured Pirellulaceae bacterium (assembly GCA_964601665.1). Lineage (GTDB taxonomy): Bacteria > Planctomycetota > Planctomycetia > Pirellulales > Pirellulaceae > Mariniblastus. The sequence goes on from CAZROJ010000056.1 coordinate 14,784, forward strand.
CGGGGCAGAGCCCATCTTTTTTGCAAAACGGACAAACCTTGACGTCGACATCGTCGTCTTCATCTTCCATTTCGTCGCTACGATAGCCCACCGTATCGCGCCAGCCGCAGTCCATGCATTTCAATTCCCATGCATCGATCGTGAGGTCTTCAGATTCAAAGTGATTGTATTTACAAACAAGCGGACATGAATCTCGGCCTCCTTGCATACACTTACCATCGGGTGGTGTTTTGGGACGCATCGTTTTTTCGTTCTAACAAAAGGTCGTGTTCACGGTCGAGCCAATTCGATTTCTATTTTGAATTTGGCCAGCTGAATCGGCATCCCGCAAGAACCGCAAAACACCGGAACCGCGGCGATTTTCGAAATTTTCCAATTTCAGAATCAAATAGCCTACTCGCTGGAATTCAAAATATCCACTTGTGCTAAACTGGAGCCACACCTTTGATACTTTTATTTTGACATAAGTCCCACTGACCATGGCCGCTCGCCAAAAGAAAAAACGAACACTGGCCGAAAAGGCCGACAAGTTCCTGTGCTACCAAAAGTCGGTCCAATCGCCGGACCATGAAGTCGACTTTTTTGAACAGGCCTACCGCGACATCTTCAAGAAAAAACCGTACTCGTTGCGCGAAGATTTTTGTGGCACGTTTGCCGTTTGTTGCTCGTGGGTCGCTTCCAACAGCAAACGAACCGCCATCGGCGTCGACTTGTGCCCCGAAACTTTAGAATGGGGCCGCGACCACAACCTTGCCAAACTAACCGACGCTCAAAAAAAACGAGTCCGATTGCTCGAGCAAGACGTGCGGAAACTTAATCGTCCTCGCGTGGATGTCTTGGCCGCACAAAACTTTTCGTTTTGGATTTTTAAGACGCGATCCGAAGTGGTTTCCTACTTCAAAGCGGCTTACAAAAACATGAATCAGCAGAGCGTCATGGTGATGGACATGATGGGCGGCGGCGATTGCTTGATCGAAGGCCACGTCGACAAACGGACCATCAAAAAAGGCAAGAAAGGTTTTAAGTATTTGTGGGAGCAAGTCTCGCACAATCCCATCAATCACGACGCTTCCTTTGCGATCAGTTTTAAGTTCAAAGACGGCAGTAAACTTGATCGAGCCTTTGAATACCATTGGCGATTCTGGACGCTACCTGAAGTTCGCGAAATGCTGGCCGAAGCTGGTTTCGCGGAATCTCATGTGTACTTCGAAGTCGAAGATGAAAACGGCGAAGACACTGGCGAGTGGCGACGCGAAGACGTTCACGCCAGTTCGCCATGTTGGATTGCTTACATCGTGGCCGCTAAGAAATGAATTCTGCGTTTATTGTTGATTCCAGCGATACCGATACAGTCGCAGTGCGTTATAGATTTTCAACGACTTGCAGCACAAATATCATTCAAAACACAATTAATAGCCATTCACGGCAATCGTCGCTGGAATCTCCGAAACGTGACATGGCAGCACGCACTACAATCTAGCAGGCGTTTTGCGAGGTAAAATGGCTCCGTTGTTGACGCTAACAATTTGGGAAGTCCAGCGACGTTGGGTTTTTCGATCCAAGCCTGTCAACGGTAACCAAAATTAACACCAAGCGATCGTCCCACCACTTTGTCGAGCGACCTATTTGCCGTTTGCCGTTTGTCGTTTGCTCGCTCGGTGTTGGGATCAGCACAATTCAACCACGCCCAAGTATCAGTAGGATTCGCGGATGGCTTGTTTCATACCAATTCAACAATTCGCCAACGGGGACCTTGCCACTTCGCATTGTGGTCGAGCCCTCTCGATTGCCTTGCTCACGCTCGTCTGGATTTTCGCCAGCACAACTGTCGCCGGCACAACGGTCGCCGGGAATGAACCCGACGGTAAAAAACTCTATTCAATCCACTGCGCGTCCTGCCACGGCGATCAAGCCCAAGGTGTGGCTGGGCAATTCGACGATCCATTAATCGGCGACCTGCCGATCGATCAGCTAACCGCCTACATCGCGGAAACGATGCCCGAATCGGATCCGGATTTAATCGTCGGCAAAGACGCAAAAGCGGTTTCGCATTACCTTTACGATCAGTTCTATTCCGAGGCGGCTCAGCGTCGTCGCAATCAACCACGCGTCGAACTTTCACGTTTGACTGCTGGGCAGTATCGAACTTCGGTCGCCGATCTGATCGGACGGTTCACCAAACCCGCCTGGCTCCCTAAAGAACGAGGCTTAAAAGCCTACTATTTCGCCGCTTCGTCTTGGCGGAAAGACCTTCAGCTGGCCGAACAAATCGACCGCGAAATCAACTTCACCGACGGCGTTGCCCACTTCGACGCCAGTTATGAGTTTAAGGAACTAGAAAATCAATCGGCGTTAGAAAATCTGCATATCACCCAACGAGGTTTTTCGGTCTTTTGGATCGGTAGCATCATGGCACCGATGACGGGTGAGTACCGTTTCAAAGTAAAAACAAAAAGTGGCTTTCGCCTGCACGTTAACGACCCCAAAACCGCCGCGATCGATCGTCTCGTTCGCTCTGACGATGGGCTCGACCACGAGTATTCGATTTTCTTGCTCGGCGGCCGCACTTACCCTTTTAAGATCGAATACATTTTGCCCAAGTCGTCCGCTGAGAGCACCGGCACGCCGCAAATCCAATTCCTTTGGAAACCACCCCAGCAACCAGAAACGATTGTCCCCGAATCCGCCTTTGTTCCGTTTGAAACGCCGCAAGTCTACGTTGTCGACACGGCCTTCCCAGCCGACGACGCGGCCGCCGGCTACGAACGTGGCGTTGATATTTCGGAGCAATGGGATCAAGCGACAACCGAGGCCGCAATCGAAGCCGCCGTCTGGGTAGCGCGACGAATCGATCAATTGGCTCGATTTAAAATGACCGAACCCGAGAACGTGGTCGCGGACAAGGCTCAGGAATTTTGCACGAAATTTGTCCAAGCGGCCTTCAACACCGATCTGAGCGATGAGGATATTTATTTGTACGTCGGCCAGCACTTTGAAAAACCCATCGCGATCGAAGACCAAGTGAAACGCTCGGTTTTGATGACGCTGAAATCGCCGCGTTTTTTGTTCCCAGCCATCGAAAACCGTTCTCCTTCGCGTACTTTTGCCAGCCGAATGGCAATGACCTTGTGGGATTCATTGCCCGAAAAAGACCTCGTTGCTGATGCTCGCAAGGGACGACTAACTTCCACCAAACGACAAATTGAAACGGCCTATTGGATGGTCGACGATTTTCGCACGCACGCAAAACTGAATCGTTTTTTTGATGCCTGGCTGACCGCTCACACCGAAGGTGCCGCCAAAGACTCCACCGCGTTCCCCAAGTTTGACCAACGAGTGGTTGCGGACCTGCGAACCAGCCTGTCGATGTATTTGGACGAAGTTGTCTGGAGTGACGCGTCTGATTTCCGCCAGCTGTTTGTCGCCGAATACCTGTACGTCAACCGCCGCTTGGCTGACTTTTACGGACTGGACTACAGCGGTCCCGGCTTTGAAAAGGTCAAAGTCGATCCTAAGCTCCGGTCTGGAATCTTGACACATCCCTATTTGATGGCCGGACTGGCCTACGATAAAGATAGCTCCCCGATTCATCGAGGCGTCTTTATCGCCAAACGACTGCTTGGCCGCCGACTGCGACAGCCGCCCAATAACGTGCAGCCGCTGACCGAAGCATTCGCCCCCGAGATGACGACGCGACAACGAGTCGAACACCAAACCAAGGCAACCGCCTGCATGAATTGCCACAGCGTGATCAACCCGCTGGGCTTTAGCCTAGAAAATTTCGACGCGGTGGGACGCTTTCGCACGCAAGACAACGACAAAACGGTCGATGTATCCACGTTATATCGATCTCCCGACGGCAACGAAATCGAACTTAATGGGCCAAGAGACCTGGCCAATTTTTTGGCCAACGACAAATACGCTCAACGGACTTTCATCCGTCAAATTTTTCAATTCTTTGCCAAGCAACCGATCGATGCGTACGGTAAAAACCAGCTCGATCGCCTGCATACTAATTTCGTAAAACACGATTTCAATATTAAACGTCTACTGGTAGAAGTCGCGCTGCTTGTTGCTCGACAATGATCCGATCGCTTAAAAATTTCGCCACCGTTTTGCCTTGGAGCCCAACTCATGAATCCTAAAAACGTCACTCGACGCGAATTTGTTCGAGGCGCTGGTGCGTTCGCGTTAGCATTCCCGGGCCTGTCAAAATGGTCGGGACTTAACTGGACGATGCCCGACCCCCAAACGCAAAACAGGCCAAAACGATTGGTCATTATGTTTTCGCCCAACGGCATGGTGTCCGACGGGTTCTGGCCCAAAACCGAGGGCCCCGATTTCGAGATGACCGAGATCCTTAAACCGCTGGAAGCCTTTCGAGAAAAAATGCTGATCGTTCACGGAATCTGCAACAAGGTCCGCGGTGAAGGGGACGGGCACATGCGAGGCATGAGCTGCCTTTTGACCGGCAACGAACTCTTCCCCGGCAACATCCAAGGCGGTAGCCACTCGCCGGCGGGCTGGTGCAAAGGCCTGTCAATCGATCAGGAAATTAAAAAACACTTGCAGGCGGGCCAACAGACAAAAACAAAATTTGGCTCGCTAGAGTTTGGCGTACGGGTTCCCGACCAAGCCAACCCGTGGACTCGAATGGTTTACGGCGGCCCCAACCAGCCAATCGCCGCTCTCAGCAATCCCTACCGGATGTTCGAAAAAATGTACGGGCAACTGAAGGACCGCGAAAATTTGCTCAGCGTCCTTTCTTCGGTCCAGCAAGAAATTCAAAGGTCAAAAAAGGACGTCGACCCGCGCGACCTGAAACTTCTGAACTCTCACCAACAACTGGTCACTAACATGGACCAGCGGCTAAAGAACGACAGCGGAGTCGCCTACAACGTTGATCCGCTTTCGCTTCCCAAAAATATCGTCGACACCGATCAAAACATGCCCGAGCTATCTCGGATGCAGATCGATTTGTTGGTCAACGGTTTTGAAAACGATCTAAATCGAGTCGCAACATTACAGTATTCCAGATCAGTCGGCGGCATCAAGATGCGCTGGCTTGACGTCGACCAAGGGCACCATCAACTTTCTCACGACCCGGACAAGAACGAAAGCTCGCAAGAAAAACTGCGACGCATCAACCGCTGGTACAGCCAGCAATTGGCTTATCTTTGCCAGCGACTGCAGGAAACCAAAGAACCGGGCACGAACCAGTCCATGCTCGACAACACGTTGGTGCTATGGACGAACGAACTCGGACACGGCAATTCCCATTCGCTCAACAACTTACCGTTTGTGATGGTCGGCGGCGGGTTTGGTTTTGAGATGGGCCGATTCGCCAAAGTCAAAGGCGTTTCGACGACTCGGCTGTGGCTCGCGATCGCTCACGCCATGGGCCACCCAATCGACACCTTTGGCCTAGCCAAGTTATGCAAAGACGGACCAGTGAAGCTGTAGCGTTGAACCATCAAATCTTTTGGCGATATTAAAAATGATGAAACACAGCCAACCGTTTGGTCCGATCGACGAGAACGGCCTGACAAGTTTCGAATCAGAAATCGGGGCGAGACTCCCAGCGGAGTATCGCGATATCTGGAAGTAAATCCAAAAAGTCGCCCACGTCGTAACCTCCGCCTTGCGGCCAACACCGCCGTGCTAGCAAACTGGATTGCGCTAGGTAATCCAAAGTGCCTAGATTAAATTTTTGGAACTGAAACCACCCTGATTCGTCGAATGGACTCGACATTCGTTTTGCCAGCCCGCCGGATTCTCGGGATCAAGGCGGCAAGATGGATACTCAACACGGAGCGTACTTATGAAACTGGAACAACTCACCATCGACGGCGCACCCAATCGCCACCCTATCCAGCTATCTGGATTTTCGAATGGGCTCACGTTCGTCTACGGCGAAAACTCGTCCGGCAAAACATCGCTTGGCCAATTTTTACGATCGACCCTGTTTGCGAACACGCACAACACGGTTCCCGCAGCCACCAGCGAATTGCTGGCCGGTCGCTCTCGAATTAGCTCCATGGGGCAGCAATTCGACTTGCATCGATTGCCCAACCAAACAACCGTTCAACCGATCGGCAGTGACTCGAGATCCCACTCAATCGCCACATCGACCTTCACCCAAAACATCTCGCTGGACGTTTACGACACCGTTTTTAATTTCAGCTTTAAGAACACCCCGCGAAACGCAAACCGTTTGGCAACCGTTTTGACTCAACAGCTGGGAGTGTCTCCCGGAGCTAACGGCAACGATGACTCGGCCGTTCAAGCCTGGCATCGCGAACAAGAATCGTGCCGGCTGCAACTGGCCAGCGTTGACACCAACATCGCGGCGCTTAATCGTGAAAAGGCTGAAATCCTTCAGCAACAGTCGAACCAAGCTCAGCGGCAAAACCAGCTGACCGCCTTGGAAGCCCAAATCGCCGACCTGCAACGACAGATCGGCGAACTCAATTCCAATTCCGCGCTCGATCAGCTTTCACAAATTGACGCCGAAATCCAAACGCTTCGCCTGCGGATCGACAACGCCCGAACCGAAGTCATCTACCCGGTGGCCGACAAAGGCGTCGACCACAGTCCGCTGTATGCTCGACTGGACGAACTTGAAAATCAAATTCGACGCTGGCGACACGTCCAAACCGACGTACAAAATCAACGCGTTCGCCTGCGAGACGAAATGCTGGTCTGGAACGAATTGACGCTCGACTCAAACGAGCACCCGTACCATACCGCTCGAGAAATTTTGGTAAGTCTGGAAAGCAAAGTCGACCAAACCGAACGCAGTGCCAACCACTGGGCGGACGTTGGAAACACGCGAGTCGACACCGAACAACTGGCTGACACTCTGGGGCAACTCTGCCAGACGATGCGTGATGACCTGTACAGCCTGTGCAACGAATTGGCTCATCAATACAAACACTTACGCCACAAGGCCGCGGCCACCGAACTGAAACAACTGCGTCGCTGCTACACCGAAATGGGCGAAAACATCGATCGCTTGGTGCAGCGACGGGCCAGCGTGGTCAAGGAGATCCAGCAGTTTGACCCTGCCGGTGCCGAAGCAATTGCTCGCTCGGAAGCCCAGTTCTGCCTTTGTGCTCAACACGAGGGCTACCTCGAAGCCAGAAAACGTTACGTCGGCCCAATGACCGCATCGGCCCCAGAACCCGTTCGCATCGAACCCGATTTGAGTCACGAGCGATCTCGTTTGTCCGTGCTGGAATCGGAACGAACAGCCTTGCTGGCTCAAGTTTCTCACGTCGACACCGACTTGGCTCAACTCAATCGCCGGCTCGCCGACTTGATGCGTGAACGAGATCTATTGCTCGGGCAAAACACTTCTTTCGACACCAATCGACTCGCCAGCATTGCACTGGAATTAGCCAATCAAGAAGAACACCGCTTGCGCCTGTTGGCAAAATCCAATCTGCCAAAGCCACAAATCATTGCCAATCCAATTTTGACGATGGCCGCCAACTGGCTGCCGAAACTGACCAACGGCGAAATCTCAAAAGCCTACGTTTCAACACCGTCGGCCACCGGCGAATGCCACTTGGCCGCTCAAAATGCGACCGGACAAACGTTGCCATTCGAATCGCTCCAGCCCAGCACTCAGGATCAAATTTACTTGAGCCTCATTCTGGCGGCAAAAGACCATCTCGCAGCCAGCCAAGCGGTCGAGATTCCAACGGTCATCGACGATACGTTTTCGCGAATCTCGGGCGACCGCATCACGCCCACTTTCGAACTACTGACCGAAGTATCACAGCGCGGTCATCAAATCATTTTGCTGTCGCAGCATCGCTATATCGCCGATCGCGCCCCCGGAATTACGATTTTGCAAATCGATGGCGAACAACCCGTTTTGCAACCGGGACCCAACTACCCACAAACGCCTCCGGCAGTCGCCCCCGTCGCGACGCCATCGGCCGAACTAAGACAGCAAATTTCGCAATCGCAGCTGACTCAAAATACGGCCGCACCTTATCCGCTGTCAAAGTATCGCCGCAACGATGAAGTATTACTCGCCCCCAGCCCCCGAATCTATTCGGCCCCCAACGAGCCTTCCGAGCTAACCCACCCAAGGGCCGCGACACCACGAACTGACTACGACCGGCACAACAGCGAAAAGTCAGCCCGGTACTCCGCAATGCAAGTCGACCGATTCGCCCGCCCGCTGCCCGTCGAGGGTAGCTTCGGAGAGGCGACCGCGATTGCGTCAACTGGGCTTTTTGATTCCGCCGACATTCGTTTCTTCGAAAACTATGGCCTCTATACGATCGGCGACCTACTTTCGATCTCCGACGAAACAGTCCAGCAGAGCGGTATCGACGAAGCTCAACTTGAACAATGGCAGGCCTCCGCTTACATGATGATGTGCGTGCCAACGCTGCAGGCCGCCGAAGTCCGAACACTGTCGGCGTGCGGCATCGTTTCGCCACAACAGATGGCTAGCTTGCATGCTCGCGATTTACTCGACCGAGTCCAGCGATTGCTAGACAGCAACCACGATCACCAGCACCAGTTTACCCGAAGCGTCAACTTTGAACGCGTGCTGCAGTGGATGGAGGGACTCGATCGAACTCGTTCTCGATGGCAGGGCCGATCCGATCGAGAGCGAAACCGTTCTTCAAGTTCGTACTCAGCAAGGTCCGAACGTCAATCCAACCAATCTGGTTTTTCGCAAGAACGTCGAAATTACGAACGCGACGACAACGACCGATCGCGTCAAGAACGTTCGGCCCGCAGTCGCCGCATGGACGATCGCCCCGAAAGAGACTTTGAGCGTGGAAACCGCGAACGCCGATCGGTGTCGATGCCCCACAGCACTCGCGAACCACGGGCCCCTCGTGAACCACGCCCCCCTCGCGAGCCCCGCCGCGAACGAACCTCGCGACCAAAGTACACTCAGCGAAGCTCGCAAACTAATTTCGAAAAAACGGCTCCCGCGATCGCCCCGATTCGCTCGACAAACGACCGAGAGTCAAACGCGGGTCGCACCACTCATTCGTCCAGCAAATCGGAGAAGCGGTCAACTGCTGGAAAACTGAAGTTCTATTTGAACCTCGACGACCAGTTGGAAGCCGCACCCTCGATCGGCCCAAAGACAGCCGAACGATTCGAAAAAATCGGCGTCGTTACCGTTTCAGACTTTCTGAAACAGACGGCTGAATCGATGGCGGACAAACTCAATTACAAACGAATTACTGCGGACACGATTCGCCAATGGCAACATCAAGCTCGTTTGAATTGTCGAGTGCCCAATCTTCGCGGTCATGACGTCCAACTGCTTGTCGGAATCGAAATTACAGAGCCCGAAGAGTTAGCGACGATGCAACCGCAGAACTTGCTCGAGAAGGTTTCGCCGTTCGCGGAGTCCAAAGAAGGCTTGAAGATCATTCGTAGCGGCAAGAAACCGGACTTGGCCGAAATCACGGACTGGATCACATGGGCTGCTAAAAACCGGTCCATCCAAGCCGCCTGAAGGGGTTAGTAGCTGCACGCGAACCCCGCAACAAATCCTCAGAAGAACGAAACCCCTCAGCCCGTGTACTTGTGCATGGCGAGGGGTTTCGTTTTTTTAGTTGAGTGGCTCTTCAATCCAACCGCGCTTCGATCCCACCGTTCTTCAATCCAACCGTTCGTCAAAGTTGAATTGACTCAATCCATGTGCCGCTTGACCATAAAATCCCGAGTCAAATTGGTTTTTCGACCGGTCAATTCAGGTCGGTTGAACCA
>CAZROJ010000057.1:0-24346 GCA_964601665.1 uncultured Pirellulaceae bacterium
AAAAGCGAAAATTTCCTGCGAACGGACTGGCGATTCAAAGTATCTTTGCCACCGTCAACCTTTGCCACCGTCAACCTTTTCCACCGTTACCCTTTTGACATCAAGTTCACAATCAGACTCTATTCGCATGCCGTCGTCAATTATCGCAAAAAATCCGCGCCGATAAATCTCGCAAAATTTGCTGGGCCGCCAACTTGCCCGGCCCCCCGGTCACGCAACCGCCCGGATGCGTTCCCGAACCGCATTGATAGTATCCGTCGATGGGCGTTCGGTATTGATTCCAGCCGGGAGCCGGTCGGTTCATGAATAGCTGCGACCCGAAGAGTTCGCCGGCAAAAATGTTTCCTTCGGTCAGACCAACCAGCCGTTCGATGTCCAGCGGCGTGACGACTTCGCGATGCAAAACCAGCCTTCGAAAGCCAGGAAAGAATTCCTCCAGGGTCTCTTCGACGGTGTCACCCAAGTTTTCGCGCTGCGAATCCCAGTCGCTGTCTTTAAGTCTGTAAGGCGTGTACATCGCGAAACAGGAAAGCACATGTTTGCCGGGCGGACTCATGTGAGGATCGACCGTCGATTGCAGGCAACAGTCAATAAACGGTCGCCGGCTGAACCGTCCGGCTTCGCAGTCTTCCCATGCTCGATCGAGGTATTCCAAGGATGGGCCGAGATTGGTGAAGCCCTGAAAAATATCCGCGCGGCCCTCGAGCCCCGGAAATTGCGGCGTGTCGCTCAAGGCAAAATTAACCTTGGACGCGGCACCTTGGAATTTGTAGTTCGAAATCGCCGTCAGCAAACCCTCGGGCATGTCTTGGGCGTCGACCAATTGGGTAAAAGTCCTGTTTGGATCCAGAGCACTAACAACGATGTTCGCTGTCAATTCGGTGCCATCGATCAGCCGAACTCCCGTCGCGGCCGCGTCTCGATAAATCACTTTTTCGACTCCGGCGTTTAGCTTGATCGTGCCACCGAACGACTCGAAAGCTCGAGCCAAGACTTGCGTCAGACCACCATTTCCGTTTTTGTGAAAACCCCAGTCGCCAGAAACGCCGTCGTATTCGCCAAGCTTGTGAAACAGCCAAACCAAACCTGACTTAGGATCGCGCGGGCTAATTTGGCTGCCAATGATTCCACTGGAGGCAATCATCGCTTTGAGGATATCGCTTTCGATAAATTCATCCAAGATCGCAACGGCGCTTTGAGCTTTGAACTTGTCCAGCATCCAGCGCACATCCGGTTCCAGCCCTTGCATGAAACGCTCAAACTCATCGACCTCGGCGATGTCCGCCGGATCTTGGCTGACGCTGTTGGGCGGGATCCGGTCCATCCACGGTTTGATCGCAAAACAAACTCGATCGATTAAATGACCAAGCTCGCGGTAGCCCTCGGCGTCCTCGATCGAATGCCGAGCGATCTGGTGATAGTTTTCATCCTTGTCAGCGCCCAGCAGCAAGTATTCGCCATCGTAGCCCGGCTGAAACGTATTGGGCATCGGCAAAATCATCAGTCCGTGCTGAGCCAAACCGAGATCGTCGACGACGTCCGGACGCAGCAAGCTAACGGCGTAAGAGAAAGTCGTGAACTCAAACCCGGGCAAAATCTCTTCGGTAATCGTCGCCCCGCCGACCAAGTGACGTTTTTCCAGCAGCAACGTTTTCAGGCCAGATTTGGCAAGATAGCACGCGTTGACCAAACCATTATGGCCGCCGCCGATGATGATTGCGTCGAATTGATTGGTCATTGTTTGCCCGCCGATTGACTGACGCCGGAATCCATGGCTTGAGTTTTTCGATCCGGATTAAAAAACGGCATTCGGGTCACTCGGCTCAGCACGTTGACGGGCTTTCGAATCACAGACAGTTCCAAATCGACCTCGGTGCCGACGGCCGCAAGATTATTGGGAAGCTTGGCGATCGCGATCGGTTTTTTCAGCAGCGAAGAGAACAAAAAACTGGTCGCATAGCCCGCGTAGTCCCATTCTCTTTCGCCGCGTCGGTAGATACTGAACGTGCCTTCGCAATAGTGTTCGTATTTCGGTGTCGGGATTCCCGCGTCACGGTGCATTCGTTCGTAGTCGTGCCAGTCGATTTCAAGACCCACGGTCCGCCAGCGATTCGATTTTTGCTGGATTTCTTTTTCGATCGCATCGCGCCCCATGAATTCTCGCTGGTCGCGGTCAAGGTTTTTTAGCATCCAAGCCCAACCCAATTCGACGGGCGTCTCACGTTGTGCATCGACCCAAGCGTAGCGAGCGGATTCGAAATCGATGTCCATCAGCAACAGGCCAGCTTCGACTCGAGCGATCTTCAACGCGTTGGACCCAATCGGAATGATGTTGTAACCAGCGCCGGCGTCGAAAACAGCTTGGCAAATTTCTACGGCGTCTTCAGTTTGAACCCAAAGTTCGTAGCCAAGGTCGCCGGTAAAGCCAGTCCGAGAAATGAGAACAGGACGGTCGACGATTTTTGTCTTTGCAACTTGAAAATATCCCAGCTGGGAAATTTCCGGAGCCAGCTGGCAAAGCACCTCAAACGAGAGTGGCCCTTGGACGGCCAGAATTCCAAAACATTCCGAAACGTCCTCCACGTGCCAATCCGATAAACCGATCAATCGAGCGATTTGCCTGAAGTATCGAAGCGAAGGTTCGGCCGCGGTCAGCAAAAATTCATCCTCGGCCACCCGCACGACCACGCCATCTTGAATGACAAAACCATTTTCGTTGCACCAAGCCGTGTACTGTGCTTGGCCAACTTTGCAGCTGGCGACGTCTCGCACCAGCGACCGACGCAGTAATTCAATCGCTTGGGTTCCCGTGAACCGGTATTTAAAAAGCGGCGAGGTATCAAAGACGCAAACGCCATTGCGGATGGCGTAATATTCGGTGGTTACCGAAGCCTGGAATTTGGCGGCAACCAAATAATCAGCCCACTTTTTCCAAACGCCAGTCCGGTTCAGTGGCTCGAGGCAGGGGAAAAATGGCGTCGACTTTGGCATGGGGGAATTGTAATTCGTCGTGTGAAACGGGTTCGAACGTTGGTCATCTCGATTGTACCAACAATGTCATGGCCGATTTTTTATTGGGCGTAATTTTTTATTGGGCGTAATTTTTTATTGGGCGTAAATTTTTATTGGGCGTAAATAAAGCCAGTCAGCCGGGCCAACAATCTGGCCGCCCCGGTCGACAGTTCAAATTGGGATGTTTTTGGGCTAGGATGTAGGGCCGCGAGCCAATCAGGTTTGCTGCTTTTAGTTTTTTAACCAATTACGGTTTCCATGAATCAGTGCTTCGTTCGCATTGTTACCACCGCATTGCTTGTCGTGTCGGTCAACAGTTTCTGCACCGCCGATATCACTCTGCCTTCGATTTTTACTGACAACATGGTGTTGCAGCGAGACACGACGGCCAAAATTTTTGGTCTGGCTGAACCCAAACAAAACTTGTCGGTGCAACTGGGCGATCGCGAGCTAAAGACGACGGCCGATGGCGCGGGGAACTGGTCTGTCATGATGCCGACCGGTTCAGCGCCGGGGCCCTTTGAGTTGACGGTTACCGCCAAAGAAGGACAACCGCAAGTCAAACTGCAAAACGTGATGGTCGGCGAAGTCTGGTTGTGCTCGGGGCAGTCGAACATGCGTTGGCCCGTTCGCAGTTCGCTAAATTCAAAACGCGAAATCGAACGATCGACTGACTTTCCCAACATTCGTTTTTTGGCGGTCAAAGAGCACGCGTCGCGATTGCCGCTCAAAGCATTCGATGCGGTGACCGGCTGGAGCGTTTGTTCGCCGGAGAGCGTCGAAGATTTCTCGGGCGTTGGTTATTATTTCGCGCGGGAGCTGAGCAAAAAGTTTCCTGAGATGCCGATCGGCTTGGTCATGTCGGCTTACGGTGGCACCGCCTGCGAGGCATGGGTCTCGCGACAGGGATTGGATTCAGTCGACCGATTTAAACTGATGCTGGAGCATTGGGATGGGCGAGAGGACGAAAACGTGAATCGCCCGGCTGTGCTGTTCAACGGAATGATTTCGCCACTGAAGGACGTCGAGTTCCGAGGAGCGTTGTGGTACCAAGGCGAATCCAACTGCGGGCGCGGCGAGCAATACGCTGAACTGTTCCCGGCGTTGATTCGTGATTGGCGACGTTTTTTTGGAAAACCTAATCTGCCATTTTTCTTTGTGCAGTTGGCCCCGTTTCGTTACTCGCGGCTGGCCCCCGAAGCCTTGCCCGAAGTCTGGGATGCTCAGCTGAAGACCCTAAAAAACATCGACAACGTCGGAATGGTCGTAACGACTGACATTGGCAACATTGGCGATATCCACCCAAAGAACAAACAAGAGGTCGGGCGTCGCTTGGCGCTGCTGGCACTGGGCAACCTTTACTCAGGCCAGTTGCCCGACGAACAAAAACCGATTGTAGTCAGCGGTCCGATCTATGAATCGATGTCAATCCAAGGCAACGCCATCCAATTGCGGTTTAAATATGCCGACGGCTTGCAAGTCACCGCAGCGGGTGATCCGCTGACCAATTTCCAGGTCGCCGGCAAAGACCAAAAATTCCATGACGCGGTCGCGAGGATCGTTGACGACAAAGTAGAATTGACCAGCCCGCAAGTGGCCAACCCCGTCGCGGCTCGATTTGGCTGGACCGATTCAGCCGAGCCAAACTTGATCAATGGGGCCGGTTTGCCGGCGTCGCCGTTTAGAACCGACGATTTTTCGTTGCTTTCCGAAGGCAAGGATTTTTAGAATTCGCCTCGCGATAATCAGAGATTTTCACGTACGCCCGAGCATAAACTTGCTAAAATCCGGGCCCACTTTTTGCAATTCCAGGGCTGAGTATCCAGATTTCAAATGACTAACGAAGAACAAACAGGCATCCCGGCGGACACTGCCGCCGAAACTGAAACGACTCAATCGAGCCAGTCGACTCCAACGGATGCCCCGAACTCGATCGCTCAAACACCCCCGACGGCACAAGCCCCGGAAGCCAATCAAAGCGGCTTAGCACCTGAATCGCAAGGGACAACCACAACCTCTCCCGTAAAACCTCCAGAAGTGCCACCGGAAGTGCCCGCCGCGGCCGCTGATTTGGCAAAGCCGAGCGTGTCGATTGGATCCCAGCGCGATCCCGCCAACAAATCGCTCAAGCCTTCGGCCCCGAAAGCCGTCCAAGCCGCCGTGGCAAACCCGATTAATTTATCGGGCGAAGAGATCGAGCAGGTCGAAGTCAAGCTGGCCGACATCAAATCAGACGCCGGACTGTCCGACGATATCGATGCCGAAATCGAAGCTGCGCTCGGTGACATCTCGATGGACGACGTCGTTTCGGTGGCTCAAGCTTCAACGCAGGAAATTGAAGCTGGAACCCGGATGAAGGTGATCGTTTCTAAAATTCATGCGGATAACGTTTTTGTCAAGTTGGGAGCCCAAGCCGAAGGGGTTGCCGCTTTCCACCAGTTCAAAGAGGAACCCGCTGAAGGCGACGAAGTCGAACTGATTGTTCGTTCACGCAACAGCGAAGATGGCCTGTACGAACTGGCCGTTCCCGGCGCAGCGATTGGCGCGTCGGACTGGGACGAAATCACCGAAGGCGATGTGTTGGAAGCGACGGTGACGGGCTCAAACACCGGTGGCTTGGAAGCGTCGGTCGGTTCGCTCAACGGCTTCATCCCAGCCAGTCAAATCGATCGTTTCCGCGTTGAAGATTTCTCGCAGTACGTCGGCAAAAAATTGACGTGCGTGGCGGTCGAAGTAAAACCGGACAAACGACGTTTGGTCTTGAGCCGTCGCTCGATTCTCGATCGTGAAAACGAGGAGAAACGCAAGGAGCTTTTGGCAGAACTTGAGGCCGGTCAAATCCGCGAAGGCGTGGTTACGAAACTGATGGACTTTGGAGCTTTCGTCGACCTCGGCGGAATGGAAGGCCTAATTCACATCAGCAAAATTAGCTGGTCACGGGTGAAACATCCTTCCGAGGTGGTCAAGGAAGGTGAAGGTGTTCGGGTGAAGGTTGAGAGTATTGACACCGAATCAAATCGGATTTCATTGTCCCTGCGAGACCTGACCGATCACCCTTGGGAAAAGGTAAACGACGGCTTCCAAGTCGACGAAATCGTCAAAGGAACCGTTACTCGGATCGCGGACTTCGGAGCGTTTGTCCAGTTGATGCCGGGCGTTGAAGGCTTGGTCCACATTTCTGAACTGGCTTACAAACGAGTCGCCAAGGTCAGCAATGTCGTTTCCGAAGGCCAAGAGCTGGAGGTTAAGATTCTGTCGATCGATAAAGAATCGCAAAAGATTTCGCTATCTCACAAAGCATGCCTGTCCCCGCCGCCTAAACGAGTCGACGGGAAGCCGGTTGCCAAGGAAGAGGACTTGCCGGCTCGAGATTTGGTCGTGCCGACCCGCGAAGAACCGCTTAAGGGTGGCAACGATCGTAAAGCCGGCGGCGAGTCAATTGGACTGAAGTGGTAACCCAATGCTCTGGGAAAAAATCGCTCGTCCACTTCTTTTTAAACTGCCAGCCGAAAAAGCCCATTACTTGTCGATGGGCGCTTTCGACTGCTTGCTGTCGCCCAAATTCGTCGCAAACCGTTTTCGCGGCCGTTACGCGGTTGACGACGCTTCGCTGGAGACGACCGTTTTTGGCTTGCGTTTTAAAAACCCGATCGGGCTGGCCGCCGGATTCGACAAAGACGCCCGCTGGTTCCCCGAACTCGCGTCGCTGGGTTTTGGGCACGTCGAAGTCGGCACGATTACCGGCCAAGGGCAAACGGGCAATCCCAAGCCGCGATTGTTTCGACTACCCAAGGATCGAGCGGTCATCAACCGTATGGGATTCAACAACGCCGGAGCCGATGCAGCGGCCAGACGGCTCGCGAAAACAACCAAGGCGTCGCCGGATGACATCTTAGGCGTCAATATTGGCAAAACAAAGATCGTGCCGGTCGAACAAGCCGACGAAGACTACCTTTTCAGTTTTGAACGCTTGTTTTCCTATGCAGACTATTTCACGGTCAATGTCAGTTCGCCGAACACGCCGGGCCTGCGATCACTGCAAAACAAAGAACCGCTGATTCGATTGTTGGCAGCGATCTTGAAATTGAATGATCGACTTGCAGTTGAACATGAAGTTTCGCCCAAACCAGTTCTGCTAAAAATTGCTCCAGACGTGACGGACGAACAACTGGACGACATCGTGTCGATATTGCGCGAGATCAAGATGGCGGGCATCATTGCGACCAACACGACGCTTTCGCGAACGAACCTGAACACCGACTCGGGCGAAGTCGACCAGATTGGCGCAGGCGGCCTTTCAGGATCACCGTTAACCGTTCGCAGCCGTGAAATTGTAAAACAGCTACACGACCAGCTAAAAGGATCGGTGCCAATCATTGGCGTGGGCGGTGTCATGAATGGCGAAGATGCTTGGCAAATGATTTTGTCCGGCGCTTCGCTCGTTCAAGTCTACACAGGATTCATTTATGGCGGTCCAGGCATGGTCCGCGATATCAATCGACATATTGCGGCTCGGCTAAAACAAAACGGCTTCACAACCGTGGCCCAAGCGGTCGGCCAGGGCCATTCTCCGCACTGCTAGTTCTGCTTGCTCTCAATTCGATGCCGTCACAAAATAACCCACTCGACCGACCACCGCGTTACGGCTGGCGGTTTGGCCAGCAGCATCAACTGGCCGTCTTTTGGATCGCTGCCGCGGCGATCGTCAGCGTTGCGTTCGCGTCGGCTCGATTGTCAATTAAATCAAATTCTGTCCGTCCGGCCCAATCCGCGTTCATCGTGGACATCAACTCCGCTAGTGCTGGAGAACTGGTAGCGATTCCGAGTGTTGGACCGAGCTTGGCAACCGCAATTGTCGACCATCGCAAAGAACATGGTCCGTTTGAATCACTGCAATCCCTGACCGAAGTTCCCGGAATCGGGGAAATGACTTTAGATCGCCTGCACCCTTACCTGCGGCCGATCCCCTGACGCCACCGCACAGCGACCCGGTGGCAGAAAACTCTCTAGTGCTTTGTCAAAGGTAAAGATTGGGGATTCCACGTTTCCAATCCAGCATTTGAACTGGCGAAAATCAACTCGAAAAGCCATTCATGATTTACCCCCAATCCTAAAACTAAGCTTTGACGCAGCACTAGCTGCCAAGATTCTGCCGGACGGCCGTCGCCTCCTAAACATCCGAAAGTCTTGCAAGAAACTTGTTGGAATTCTTTCGCGATTACATCGCGATCATCGTCGTATCGCTCAAATGCTCAATCTCGACTCCGATTAATGCGTTCAGCACCTCGCGCGAGCTAGGCCTGGACGCAGGATCCTTGGCCAGCATTTGCTTGACCAGGCACGCCAAGGACGGCGGGCAATTGGGCTGAACAACGATCAAGTCTTCTGGAATCGCATTCAAATGCTCGTTCTTAATGGATTCGACATCTGGCCCATCGAACGGCGGCGTCATCGCGAGTGCGTGATAGATCAAAGCGCCCATCGCATACACGTCAGCTGCCGGCGCGGCCAAGTAGTTTTCGCCAAACGACTCGGGAGCCGTGTAGCGTGCGGCTTGAATTCGATGGTGAGGCAGCCAGACTTTTTCACCAAAGGCGTGTGACTGCGACCAGCCAATCAAAGTCGCACGTCCTGTTTTGCTTAATAAAACATGAGTCGGATCCAACCCCAAAAACGCTCGGCTTTTCTCGTGTCCCGCACGGACTCCTTCCGCAATCTGACGAAGCACCCAGAGCATTCGAGTCAGTGGAAGGTGCGGGACACGTGAAAAAAGCCGATCTAATGAACGCCCTTCGATCCATGGTTGGACCAAAAAGAACGGAGTACGATCCAGTTCGGCATCAAGCAGTCGAATAACATTCGGATGAAGCAACGTCTCCGTCGCAAACGACTCGCGACTCATACGATCAATCGCCTTTTCGGTTTCATCGTAGTCGAGCTGCGGGTTGAGAATTTTAATGACAAAGTCATGGGGCGCCGCAGCAGCCACGGTTCGTGGAGCCGCTCGGTAAATATGGTACCAACGACCGCCAGTGACTTGTTCGCCCAATCGCCAACAAGAAATGACTTGGTCGTGTGGAGGCTGGGAAGTTGAGTTAGAGTGGACTTGCATGGATAACGCGATCAGGCTTGCCGATTGGAAACGAACCCAAAATCAATTTGGGCATCGGAGTTTTCAATCGGATGGTTATTCTCGGCGACTGTTTCAGTCCTTTGAGACGCCGATGATATGAAAGAGCTTAGTACCCCCATCATCGGGTACAACGCTGAGCTTCAATCGTTCGCCCGATAGAATTCTGGTCGCAACGGAAAAGCGCGAACGCAACGAGGCTGCAATTTTTTTTAAGTCGGCAAGCGTCGGTGGTGCAAGATAGCGCGATTAGTCCACCAAAGCTTGGCACCGAACACCTCTCGAGATCCGGCTGGCCCGATATTGCGTTTATAAGACGGCCGGGAAACGTTGTTAGATACTCGCAAGATAGGCGCAACCGAATTAACCGGTTGAATTCCCAACCCAAGACTGGCAACCGGTCAAAAGCAGTTTAAAAATCGGTTAAGCTCGTGAAATCCAAACTTGTCGACAGCCTACGAAAAAACCCTCAAGATCTAAGAAGTTCTTAAATCCTGAGGGTTCTGAATGATGCCACAAAGGCAGTGGTCGGGGGCGGGCTCGAACCGCCGACACATGGATTTTCAATCCATTGCTCTACCAACTGAGCTACCCGACCGCAACTATTTGTTGCAGTTATGGGTCAAAACGATTAACTACTAAAGCAGCGGCTTACCTTGAGACTAGCCAACACATCGTCTTAACAAGCTGGCAGAATGTAGTCGATCCAAGGAATATCTGTCAATCGAAGATAAGTAAATCTACCGGAAGTTTTCAAATTCGTTGCTTCACGACAATTTTCGCCGAAATTCGTTGTTTGACGACGGGTGTTTTAAAAATTAACCTAGGCGGTATGGCGGCCATGAAGGTCGTTAGCTGCACGGCTAAGGAATAAAAAATGAAGAGATCTCGAAACCGACAATTTGCGTTCGGCCAAAATCCAATCGACAAACGATGGACCCGCAGCTTGGTTTTGGGGATTTTCACCCTCCTTGCCGCCGCCAATGTTGCGATCGCCCAAAAAGACTTTTACCCCGAGCACCCGGCGGTAAAGGCAATGGCTGACAAGGCTCTGCAACGCCTACAAAAAAGTGGCAATGGCGGCCACGGCGTAATGGCTGCATTGGCGATCGTCCAGCATTCCAAGCGCTACGAACAACGGATCCCCAAAAACAACCGCACCGTCGAAGAAGCCGTTAATTATATCCTCAACAAGGTGAGCCAAGGCAAAATGGCCGAAGAGAGGGAAATGTACTTCCCTGCCATCGCACTGATCCTGCTGGCCGAAGTTGATTCGGAAAAACACGAGGCGGCGATCCTAGAAATCTTGGCGGCGATGAAAGACCGCCAAGAAAACCACGGCGGTTTCACTTACGCTACTTCCAGAGGAACTGGAGACTGCTCGCAGACGCAATTTGCCGCTTTAGCGATGTGGGTCGCGAAGACTCATGGATTCGAGGTCGACTTGGACATGGCCCAATCAACTCTGAATTGGCTGTGTCGAGTTTCCCGACAGGGCAGATGGAGCTACATGTACGGCGCCAACGGCAACCCTCAAGCTGGCCCCACGCTATCGATGAACGCCGCCGGACTAAGCTCCGTTTACCTAATGGCGGATATGCTGCAACTGAACAAACGAGTCAAAGACATGCAGGCGGATTCTGGTAGTGCTCAGCTAGGCCTGCCAAAATCGGTGCGTTTATTCATCCCGCCCCGCGAAGGCCGTGCCGGACGAGTCGAAGGGCCATTGGTAAAGTTCGACAAAGGTCTACTCAATTCAACAATAAGCTCAGGCAATAGCAATTTGCAAAACGTTTTCACTTTTAAATACCCAAAATGGAATTACTACTACCTGTACGCGATCGAGCGATACGCCTACTTTCGCGAGCAAGCCGAGGGCGATCTTGGTGGAGGAAGTATCAAAACTTGGTACGACGACGGCGTGCGTTTTCTTAAGTCGAGACAAGCTGATAACGGGGCCTTTAAAAAGTCAACCCATTCGTTGCAGACCGTCAGCACCGGAAATGCATTCGCGATCTTATTTCTAGTGCGCAGTAGTGAGATTATTAATGTACCTCCCGCCGAGGGCCCTTCCATTGGTGGAAGAGGTTTCGGCGGCGGCACGCTCACCTTGACCAACAACGCGACAATCGCGTCTTCGAGCACCGAAAAAAACCTCAACCAAATGATCGACATGCTCAAAGACAGCGACAACCTGTCTTCGGAACAACTCAAAATGATCAACGACAATCTAAAGAAACAGATTGTCGAATTTCGCAATAAAGACGCCAAATCACGAGCGGAAGTTCAAGCGTTTCTGCGATCCATGGTGGGCGCCCGCAACTACTACCGCCGTCTGATCGCGGTCCGGTTTCTTGCTGGCGAACAGGACATGGATAACGTCCCTGGGCTCATCTACGCAGTCACCGATCCTGACCTGAGAATCGCCTTCGAGGCCCACCAAGGCCTGCGGTTGATCAGCCGAAAAATTGACTCGATGAAGCTTTCCGAAGAAACAATCGCCAACGCTCGCCGCGATCCAGACATTCTCAAAAAGAACGCTCCCGAGTCGATATCGAGAATGCGCAGTGAGTTCAAAACAATGGAAAAGAAGTGGAGCCAATGGTTTCTGCGAATCCGACCCGACGCCGAATTGTTTTTCAAAAGCAAGTCTGAACTTGAGGAGCTGGTTGATGAGTGAAATTTCGCAGAAGTCGCCGACGATCAACGTGCCACTGCCGGTATCAGCCTACGATCGTGTCAACTCGGCGCTGGTTGTATCGATTATTCTGGGCAGCGCCCTGCTGGCCTTGTTGACGCTCGCTTGGATCTTCCAGACAGCGCCGGTCACCACGGTGATCGACCCGGATCCAACGACGATTTTTCCTGCTGAGCCAACCCTGCCAGACCCTAACCAAGTCAACTTGTTTGATCAATCGACAGCCGATTTGCAACCGCTGGAACAGGCTGTCGAAAAAGTCGGCTCCGTCGTGGCCAAACTTTCGCTGACGAAGGGTTTGGGAGGAACGGGTTTGGGCGATGGTTTCGGTGGAACAGGCATCGACCCGCGCGAACGGGTCAATTCAACGCGTGGCTATACTTGGTCGGTGTCGCAAACCGCCGCGGACCTTAACGATTACCGACGTAAACTTGATTTTTTTGACATCCAAATCGGTGTGGTTCACAAAACCCGAAATACGATTTGGCGCATTAGCGATCTTTCGACCAAAAAAACGATTACCCAGTCCAATCGTAGCGCAGAATCAGCTTCGCACCGATTCGCGAATCGCAACAATCGCCTTCGCCGCTGGGACGTTAAAATCGCAGCGGAAGCTGGCGTCCAAACAGACGAGACCTTGGTCGTTCATTTTTACCCGCCCGAACTGATTGAGCGTTTGCGCCAGCTTTTGACCGATCACGCCGGTCAACGCATGGACGACGTTCAACATGTCGAATTCCGCGTCGCTGAAAATAATGCAAACGACGGCTTTCGTTTTGAGATCGCCAGCGTTGAATATAAATCTGCTGCAAAATAAACTCACGACAAATTAAACCGTCAACCCTTTATTGAATCGACATTTGGCAATGAGTACTGATTCTGTTCGCCGCAAACCTGCCTTGAACGTCCAGACCAAGTCGTCCGCGTACGACCAAATCAATGCGTTCTTGATTTCGGGGCTCGTGTTGTTCGGTTTTTTGTTTTCTGTCCTATTTTTGATTTGGCTCACCACCATCGTCGACTTTTCACGCCGAACCGAAGGCCCGATCGTGACGGCGGTCGACGAACCGGGCAATGAAAAGCCCAAAGGTGAAGCGGACGACATGGAGGACCCAGGCGTCGAGGAATTCCCGGAAGTCGACACGCCTCAATTGGCCAATGCTTTGGAAGCAGTTACGAACGCGGTTTCGTCCGTTCAAGGAGCCCTTGAAAAGCGCAGCGGTACGGCGGCCCAAATGGGCAAAGGAGCCGGCTTTGGTTCGCGTGACGGCGGTCCGGGCAGCGGCGGCGATGGCATCCCTGAATACAAACGTTGGATCATTAACTTTAGTTCCGCTGACGTCGACACCTACGCCGATCAGCTGAGCCACTTCAAGATCGACATTGGCGTCGTCAACAACGTCAAAAGCAACATCACGCGACTGGCCGACCCGGGCGGCTCCAAACGAGTCATCCAATCCAATCGCGAAGCGGAAAAGAAAAACCTGTATTTCATCCATAAAAAACAACGGTTCCGCGTTTGGGACCAAGGCATCGCGAAGCAGGCCGGGATCTCGACCTCCGAAGCAATCACGGTTCAATTTTACCCCGAAGCCACTCGTCAACTGCTCCGGATTGCCGAAGCCCAGGCTTTGAAGACAGCCGGAAAAACCCTTGTAGAAGTTAAAAACACGTTCTTCAAGGTCGTTGCCGACGGCAATGGCTACAAATTTGAGGTCGAACGAATGCTCTACCGCTAACGTTCGGCGTTGGCTGCGTTTACACTAGACTGACGGCCAAAAAATTCAGATAGCCGCTCGGCCAACCAACAAAATTTAATAACAATTCAAACTCAAACTACTGTTTGCTGGACCAATAAAAAACCATGGATCAAGTATTCGCAATTCTGGGCTACGCCATTTACTTTGTCATGTTTTTAATCGCCCTGTGGGGTGCTTACTGCGTGGTGATGGTTTTTGCTCGCGTCCGTCAAAAACAATTCGCCAGCGAAGAACAACAAACCCTATTTTTAGAAGCCGTCGAAGAGCCATTGTCTTCGGGTGACTACGACGGCGCGACGGCGGTTTGCGAAGGCGATCGTCGAGCGATGTGCCAGCTGGCCCAATTGGCAATCGACAATCGTAAGCTCAGCTATAACAAAGTCCAGCAACTGGTCGCCGACCGTTTCCAACGCGATGTGCTGCAAGATCTCGAACACCGGTTGAGCTGGGTTTATACCGTGATCAAATCGGCTCCGATGATCGGACTGTTGGGAACGGTTTTGGGCATGATGGCGGCGTTTGCCAAACTGGCTGTTCCCGACGCGAACGTGGAAGTGGCCAAACTTGCCCAAGACATTCAATTTGCTTTGATCACGACCGCCTGTGGTTTGGCGATCGCCATTCCATTGGTTCTGTGTACAGCCTACATCAACGTTGCCATTAAAAAGATGGAAGACTTGGTCCAGTACGGCCTAAATCAATTTTTGGAAGTCTACAAAGAGACCCGGCGCCGCCATCCTAATAAGTAGGCTTTGTACATTTACAAACGCACAACGGGTTCGGCACGTTTTTTTGACGCGACATTACATTTGAGGCACACGCCATGCAGGCTGAAGGCGCAATTTCACTGCCAAAACGCAAACGCAATTCCGACGATGGCGAATTGGACGTCACGCCGATGATTGACGTGACGTTTTTGCTGCTCGCGTTTTTCGTGGTGGTTTCCAAAATGGATCCGCAGGCAAGCGTACCGCTGCCGATGGCGAGCGCGGGTCTGTCGATTTCAAAAAAAGAATGTGTCACGATTATCATGACCGTCGACGACGCTGGCCAAACGCCAAACATTTTTCTGGGTACGGGAATGACGCCAGAAGAACGAGTTCCCGATGGCGATCCGGAGTCACAAGAAGAGGCGATTGCTGAATTTGTTGAAAGCCAATTTACCGAGGATCCGACCAAGAACGCCGTTTTGATCAAGGCGTCTGGAGACTGCAAAACCGGCATGGTGGAACTGGTCAAACGCGGCGTCGCAGGTTCGACGCTGGCCACCAGCGACGAACGCAAGGTTTACGTGGGTATCGAGGAAGAACAATAGGTGAACTATGACCAAGCCTGAAGACAACCCGAAGAACGATGATTCCCCCAACGGCGAAGATTCCAATGCCAAGTTCGGCCTGAACGAACCGACCGGCCAGTTCATGGATTTGAACGAGCGAATGGAGCGAGAAAAGGTGGCGGCTGAAGCGGAAGCCTCCCAACACGAAAATGATTCAGTCGATCCAGACGACAGTGTCAAGTATCGCAACATGGGCTGGAAAGGCGTCGATGACGAGGAACCAGTCGACGATGAAGAAGACGAACCAGCTGTAACTTTCGGCGATAAAGAACCGATCCCCGAAGACGAATTGGACATGACGCCCATGGTCGACGTGACGTTCTTGCTGTTGATTTTCTTCATGGTAACAGCTTCGTTCACGATCCAAAAATCGCTTGAACAACCACACGCAAAGTCAGACGACCCGACGAATACGCCGATTGAAAAAGACCCAGAAACACCCGAAGACTATGTCCAGGTCCTGATCGACCAAACGAACACCTTTTACGTGACGTCGCGATCTGAAGACGAAGCGGAATGCCCCAGCGATAGCGAGATGCGAGCCAAAGTTCGTAACGCTTTTGAAAGCGAAGGGGCTCGGCGGTTGGTCATCGTGGCCCATTTAGATTCACTGCACAAAAAAGTCGTGACGGCTTGGGACACCGGCGTCTTAAATGACGCTACCGAAATCCAAATCCAAACAACCGATGAAGACTATTGACGGCACAAATAGAGTTTGCCGCTCAAATCGCAGCCGCGATCGACTGCAACGTTTCAATCGTTCGTGACTCAATCGACAACGCATCAAAATAACAATTCCTCATCCGCTTGGTCGGCATTGCCGGCCAAGCGTTTTGGAACCAAGGAAACGAAACAAGAATGACACCGAGTCAGCTGTTCGCCCGAATCGAAGCATTAGGCACTGTCGAAGCCAAGTACTTGGACAAGATTCGTAAACAGATCGACAACCCCAAACGGGTCGTCAAGACAAAAGCCATGGTCCGATACCTGCTTGAAAAAAAGCAGGTCACCAAGGATCAGGCCAAAGCTTTGCTTGCGCCGGTTACTGAAGACGAGATGCAAGTTGTCCAGCCGGTTGAAAACGATTTTGATTCGGCCGCACTTTTGGGTGCCGACGACCTACGGACAGACCTGCCGGCCGATCCTGAACCGGCCCCAACCCAACCAGCTGCCGTCGAACCGGTTGAAGTTGAACCCATCGAAGTGGAACCGGTGGAAGTGGAACCGGTGGCTGTCGAACCGATCGAGGTCGAACCGGTGATGCCGGCCGACGCGACCGTGATGGACGAAGGACAATTCGAACCGCCGGCCGTTGACGTGGTCGATGTTCAACCCGTTCAACAAAACGTAATCGACGACGCAGGTTTTGGTGACGACTCAATGAGTTACGGCGACCAAGCGGCTTCTGCCAAGCCAGACAAACCTGTTGCGACCTTCAAAGGCAAACGAGATCAAAAGGACCAGTTCAAGACGAAGTGGTTGTTTATTGGTTTCATGCTGCTGAGCTTGGTCGTGCTGGGTGTTGCGTTGCTGTATTTTGTCGTGTTCGGGCAAGGTGCCGAGGCGATGATCAAGGCGGCCAACGAAAGCTACGACAAAAATAATTGGGCCGACGCGACCAATAAAATCGAAGAACTTATTGAGAAACATCCGGGACACAAAGAAATCCCAACGATGCGAGCCAAGCTCGTGCACTCGATTTTGCGCAGCAAGTTCCAAGCGAAATCTTACGACGAAATGCTGAAGCAGGCGGACATCAAACTGGCCAAGCTGGCCGAAGAAAAAGATAACAAGATGTCCAAAATCCGCGATGACTTGGGCGTTATCTTGCCGCGTGGCTTGGACGAAATTGCTCAGAAGTCAGCTGATGCGATCGTCACCGGTTCAATCGATGAAATTTCGCAAATGGAGGCCGAGCTAGAAAAAATCACGGTTCACAAAAAAGTCATCGACAACCCGGTCTATGTCCCCGGAAGTATCAAGAAGAGCCAAATCGTTGCGGATGTCTATTCGCGAATTGATAACAACATGCGTTTGATCACTGGTTTGATCGCGAAAGAAAAAGACTACGAAGCGGCTTTGGTCGACATTGAATCGCTGCGTGAGGCGAGCAAAACAGACGACGCTTTCAACGCCTACCGCAAGCTAACTCGTAACCATCCCGACCTTGCCGCTCGCAAGCCGCTGTCGGAATTGATGCTCACGATCAGCAAAAAAGAAAGCGAGTTGGTCAAGGCGATCACCGTTGATTTGAAACCACAATCAAGCTGGCGTCCTTCGATCATTGCTAACTCGGTCGTGCTGTCGTCACCCTCCGGCCGAACGATCGCTTCGCTTGAAGGCGAAGTCGTCCCGGTTGTCGCCGACGGCGCGGCTTACGGAATCAACGCAGGCAACGGTACCGTCGTCTGGCGACATTTTGTGGGTCAAGAAACCGTTATGATGCCGATCCAGCTGGAAGCTCGATCGTTGATTGTCGACCAGAAGAATCATGATTTGATTTGCGTCGAAACGGAGACCGGCGAACTAGCCTGGCGGATCGAATTTGGCGAACCCATTCGTCCGCCAGCGATCGGCCCGAACGAAGAAATGTTGATTGTTTCAACGGAGTCCGGCAAAGTGATCGAGCTGGACGCGGCCTCCGGTGCCGTCCAAAAAGCCGCTCAGCTGCCGCAAGCGACCGGCCCGACGGCACTCATCGGCGTTCGTGAACCTGTCATCTATCAGGTCGGACGATACTCGAACATTTACGCTCTGGATCGTCAAACGTACAAGTGTTTGGAAGTCTACTCGCTGGGTCATTACCAGGGTGCCGTGTCCGTGCCGCCGATTCAGTGGTCGGGCTACATTTTGGTCGTGGTCAACGGGGGCGATTTTTGTGAACTGCACGTGTTCAAGCCTCAAAAAAACGGCATCGAACTAAAACGAATCCAAGTGATCCCTCGAGTTCTTGATGGCCCCGCAACAATGCCGTTCATCAAAGCGGGAAGTTCCTATTTGCTGGTCGGCGACAATAACCAGATCAACCTGCTGGGAATCGATCCAACCAACGAAGGGTCTCCGATCGAGTCGCAGACAAAACAGCTGCTCGGCGACGCCGACGGGGCTCGGCCTTACGTGTCGGCAGTCGGCACGAACGTTTGGCTGGCCTCCGACGGAATCGTGCACGCCCGAATCCGCCGCAGCCAAGGCACAGTAACCCAAGACGCTGCGATTCAGGCAGGTGATCAATTTTTGATGGCCGCCGAGAAACTGGACGATTACATCTTCCATGTTCGCCGTCGAAACGGATCCGGCATGCTTTCCGCCTCGCTTGCCGATGCGAAAAAATTGACACCGGTTTGGCGAACGGATTTTGGTGGCGAACTTGCCGGCAGTCCACTGCAAACGGGCAATTCTTTGACCGCGATTTCCAACCAAGGCGATGTGTTTTCGATCGATGCCCAGGCCATGCAAGTTGGTCGATCGAGCGAACCGATTCGCTCCAGTGAAGTCATCCAAAACTTGCGATTTAACAGCGTGCTTCGATTTGGCGATGGCTTGGCGGCGATCGGGCCTCGCGGTACCGAAGACTTTTTGTACTTCGAGGATGGTTCGTTAAAGCTCACTCAATTGGCTCCACCCGCCAACAAACCCGCTTGCCGACCGTTGAAGCTGGGCGATCAATTGATCATTGCGTCGACGACGGGTTACGTGGCCAGAACCAACCCCAAAAATGGCCGCATGATCGGCACGCCATTCCAAACCGCGATTACACCGGAATCGATCGTCAATTGGTTATCACCGGTTAAGATCAGCGATGACAAGATCGCAATCGCGATTGGCGAATCGGCGACCGAACCGAACAAATTATTTGTGCTGTCAACTCAAGACGCACGAAAGATCTCGTTGATCAGCGAGCTGGAGTCGGAGTTTCCTTTCAAGGGAGAACTGAGCGTAGCAAACGGTCAAGTGGTCGCGGTTTTAGCCGGTGAAAGCGGCGACACGCTGGCCACCTTTGGCGGCGATCCTTTAACGCAAACGGCACAAAATAACTTGAACGCAGCGGTCGTTGGCGGTCCATGGAAAGTCGGCGATAACTTCTTGGTCAAACTGGACAACGACAAACTTTCGCTGATCGACAGTGACTTGCAGGCTCGTTGGTCCGCGGGATTCCCGAACGTTCAAATGGCTGCGGCTCCCGAAGTGGTCGATGGCCAAATCATGCTCTGCTTTAAGTCCGGACAGGTGATGTTCTTGAATCCTAACGACGGACAAATTGAACGCCGTTTTGACGTCGGTCAACCGATTGTCAATCGACCGCTGATGACCGATTCGCAGATGATTTTCAGTGGTTCCGATGGCACCGTTCATATCGTGAATCTTGCCGACATCAATTAACCGCCCTGACTTTAAACAACACTCAACCGAATGCTTACATTGTCACGGTTTTCTAAAAAATTCGAGCTTCGTCACGTGCTGCAATATGCGGCAGCGGCTCTACTCGCGTTCGCGTTTTCGTTCGAAACGACAGCCGATGCCCAATGGCTGAAAGAAGGCAAGAGCGAGCTGCCATCGCCCTTGGTCGACAGCGAACCGTTTGATCTTCTGATTCTGAATGATCGAGCGGAGAACGCGATCCTGAAGATCAAACCCTTGGAAACGGTTCCTACGTTCCCGCTAGAGGCCCGCGGCGTCATCGTGTTTGACCTGTTTGCCGATTTCGACGAAAAGCTGGAAGTGCCTAACAGCAGTGTCGCCAAAATCGAAACGTTTCAAGAATTATTGCTGGCCGAGGCTCAGGCTTGGGTCAGCGATGGCAAGTATCGGATGGCGTTTCGCAACCTGCTGTACCTGTACGACAACGGAGGCGACGTGGATGCAGACCTCGTGGCAACCATGCGAAAATGCATGTTCTTCGATGCGACGGACAATCTACAGCAAAAGGATTTTGAACGTGCGCTTTCGACTTACGAGGACATTTATTTAAGCGATCCGGACATTGATCTCGACGGCACCGACAAATCTCTGATTGACATCATCATGATTTGTTACGACGGAATTATCCAACAACGATTCGATGCCCAACGATACTCGACCGTTCAAAAAAACGTGGATGCCTTGGCCAGTAAGTATCCCGATGAGGCCGAAGCTCTTGTAGAGACTTGGAAGCAACGCTTTTTAGAACGCAGCGATCAGTTGCTGGAGAAAGCTCGGCAGTTCGCCGACCAAAACGAAGGCCGCATGGCTCATCAATTCGCTCGCAAAGCCGACCAAGTCGTGCCTGACCGACAAGTTGTCTTGGACTACCAAACGGAATTGCTGAAACAGTTTCCCTTGGTGATGGTTGGCGTCAGTCAAACGGCTGCGGATTTTGACCCGTCTCGCATCGACCACTGGGGATCTCGCCGAACCGGCCGACTGGTGCGACGGCGAATGGTCGAACTCAGCGGACTGACCGATGAAGGCGGACAGTACAACTTCCTCAATGGAACGTTGCTCCGCACTGATGAAGTCGGACTTCAATACACTTTCCAAATCGACAACGAACCGAAGTTTGGTACTCCACCGATTGACGCATTTGAGTTATCGTCGCGATTGATCAGCCGCGGGCAACCTGATTCGCCCAACTTCAACGGCGGCTGGGCCAAGGTGGTTGACCGCGTATTTGTCGAAGACGACACGAAGGTTAGCTTCACTCTTAAGACGCCCTTTGTTCGGCCCGAAGCACTGCTAACGATGCCTTACGTGGATGCGGTTACTGACCCCGACAGTGAGATCGAAAAGAACATCTTCGATGGGCATTACATTTTGGCCAACCGCGACAACGAGATCACGACGTTTGAGACGAATCCCATTTATGACGCCATCGAAACCGACGATCACCCCGTCATCATCGAACAGCTCTACGATTCGGCATCGGAGGCAGTTGACGATTTAATGGCAGGCAATATCGACGTCGTGGATCGAATTTCGATTGGCGACATCAAGCGACTCAAGGCGGATCCAAAAATTGGCGTTCGCCCGTACGCTTTGCCGACCGTTCATCTTTTGGTCCCAAAAATTCGCGATCAAGAACTTGCCGAAGACTTATTCTTTCGCACGGGGCTTTCGCACCTGATCGATCGCGATCTAATCGTGGACGATGTAATTTGCGGCGGCAATGAGATCGACGGTTGCTTGCCAATCAGCGGGCCTTTCCCGGTCGGCACCGAAAACAATGACCAAATCTCCTACGGCTACGATTTGAAGGCCAAACCAATTCCGTACAACGAGGCGTTGGGCCGAGTGCTAACGGAACTGGCGATGGCACCCAAACCGCCCAAGCGGACTTATAAATTAAAAGCCCCCAGCATGACGATCGTCTATCCGCCCAGCAGCATGGCGGCGAACGCCTGCAATGCGATTGCCAGAAACTGGACGCAGGCTGGATTTCCAACGGAGACCCGAGTATTGAAAGACGGTCAATCTATTCCTGACGATCCCAACTGGGACTTTCTATACATCGAAGTCACCATGGAAGAGCCCCTAACGGACGCTCATAAATTGGTCGGCAATCGCGGAATCGCAAACGACGTGAGTGCCCCGATCGAGCAAACGTTGCGAATTTTGAATTACTCGCGAAGCTGGCAATCGTCATGTGCTGCGTTGCGAAGATTACACCGCCAGATCCGAGTCGACCTTTCAGTGATTCCGCTTTGGCAAATTACCGAGCATTATGCCTTCCGAAATACCGCTCGAAATTTAGGCCGCGAACTCGTGCACCTGTATCAAAACGTCGAACGCTGGAAGATTGATCCCTCGGCGATCGAGGAGCAAAAGGACTAGTATGATTCGATTCCCTAAAATTTCAGTGCTTCGAACCGTGGTTGTGATGACGACTGCGCTGCTCTCCGTTTTAACGCCGGGGACGTCCGATGCGATCGCCCAGCAAAACAACAACGCTGCGGCAGCAAAATCCAAAAAGAAATCTGACAAAGACGACCAACCAAAACCGCTCGAGGCATGGGAAAAATTTGTTCCCGACTTTATCGATCAAGATCTTGATGGTTCCGAAGCCCGCGCCTGGGAATACCGACCTTACAAGGTTGCTTGCTGGTTCTGCTTAGACGGCTCGCCTCGCGTTAATGCGATCTACCCGCAAGCCGCTGCCGAAGTGATTCGACGTTCTGAATTGCTGGATGCCAGCGGCTGGGATTTAACCATCGGCCAAGCACCGCCAAAGTATCGCCATCTGTTTTTGAAACATCTCAAGACGCCCGAACGCTGTGTTGGCTTTACCGACCAAGCCGTGCTCAACGAATACGACAAACTAATGATCGTTTGCTTGCGAGACGATGCGTCTCAATTTCAAGCGTCCGTTCGCGAATTCGACGTGCAGACTCAGCAATGGGGACCGGTTAACAACCGAACCATCGCGTTTGGGCATTCTGCCGGCCAACAATTAATGGATGCGATCGCGAAATCTTTTATGCCGCTTGCTCAGATCGAACGTGTCACCGAAGTCGAAGTCGAAATCAACGGCAAAAAGAAAATGAAAGACGAAGTGTTGATGCAACTGAGGGCTGTCCAAGCCTGTGTTCGCACTCGCTTCGCCCGAGTGATTGTTCAGCAAGAAGAAAACCAGCCAGCCGAAACTGACGCTGGCGGCACGGAATCTACGGAGATCAATACCGACCAGCCAACCAATGGAAACGACGAATCGATCGGTTCAGAGTCTCAATCGGCCGACGAGGATGCCAAGTCGGAGATAGTTTTTGAACGTGTCGTCGTCCCCGCGGAAAGCTCGCCGGCTTTCATTCGCAGCTCGGATTTATTTTTGCCTGTAATTCGAAGGACTGACCGCAACAAAAACTTGATCGGCCTAGAACCGCTGGAGTTCACTTTTTTGACGGTCAACCAACAGGCAGGTGCTGAGGTTCGCGCTGCGATTCAATCGCGAGGTCGAGCACCACTTAGCCAGCGGAAAAGTAAACGAGCCAAGAAGCTGGCGTTGGTTATCCGTCCGCCTCAAGAGTCGACGACGCTCAAATTGGTATCGCTCGAGAAGCAGCCGATTCCGATGGAGGGCTTTACGATTCTCGAACGTCCCATGAACGCTACCGACGCCAAACTGGACAAGGAACTTGGCCAAACGGACTGGAAGGGTGAATTCGAGGTCGAACCATCGGACTCGGGCTTGCGAATTCTGATCGTGAAACGCGGTGCGAGACGATTAAACAGGCTGCCGATCGTTCCTGGTCTTTACGAAACCGTCAAATCGCCCGTTCGAAACGATGAAACTCGGCTTTACGCTCAAGGAGTTTTCAAGGGTTTCGAAAACGAATTATTGGGGCTGATCATTCAACGACAAGTCGTCCGCACAAAGCTTGAGTCCGCCCTAGAAAAGAAGGTGGCATCAACCGCCAAGGACTATTTTGACGAACTGCGAGACCTTGAAGAATTGAGCGAAATTCGTGAACGCCTGAACTCGGCTGTCGTCGGTCTTAAGTCCCGAACTACGGACAACAAAGAATTGACCTACATCGAGCAACGAAAGCAAGCTTTGCAGAAACTGGTCAACAAAAAAATCTCAGAAGAGCGTAACATCCATTACGACAAAGAGAAAAAGGAATTCGGCAAAGGCTATTTGGAACAAATCCAAATGCTGGAGGCCCAAGAGCGAAAAGCCGACGAACAGAAAGCTGAATAGCCTGCCGGCGTTTCGCTGCCGGCTTCTTGCCTGAAACAGTCGAGCACCTGCAACCCAAAAACTCTAATTGGGAATCGCGATGTAGAGCTTGCACTCGGGGAACTTCTTGGAAATGGCTCGCTTGATGATCTCAACATCACCGGTTCTAGAATCACCGATTGCGTGAATGATAACGGTAAACGGTTCAGCGGAAAAATTTTCTTCCCCAAGCCATTCATCAAACTTGGCCAGATCGATCGTCGTTTGATCCAAAGTAACCTGCTTGTCAGCAAGATAGATAAATTCCAAATCAGGGATCAACCTATCTTCATTCGCGTTGGCTACCTTCGGTGGTGGCGGCACCTTTTCGCCCAACAAGGCCAGTACCGACATCGCGGTTCCGTAAGCTCGCGATCTTGGAAAGACCCGGTCATTCCAAGTTCCGTCCTGATCACGGGTTCGCATCAGGACTTTGTTTAGACGTTTGCGTTCGTTGGCTTGTTCAGCTTCTGGCAAGCAATTGATCGCCAAGGAGACGTAGCGATGGGCGTAGTAATACCGCCATTGGTAGATTCCTGAATTTAGATCTGTACTTAAATTTTCGAGAAACTTGATTGTAACAGGCCCCAGTTCAAAGTATCACGTCGTGGCATTCTTCAAATTCAACAAAAGCGACTCGTCGCAGCTTTTAACATCGGTTGAGGCAATCGGCAGTTGAATTTCTACCGCTGATGTTTGCAACGATTGCGAATCTTGGGCA
>CAZROJ010000058.1:0-1108 GCA_964601665.1 uncultured Pirellulaceae bacterium
AATCTTGAAATCTTGAAATCTTGAAATCTTGTTTGGCGCTAATCGCAATTGTCGCCTTGCGTTTATCGTACTTCCCGGTTTGCTTATCGGCGAATTTGCTTATCGTCGAATTTGTTTTGACTTGGTCGCGGTTGCTTGGCGAGTGGTCGGCGGCTGCGTCTTGGCTGGACGAGCAATTTTGAGTCGCTCCAAAAGGCTCATGCTGGCGACGGACCGCTGGCCTGTTTCAAATTCGGGACGCTCTCCCGCTTGGACCGGCTGTTTGAGAGCCGGGCTCTTGGATCGTAGTTGACTCAATAAACCGCGGCTTGTCAGGCTTGGGCTCGGGGCCGCCGAAGCAACCGAAGTGCTCGGATCCGCCGGTGGCTCGATGGCTTGCATCGTTTGACGCTTTGACGGCATCACGCTGACCAAACCGGATCGACGTAAACGTTTCGATTTGACGATTGCTTTCGGTGCAACGTAGCTGTTGGTGACGGGTTCGCTATCGTTCGCGGTAGTTTGAATGCCGGTCGAATGTTGACTCCCGCACTGGGCGCAGTTGCATTCTGGGCAAGGCGGAGTCATGTTGGCATTCGTTTCGCAGTCGGGGCAAACCGTGCCACCGCCGCCGCAGCACGAACCGTCGATCACGCGCTGAATAATCTGAGAAGCCTCGTGACGGATCCGCTCTCTCCAACCCAACCAAATCGGAAGTTGAGGGTCGTGGCTACGCTTCCAGCAAATGTGAGGTGAATTTCGTTTCGATTCTTCGCCGTCGCAATTGTAAAAACGGCCGTAATGCCCGGTCTGAGCACGGAACAATAAATTTTCGTTCTGCGGTGAACTCGGCTGGTAGGCCGCCGGCGACATCGTCAGCGGCGTTTGAGCTTCAACGTGGCTGGTTGGCAGGAAAGTGCCAATCAGAAGAATTCCAAAAACGATTGAGACGGTCGAACGCATGATTACCCTTTTAATTGATGCAATGCTACGTACGTCGTCCAATCAGAACCCGAATGTCTGGTAATCGTGGAATCGCTGCTACGACCGCGACAGCTATGAAGGATTGCCTCGTTTGGCCTGTAGGAATAACCGTTAGGTTTTAGCTCGTTTAAGCTTCGGCTCGCTC
>CAZROJ010000058.1:1208-24127 GCA_964601665.1 uncultured Pirellulaceae bacterium
GGACAATGTTTCCCAAGCTTGGTTGCAGCGAGAGCAGCTGGGGGATGGCAAAAGCAAGTCGCCGAGTAAATCCCCGAGTGAATCGCAAAAATGTCAAGGTGTACGTTTTAGCCAAGATGGTTGACTTCGGGTAAGTTACTCCCCGATCAAGTTGCCCCCCCGAAAAATTTGTCCCCGAAAAATCGCGGTTAAACCATCGTCGAGCGGGATCGGAACTGCGGTGTTTTGACGCACCAATGGCTTCTGGGGGCCAGCGTTGGGAAAGCGAACGATTTGCGGTTTAGCTAACAACAGCCATGGTCGATAATGCTCGTCCGAAACATCCTTTGTGCTTGCCAAAAACCCCAACCAATCGTGAACAAAAGCCCTAAAATCGGAGCCGTCTCTTACTTGAACACAAAACCCTTGGTGGTTGGTTTGGGGGCAGATGATGCGGATCACGAGCTATTGTTTGACTTGCCTAGTCGGCTGGCGGATCAGCTGGCGGCGGGGCAACTGGATGTCGCGTTGATCCCCGTCATCGAAGCGGCGACTCGGCCCGAGTACACGATCGTCTCGGATGCCTGCATTGCATGCCAGGGACCCGTGTGGAGCGTCAAGCTTTTCAGCCGCGTACCTGCGGATCAGATTCGGACGCTGGCACTGGACGAGGGGTCGCGAACCAGCCAAGCTTTAACTCGAGCGTTTTTGGCGGAAAAGTTCAACGTGTTTCCCGAATGCCAAATTCTTTCCATTGACGAAAACTGGGAAGAGACGACCTGCGACGCGGTGCTGGTGATCGGCGATCGAGCGATGAAAAAGGAGTCGGGCCAGTTTCCGCGTTCGTTGGATCTGGGCACGGCTTGGACTTGTTGGACGGGCAAGCCGTTTGTGTTCGCGGTCTGGGCCGCGCGGCCGGGAGCGGATCTGGATCATTTGGCCCGGTTGTTGTCCGAAGCCAGAGATTTAGGCCAGCAGTCGTTGGACGGCATCGCCAAAGAAAATGCGTCACGGTATGACCTTTCGTTCGATGACTGTCTACGATATTTAAAACAAAACATTCATTACTTTTTGGGTGACGAGGAGAAGGCGGGTATGCAGCAGTATTTTGATGTGGCTGCCGAACTATCTTTGATCCCGCAACCCGCTTCACTTCAGTTTTACGAAGCCACCGTATCATGATTGAAAACATTTTAAGCAAGGCCGTACAGGGCGAACGTTTGACTCCTGCCGAAGGGCTCACGTTGTTGACCGACTGCGATGATTTGGCTTCGCTGGGCGCTGCCGCCAACGCGGTGACTCAGCGTTTGCATCCCGAGAGTTATCGCACGTACAACATCGATCGAAACATCAACTACACCAACGTGTGTACGGCCGTTTGCGATTTTTGTGCTTTCTACCGGAGCCCCAAAAGCGACGAAGGGTATGTGCTGGAGCGAGAAGAGCTGCTGAAAAAAATTGAGGAAACGGTGGCGCTTGGTGGCGACCAAATTCTGCTGCAAGGCGGACTGCACCCCAAGTTTAAGCTGGACTGGTACGAGGAAATGTTGTCGGACATCAAGTCCAGCTTTCCAACCGTGAACGTGCACGGTTTTAGTCCGCCGGAGATTTTCCATTTCACCAAAGTCAACAAGCTGTCGCTTGAACAAGTTTTGTCGCGACTGAAAGCGGCGGGCATGGGGAGCTTGCCCGGTGGTGGAGCCGAGATTTTGGTTGACCGTGTCCGCGACGAGATCACTCGAGGCAAGGTTATGACCGAAGATTGGCTGGACGTGATGCGAGTCTGGCATAACTTGGGCGGGCGAAGTAGTGCGACGATGATGTTTGGTCATGTCGAAACATTGGAAGAGCGAATCGAGCACCTGGAGCGACTGCGGCAGTTGCAGGATGAAACGGGTGGCTTCACGGCGTTTATCTGTTGGACATTCCAGCCGGACAACACGGACATGTCGGACACGCCCAAGGTGGGCTCGTTCGAGTATTTGAAAATGCAGGCGATCTCTCGTTTGTACTTGGACAATATCGCCAACATCCAATCCAGTTGGGTGACGCAGGGCCTAAAGATTGGCCAGCTGGCGTTAACCTTCGGGGCCAATGACATGGGGAGTTTGATGATTGAAGAGAACGTTGTCGCCGAAGCCGGCACGGTTCATTATTTATCGCTGGACGAAATGCGTCATGCGATCAGCTCGCTGGGCTACACACCGCGGCAACGCAACGTTCATTACGATTTGTTCGACGAACCGCACGAAACGTTTGCCGTGGATGCCAACCGCGAATGGGTGCTGCGAAAGAAGGAAGAGCAGAAGCAAGAGGCGTTGGTGCAATTGGGTTAGGGGAATTTAGGGCGATTTGAGGTTATTTGAGGTTATTTAAAACCCGAATGTTAAGCCCGATTAAGCAGGGCCAAGGTTCGCTCATTTGGGATGGATGTTGCTCGGCTGTGGCCTCGTTCATCCGTTCTAGATGGCGTCCTCAACTAAACACCGCCGGCAGTTTTCCGGTGCTGTCGCCGAAGCTGTCCACGGGGACGCCGGCGGCATTGAGCATGCTGACGAAAAGGTTCGACATCGGCGTTTCCTTTTCATCGAACACAGTGTAGCTGCCGTGTTTGACGCCCAAGTTTTCGCCGCCGGCCAAGACCAACGGGTAGTTGCGAGCGTTGTGGGTTGTGCTGCAGGCACTGCCGTAGAGCATCAACGTGTTGTCGATCAGCGGGCCATGTTCGTCGCTGGTTTCGGACATGCGTTTGAGGAAGTAAGCAAATTGGCTGGCGAGCCAAGCGTCGTAACTGCCCCACTCTTGCCAGTGTCCTTTGGATTTGTCGTGCGAAATGGTGTGGTGGCCTTTTTTGATGCCGAGGGCCAGGTTGGGGAAGTTTTCGCCCAATCCCATGCCGTCCTCGCGGGCCATCATGTACGTCATCACGCGAGTCATATCCGTTTGGAATCCTAACACCATCATATCGATGGTGGCACGAATGTAGGCTTGCGGATCGATGGCTGCGTCGACATTGAAATCCAAATTGTCGGCGTCAAACTCTTTCATCGGAATGTCCAACCAGTGCTTGTTGCGGCGGACTTGTTCTTCGATCGCGTTGACGGAGGTCAGATACTCGTCAATCTTTTCAGAGTCGTTTTTACCGACGGTCCGCTGCAATCGTTTGCCGTCTTCGTGAATCAGATCGACGATCTTTTTGCGTTGCTCCAGACTCTTGCGCCGCTCTTGCGTTGTCGCACCGCCACCGGGGGCGAAGTAGCGTTCGAAAATTTCTCGTTGACGATGTTCTGAAGGGATGGGTTTCCCGTTGGCGTCGAAAGAGAGCGTGGAGACCCGGGATTTGTAACCAACGCCGCCGTCGGTGGACAAACAGAGCGACTTAAAGCGGGTGTCTTTGCCCAGCGTTTCGGCTGCTTTTTGATCGACCGAAATTCGATTCTTGTATTGGCTGCCGCGGACGTCGCCTGCGGTCAGCCAAGTGTCGCCGGCTAGGTGGCCGAGCAGTCGGCGGCTGTTGGGGTGGCTGAGTCCGCCGAGGATCGACATTTTTTCGCGATAGGGTTCGAGTGCAGCCAGTGTGTTTGTTAGCCGATAGTCGGTGCCCTGCCCCAGCGGAAACCAGTTCCATTCTTCATGGGCTTGGCTCTTTTTCGGTGGCAAGCCAACGCCGTTTGGGAAATAGACAAAGCACAAGCGTTTGGGCGGAGTCGTCGACTGAGCCAGCGATGATGCGCCCCAAGTTGTCCGCGTCATGCACTCGAGGTAAGGCAACGCGCAGGTCACGCCAAGACCGCGAAGAAAGGTGCGACGATCAAGCTGCCAAGGTTTTTTGCTCATGGTTTCAACCGGATGGGGTGTGTTTTACTTGCGGTTAGTTGAGTGAAGTGTGGGCTTGGGTTATTTTGCTTGGCCGCGAAACGAAGAGCTCATGATTAATTCTTCGACGACCGTTCGCAGACCGTTTCCGCGTTGTCGAGCACGATCGACGATGGCTTGGATTTCTTTTTCGTCAGCGAAAGTGACATCGCGACCGGTGGCGTAGGCAAACAAATGTTCGACCAGCGAAGTGGCAAATTCGTTTTGTTTTTGTTGGAGAATGTATTCTTTGATTTCAGCGACGCCATTAATTGCTGTGCCATCGGGGAGGACCGAAGTCGCGTCGATCAATTTATTGCGACGGGTTGGACGGAAATGACCGACGGCGTCATAGTTTTCAAACACGACGCCAAACGGATCGATCTTCTGGTGGCAGTTGCGGCAAGAATCCTTGTCGCGATGCAGTTCTAGTTTTTGTTTGAGCGTTAATTTGTCAAAGCCAGGCGTGTCCGGATCCAACTCTGGCACGTTCGGTGGCGGTGGCGGCGGAGGATCGCCAAGGATTTTTTCTTTGACCCAGACTGCTCGTTTGATCGGATGAGCATCCGTGCCGTCGGAGTGGCCGGTTAAAAATGCGCCTTGGGAAAGCAGCCCACCACGGTGCGATCCGGGCGGGAGTTTCACCGGTCGAAAATGATTACCCGTGACTCCATCGACTCCATAAAACTCGGCAAGGTTTTGGTTTAGCATCGCGAAATCAGATTCGATCAAGCTGTTGATGTTGAGGTTTTTGTCGAGCACATGGTGGAGAAACTGGTAGGTTTCTTCGGCCATGTCCGATTTGACAAAACGCGTAAACCTCGGGTACCGCTTAATGTTGACACTCATGTTCTCGTGGCGATCGATTCGCAGCCACTCGTAGGCAAAGCCATTGACCATGTTTCGTACGTGGGGTGAATCGAGTAAACGTTGAGTTTCAACACGCAGGTTCTGCCGTAGCTTTTGGGAGCCTGCCAAGTTCAGGGTCGTTTGGTCGGGCGGGGAATTCCAGAGAAAGAAAGCCAGTTTGGAAGCAAGTTGGAACTCATCGGTCGGTTCGGCGGGTTCGACCATGTACAGAAAGTTAGGTGAGCACAGCAAGGCGACCAGCGTTTCTTTGATTCCGGCTTCGTACGAGTCATGGTCGCTTTTGATCGCCTGCCAAAACCGGAAGTACCGTTCAACTTCGGTTTGTTTGACCGGCCGACGAAACGCTCGACTGGCAAAGCTTTCAATCAGCTGTCGCGTGTACGAATCGCTGCCGAATTCGACGGATGGTGATTCAGGAGGGAAGAAAATTTCCGTATGGCTGCGCGGAGGCCAGTTTGGGTAGTAGGGTGCTTCGACCTCGATCGATTTGACTAAGATCGGAGGTCCCGAGTCGCCGGGGTGTTTGACCAGGTAGTCGTTCCAGATGCCGACGATCGAAATGTTGGCCAGCGAATCTTTGGAGGCTGGATCGTAAAACGGCAGCGGTAGGTTTTCGAGGCGACCGAAGAATTCGATGTCGGTAAATGTGCCGTGCTTGGTTTCAATCGTTTTCGATTCGTCGAACGTTCCGTAGTCCATGCCATCATCGGTTCGACCGCCAGCGAAAGCTCGAAGTGACGGGGTTTTGTTTTCGAACTTGTCTTTGTTCTTGTTAATTTCCGCGTTAAGTTCGACGGTGACCGGATGATCGTCCGGCAGCGGCGTGATCGTGACTTCGCGAAAGCCAACGAAAAAACGGCCGCCGATGGAGAGTGAGTGTTTTCCTTTTTCCAGCTGGATAAGCGTCACCGGACGATTGATTCCGGTTGAGTTTTCGTCGGCGTCGTCCAGTTGCAGTCGTTCTTGTTTGCGATAGCCATCGATAACGATCTGGTAGGACGGCATCAAGGCTTGTTCGG
Source organism: uncultured Pirellulaceae bacterium (assembly GCA_964601665.1). GTDB lineage: Bacteria > Planctomycetota > Planctomycetia > Pirellulales > Pirellulaceae > Mariniblastus. Next base: position 6,932 of record CAZROJ010000058.1, read on the forward strand.
CGTAGGGGTGAACGAAGTCGATCTGGTACAGGGCTGTTTCGGGCGTTTCAAATTCAAATTTCGCATCGCAGGCCTTCGCGACGCTTTTGGGCCTCAGCCAGCCGTCTTTTAATTCCATTGACTCGGTGGCGGTGCAAGCGTCGGCGGTCAGCTTGATCGTTTGTTGAGTTTGTTCGGCCGGCACTTGGTCGCGGAGGCTAATCAAACCGTCGCGTCGCCCGACGACGTCCCATGCATTGCTGCGAGCGGCGTGAACTTTGATTCGAAAGTTCCCTTCGCGTGGGAAGTTCTTCATGAACAACAGCTTGATATTGGGCGAGGGGCCTTGCCATGATTTTGGAACTTGTTCGCGGTGCGGCACGGCCGAATAGAGCAGCATGCCGCCGGGCGTCATCAAGTAGCGATCGCTGGCCGAACCTCGCATGCCGACGCCAATTCGATCTCGTTCGTCAGGAAGGGTTTTGTCGCCACCGACGCGTTCGACAAGGAAGTGTGGTCGAAGGATGGGTGTTTCTTGGTAGCCCCGCACCTCGGCTCCTTGACGTTCGCGGTCGATATTGGTTCCAAAGGTAACCTTGTAGTGCAGTGGTTTGGGTTGGTCGCCAATGACGATCGCTTGGTCGAGAGCTTGGCGAGCAATTTTTTCGTAGTAGTCCAGATGCAGAGACGTCGTTTGCAGGACGTCGCCGTTGTTACTGAAACCCATTTCCGACTTGCCGTCGGCGGGCAGGACGTCGCCAAAATTGACTGGCACGCCCAGCAGTTGTTGCAGTGAGTTCGTGTATTGCGATCGGGTCAGTCGTCGAACGGCGGTCTGTTGTTTTTGTTTTTTTGCATCGGCCGCTTTGTCCAGCGATTCAGTAATCCAATCAACGATCAGCTCGCGCTCATCTTCGGTTGGCTGCATCGCATCGTCGGGCGGCATATCACCGGAGTTGATGACATCGAGCGCGGCGTGCCAGCCTTCGGCATCGTTGCCGGTCGTAAGGTCAGTGCTGAGGTGGTCGAGTTGAATGTCGCCGTTTTGGTCGTCGGCGTTGTGACATTCAAAGCAGTATTTCGCCATCAGAGATTTGATTTTTTCTGGCGATCGATCGTCGCTGGCATTGTCTTGCCCCAGCACTGGAGCGGCGAGCAAAACGGTGGCCGTCATGGCGGTGGCGATGATCGTATTGAGATACTGCATCTTCGAAAATTCTCGTTAGCCGTATTTTATTTAGTGCTTATCCGAAAACTCAAAATGCCCGCGGCTAGCGCCGTCGGCTCACTAGTTGTGGGATAAGCTCATAGGACCTTCACTCGGTGTACTTCATTTTAATCAAACCAAATTCCGAATCGTATCGACCGCTAAACTTGAATAATTTTGGCAAATGTAGGCGGCCTTGGGAAACGAATATTCAGGCTCGACCGGGTTTTACGATAGCGGTTGTTGGTGGCTAATTCAAGTTTTTTGGAAGTAAAGTGAAGGTCGTGGCTGTTGCTAGGGGGAATTCACGAACAACCCAATGGAACGTTTCCGCGCCACGCCAAGGTCGGCGGAAATCTGGGTCTGCCTTTGGCTTGGGCCGATCGTTTAACGCCGTAGTCGATTGGGAAATTGAATGGGTTGGTTGCTGGGCTGCTGGAAATAACTCTCGCCCAAATGGATCGGCTGGTTCGTGGTTGAAGGGCGTGCCGGCAGTGGTTTGATTTGTCGGGCCAGCGATTTTTGTTGGCCATTGAACAAACGGTTCAGGTTGTCGTTGAGTTCGGGTAGCACTTGACGGTGAGTCCGCGGGTTGTCCAGTTTGCCGTCGATTTTGATCGCGAGCGTTCGTTGGCTGCCGGCGCGGTAGAGTTTGCTGATCAGCGGGATTTCAATTTTGTTGCGGCCCATGACTGAATAGAAATCCAGATCAATGTCCCAGTCCAAATTCATTTCGCCGTTGCCGATCAGCGAAATGGCGTCGCCGGTAAATTCCATTCGATCGAAGATGATTCGTTCGCCCATGATTTGGAATTCGATGTCACCCGAATCAAAGGCCGTTCGCGTTAGTTGGCGGACGTTAAGAATTTTTAGCAGCGAGATGAAAACTGGAAGTTCGTAGATTTTTGCGTCTCGCAGTTGGATCGTGCCGTTGCCGCGATGCGAATGGGTGCCCGACGCGTCGCCCTGCATTCTAAATTGAGCGAAAGAGTGGCCCGAGACGTCTTGCAAGTCCGGCGCTAATTCTTGGCAGGCAGTCAACAGGCAACCGTCCGCCATGGTTGTTTGTAAGTAAAACTCGCCCTTGGTCGACGTGTTCATCTGAGCGTCCAAGCGAACGACGCCTTTGTGCAAAATTCCCGAGATGGAATTGGCGGTGTTGATCTGGCGAGAAGAAGGTTGGCCTGTCCGGATATTTGACGCGTGCATCTGTGAAGGCATTCGAGTTTCTGCGTTTACGAACGTTCCGGCGCTGACGCGGTGATTTTCGATTTTAAACGGACCGGTGACGTTGGTGACTTGATTGTCGTAAGCCGTCAATGAATCGAAGTCGACTTGGCCATTGCAGACGACAGTTTCTCCATCGTAAATGCCCGTCAATTTCACGCCGCCGAATACGTTTTTCAAAGGCAAGCCAACCAGCATGCTGGCCTGCGCCATGTTGACGGTCACGTTCCAAGCCATGCTGGACTTCGAATCTTGAACTTGAGCATCGTACCGACTGTCATCGCCAGCGTCGGTCGAAAGGTGGCTGACCAGTTGAATCGTATTTCCAGTGGATGGACGCGGGTTGTTTGACCGGGGCTGTCGTTGGTTGAACTGATTGGATTGTTTTGCGCCGCCGAGCGTGATCTGGCCGTTCACGTTTGCCAGGCCGGAGAAACGAAGTTGAGCCAGCGGCGTTTGCATGGATTTTGGCACCGCCGCCAATAAGTCAGCGTCAACTTGCAACGAGTTAACCAATAGGTTTTTGAGTCGCAGCGACCACGATGCATCCGAGTAGGATCCGCGGCCATGACAGGCGAGCGTTGTCGAGTTATGCCTGCCGCTCATATCGGTCAAAACAATACGCCCATGCCCAACGTTGATTTTGCCAGCCAAGTAATTGATCTTGTAGGGAAACCAAGTTGGGAAAATCGATACGTAGTTCGAATTGGCGTCCGATACTTCGGGCAGCGTCGCTTCGACATCCAATTCGACCTCTTTGGCACCAACGGGCATGGTCATCGCGACGTTTAGTTGGTCAATGGTTCCGCGCGGTTGGAAGCCTTGCCAGATTGCTTGGATCTCGGGTTTTAGGGCCAGTCGCAGTTGGTCGTTGAGTGGGATCGATCGGCATTGAAAGTTTAGGTTGAGTCCTTCGCGGGCGTTCCAAACGCCTTGGCAATCAACAAAACCACTGCTGTTGTTTCCGCTTAAATTCTTAAACACGTAGCTGGAGTTTTTGACTGAGACATTTCCGGCAACATTGTAAATCGGATAGTCAAAGTTTTTGTGGCGAATGTTGCAGTCGCTCAGACGCAGTTCGAATCGTTTTTCAATCGGCCCTAGGGGTTTTCGGCGTTCGATCGTGCCGCTGCCGCCGACTCGTCCCGTCGGATTGAAGGCTCGGACGACTTCGGCAAGTTTCGGCTGTGCATCGGCCGCGGTCAACAGTTTTTCGTCAATGCGAACGCTGCCGGGTACCTGTAAATTGACTTGATAGGTGGGGAGCAGGCCCGGGCCAAGATTGTTTGCAAAGCCGTGCAAACCAACTGGTTGGTTTTCGATTTTTGACCGCAGGACAAAATCACAACGGTCATTGACCAGTTTCACTTGGCCGGTGCAATGGTCGACGCGGTAAGGCATTCGAATGAACGAGAATGACATGTCGGTCAAGATGCCGGTAATCGTCCGCGATAATTTGTTACCATCGTGCGAAAGGTCAAACGAGATGTCGCTGGTTCCAGTGGGCGAAAAATCGCGACAAAATTTATCGCAAAACTTGGGCAGCCACGGTCGTAATCGAGGACGCCGGTCAAACAAAAATTGCTTGACGTCGCCCTTGCAACGCCAGGCCGTTTTTTGCAGCAAACCCGATTGCACATAGCTAACGTTGAAGGTGCTCTGCCCCTCGAGTGTGCCGGCGGCGTTTTGGACGACGACTCCGTCGTTGTTGATTAAGAACGTTGCCGAGCAGTCGCGTAGCGGCAACGGCAGACGTGAGTCATCTAAAGAAAATCGTTCCAAGCGGCCATTCAATTCGAATCTTGGCAGTGCGTTATCGCCATGACGGCTATCGGCGGTGGCGGAAAAACTCAACGTTCCCGATAGGCTGTCGGGTTGAGCGATTTGGCCGGCGATTGAAGGCGGCAGCGAGTCGATGATTTGCTGGGAAATGGTCGCTTGGTCAGCCGTAAGTTGCGCCTGCCAGTCTTGGTTGTCCAGATTGACAAAAAGGCTGACGGTGATTTTGGAAATGGCAGGTGTTCGGAATTCGCCTTGGATGTGAATGAGGCGGCTGCTCTGATGCTGTTTGGGTGAGACGACAAAATTTACGTTGGTCAATTGAACCGACGGTAAGTTTTGCCCAAGATCGAAAAATTGAATTTCACTGTCTCGCAGCACAATGGGCGCAAGTTTTTGGCCGGCCGGGCGAGGGAAATTGGCCAGCTGTTGGACGACGGGTGTTAGGTCGATGGTGCCGCTGGGGTCGCGAACGATCTGGAATTTTGCGCGTTTGAGCTCGATCGCTTGCGGTTGGAGTGAACCGGAAACTAAATCGGTGAGTGTCGATTTGGAGTGGATTTGTATTTGAGCAATCGAAAGTTTGGAGCTGGGTTGCTGCGAGGTCGATGGCAGTTCGAGCGAAACGTTGTCCAGCGAAAGGCCGACGCCTTGATTAAAATGGGCGCCGCCAATCTGGGACGTCATTCCGAGCGGTTGGACGAACGTTTGGATTTTGTCTGCGACCGCGCCGGTTAATTTACTGTGGACCGTGTTTTGAAAAAACAGCCAGCCCGCACCCGATAGCATCGCGATCACGATCGCAATCTTTACGAAGCCGCCCAGCCCGAATACCTTCGGGCGCGTGGGTGGAATTCGAACTGGGTATCGGAGGAAACTCACAAAGCGATCCGCGACGTCGGTGGGAATAGCGAGAATGAAGAGCCGATAGTAGTAGTTTGCGGGCAATTTCCCTATACATCTTGGGATTGGCGAGAAAACGCTAAAGTTCAATCGCCTCAGCAGCCGGGGTTTAAAATCAACAGGCTGGGCAAGGTATGGCGATTGCGGATGATTGGTGGCAGCTTTGCGATCTAACTGCGGTTGGCCAGCGGCCGAGTGATAGCATTTGTTGCTGGCTTGAATTAGTCTATTGGGAAGTTGTAAGTGAAAAAAGCTGGTCGCTATTCGGCGGCTAGTGGAGCTGGTGGCGCCCCAGCCTTGTTTTTGGGCTGCCGATAATTTCCCATAGGACGATAAAAAGATGGCTGAATCTGGACCGGATAAAAAACTGTTTTGGGGCTGTTTCTTGGCTCTGATCACGACAGCCTTCGCGTTTGTGTCCCGGATCTTTCTGCTGGGCGAATGGAAGGACGAGTTCGGCTTGTCGGACGTGGCGGTTGGTGAGCTTCTTGGGATGGGGATTTGGCCCTTTGCCATCAGCATTATCGCCTTCAGTTTGTTCATTGACAAAATTGGTTACAAAACCGCGATGGTAATTTCGTTTTTGGGCTACATCATTTGGTCGGCGATGGCGGTTGCTGCGTTTTTCGTTTCCGATGGCGGCCAAGGCAATCCGGACCTGGGGTACCGACTGCTTTACTGGGGCAGTTTGATTTTGGGGTTGTCTAATGGAACGGTTGAGGCGTACATCAACCCGATCGTGGCGACGATGTTCAAAGAAAATAAAACCAAGTGGCTGAACATTTTGCATGCGGGTTGGCCCGGCGGTTTGGCCATTTGTGGATTGATTACGATCGCGATTGGTGCTGGTGGAGTGGTTGGTCAGTTCTTCGGTGATCAGGGCGTCGATTGGTGGATTCGAATCGCGATCATTATTCCGCCGGCGGTTATTTTCTTTTTGATGCTGATCGGGCGCGAGTTTCCTGCTCAAGAACGAGTCGCGTCCGGCGTGTCGTATCGAGAGATGTTGGCCGAGTTCGGTTTTTTGGGGGCTGCGATTGCGATGTTTTTGATCACGTTGCAGTTGAACACGACTTTCCCAACCAAAACTTATCCCATCACGTCGTTAGTTCCCAACGAAACGATTTTTGCGATTGGTTCTGGCTTGCTGGCGTTAATCTTTGGGCTCTACACGCGAGCCTTGGGGAACAAGCTGTTGTTCTTTATGGCGTTGATCATGATCCCGCTGGCGACGACTGAGATTGGTACCGACGGTTGGATCGAAGAGATCATGAAAAACGTTGCATCGGTTAACGGATTTGATGCTGGGTTGGTATTGGTCTACACGTCGGTGATCATGATGGTGTTGCGGTTTTTCGCTGGGCCGATTGTGCACGCGGTCAGCCCGATTGGTTTGTTGATCGGAAGCTCGATCTTGGCGATCGCCGGCCTGTATTGGCTCTCGTTTGCATCGGGCATGGTGATTTTTGCTGCTGCGGCGATTTACGCATTTGGCAAAACTTTTTTTTGGCCAACGATGCTTGGAATTGCTGGCGAACAGACGCCCAAAGGTGGCGCTTTGACGCTGAACGCTTTGGGAGGCATTGGCATGCTTGGGGTAGGAGTTTTGGGTGCGCCTTACATTGGAGCATTGCAGAGTCAGTCGGCGGTTGCTGCCGTCAGCGCCGATGCTGAAATGGCTGAACTGGTGCCGTCGGTGTTTGATGGCGAAAGTTTAAGCGTCGTGAAGGACGAAAAACTGTTTTCGATGATTCCTTATCAGAAAATCGATGACGACAATATGACGGCGGCGATTGGAGAGTTGCCAGCCGTTGATCAAAAGGAGGCAGGAAAGCATTTGAAGGAAGTGTCCGAAGGCAGTACGCAAAGTGCATTGGCCAGCATGTGCATTTTTCCGATCATTATGCTGGTGAGCTACATCGTGTTGGGGCTCTACTTCAAGAGTCGCGGTGGCTACAAAGTGCAATCGATCAATGGCGGGTCGCATTAATTGTGGCCCATCGTTTCGGCCCCTCGATTCAGTTGGGGCACGAGAATCGGATGACCGATGCGGAGAATTCGGCTGAGACGAGGCCTGGCAAGTTAAATTTTTGGTCGGGCTTGGTCGAGTTTGATGGTTGGCAAGCTTCGGTCAGGGTTCGCCACCAGTGAGCGTTCATTGATTTCAGCGGCCAACCCTGTTGTTGCCAAATATTTACCAGCAGTCGCTGAACAAATGGACCGGGCACGTTGGCGAGACCGTTGCGGTCGATCGTAACCAGCGTTTTTGATTGTTGAACAATTAGGTTTTCTAGACCAGTTGCTGCGTCGTCGACGATTGCATCGATTTCGCTCGCCTGATCGGCTAGTCTGGCGATGGCCTCTGCCACGTTTGCAAACCGTTGGTCCAAACGCGGTAAAATTTCATTGCGAAGAAAATTTCGAGTGTAGTCGTTGCTGCGATTGGATGAGTCAACGCGAAAGTCTTGGCCGATGGTTGCGAGATAATCGTGGATCTGCTGGCGGCTGACTTTTAAAAGCGGCCGAACGATGGTGAGCGCGTCATCAACGACGCGGTATTTGGGAATGCCTTTGAGTCCACTGACACCGGTCCCGCGAAAAATTCGAAAAAGTACCGTTTCAACCTGATCGTTTCGGTGGTGTCCGGTTACTAAGTATCTCGCTCCAATTTTTTTTGCCGTTTCTTTGAAAGCTTGGTACCGGCGGTTCCGCATCGATTCTTCGGACGGGTCGTCCGGCGTGAGACTGAGATTGGCTGGGGTGAATTCAATAAGGTGAAATTCAAGCCCATGGTCGACTGCGATGTTCCTCACGAACTGGGCATCGGCCTGCGACTCTTCGCTTCGAATACCATGATTGATGTGCAGTACGGCGAGGGTCGTCGTCGGCTTGCCGTCAAGTATTTCCAACATGCCGCGTACGAGAGCAACGCTGTCGGCGCCTCCAGAGACCGCGATTAGAGTTTTAAAAGGCGACCAAAGCTTGAGTGGGAATTCGTTGGCGATGGAGGTGGGCAGATGAAACGTCAAGAATGGCTCTTCGGCGAGTGGATGGGCGGACAGAATGGTTTTGGCTGCCGCAGTTCGAATTAATACCAGCCGCGGTGCTAATTCGGTCAGAAGCCAAATGAATGTGGTTACTAAAGTTGAATTGTACGGCCTAACCAGATACACTACGGCCAACGATCGGGCGGCAGTTGCGTTTCCAACGCATTTTGACTGTCTCTCGCACGTTAACTTTAATTTTAACAGCAAAATCTGCGACCCCAATATCGAATTGCCGTGATAAATCGCTCAGCGAATTCAGGCGATTTGAGCTGTCGTAATGCTACGAAAAATTGAGTTCAGTTGGTTACCATAAGTTCACTCGGTTGCAAACTCAGCTATTAAAAGCTATGGATTTGATCTACATCATCCTGAGCATCTACATTCGCTTATTCCAAGTTGCGTTTCCACTTTCCTGTTCGGCTTCTGCTGGACAGCGAGGGCGAGGCTCCGAGGAATGGGCGATGTGGCTACCCGTCATTGGCTGGGTGGCTGTTTGGGTGCGTTTTTCTCCAACCGCTCGCTGGCTTACGTGGCGAGTGACCGGGCTTCGGCGGATGTCGCGGCCAAGTTGGAACGCTCCCAAGGAGCTGGACAAGTACAGCAGAAGTCAACGTTTACGCAAACCAATCGATGATGACAGCTGTGACTTTGATCGTTCCAAAAAGTGACGGTACAGTAACAAAAAACTGATTCTCACGTAGTATCTCGGCAGGTCCGTCGCACCAAACATAAATGGTGATGGGATGTACCTGGAAATAATTTATGGCATTGTTGGCCTCGTGTTAGGGGCCGGCACTCTGCTTGTTTATTCGCTCGCGATTGGCAAAGGTGCCAAGGTGAAGGCGAATGATATTCTTAACGACGCCCAGCGCGCTGCTGATGCAAAACTAAAAGATGCCGAAATCGGTATCAAAGAGAAAACGCTCAAGCTGGAAGCCAACGCCGAACGTGAGCTAGGCAAGTCACGCGAAAAAATGCACCAACGCGAACGCCAGTTGGACAAACGCGAAACGGGTATCAAGCAACAGGCCGACGACCTAAAAAAGCAAGAACAGTTTATCGAGTCTACTCAAAACCGAATCAAAACGAAGCTGGAACAAGTTTCACAAACTGAAAAAGACTTAGCCGAGATCCTCGAACGTCAACGCAACGAATTGCACAAGATGACGGGGCTCAGCAAGGAAGAAGCGACGAACCGGTTGCTGAAGCTGTTGGAAGATGAACTTGAATCCGAAGTCGGTGGTCGAATTCTTGATCACGAAAAGAAAGTCAAAGAAGTTTGCGAAGAAAAATCGCGCGAGCTAATCATGATGACGACGCAGCGATTCGCCGCGTCTCACACGTCCGATCACACGACCAGCACCGTCGATATTCCTAACGACGACATGAAGGGGCGAATTATTGGTCGCGAAGGCCGTAACATTCGGGCTTTCGAAAAGGAAACGGGCGTCGATGTCATTATTGATGACACGCCCGGCGTTGTGATTGTCAGTGGTTTTGATCCGGTTCGCCGCGAGGTGGCCAAGCTGTCATTGAATAAATTGATTTCCGATGGCCGGATCCACCCGTCAAGAATTGAAGAAGTTGTGGCCGAGACGCAGGGTGAAATCGATGCTTTGATTCACAAAAAAGGTATCGAGGCGGCTCAGGAAGTCAACGTTCACGGTTTGAAAAAGCCTGTGATCAATCTATTGGGACGACTTCATTTTCGTACCAGTTACAGCCAGAACGTTTTACGGCACAGCATCGAGGTCGCGTTTATCTCGAGCATGTTAGCCGAGATGATGGGGCTGGATGCGGAACTGGCCAAACGCTGCGGCTTGCTGCACGATATCGGTAAAGCGGCTGACCACGATATGGAAGGCGGACACCCCAAGATCGGAGCCGATCTGCTTAAGCGGTATGGCGAATGTGAAGAAGTCGTGCATGCGGCCTATGGTCATCACGATGAGATTTTGGCGGAGTACCCTTACACGGTGGTTGTGGCAACCGGCGATGCGTGCAGTGCCTCGCGGCCGGGCGCTCGTCGCGAATCGTTGGACCGCTACATCAAACGCATGGAAGAACTCGAACAGATCGCCAAAGAATTCAAAGGCGTGCGTCAAGCCTATGCGGTGCAAGCCGGTCGCGAAGTTCGCGTGATTGCCAGTGCTAGTGATACCGATGACGCCAAAGCGGCCAAGGTGTGCCGGCAAATTGCGTCGGCGTACGAGGAGCGATTGTCGTATCCGGGCGAGGTCAAGGTGGTAGTGATCCGCGAGTCTCGGTTTACTGAACTCGCCAAATAGTCGTTTATTAATTGACAAGTTGCAAAACGTTTTTTTGCAGTGCACGCAGACCCTCGAAAGCCTTTCGTGAGAATATTTTTTATTGGTGACATTGTTGGTAAGCCGGGCGTTGAAATCGTTTTGCAGGCATTGCCGGGTTTCCGGCGGCAAGAGTCGATTGATTTGGTAATCGCCAATGGTGAAAATTCGGAATCGGGTTCCGGAATCACGCCCACGATCTACAAACGTTTGATTGCGGCGGGCGTTGATTGTGTGACCTTGGGCGATCACATCTATCGCAAGCGGGACATCATCCAGGTGCTCGAAAGCAAAGACAACATCGTCAAACCGGCGAACTACCCCGCCGAGGCTCCGGGGAAAACTTGGACGATTGTTCGGTCGGAGACGGGAAAAGAAGTGGCCGTGTTCAGTTTGATCGGCCGAGTCTTTATGAAGCCAGTTGATTGTCCTTACCACAAAGCCAATGCGATTTTGGATGAAATTCCAGAATCGGTGAAAATCAGGTTTTGCGACTTTCATGCCGAAGCGACCAGTGACAAACAGCTGATGGGGCGTCATTTGGACGGACGAGTGACAGCGGTTTGCGGAACGCACACGCACGTGCCAACGGCCGATGAACAGGTTTTGCCGGGCGGGACCGCGTTCATTTCCGACGTCGGCATGACGGGCCCGCACCTGAGTATTTTAGGGCGAAAAATTGAGAAGGTTCTGGAAGCCACAATGACCTTCAAACCAGTTCCTTTTGACGTGGCCAAAAAGCAAGTAGAAATCTCGGGCGTCGTGATCGAGGTCGATGCCAACACAGGCAAGGCTCAAGGAATTCGCCGCGTGAAAATCACCGAACGCGACGCCGATATTCTCGAAGACGAATTCGAAGATTAATTTTACAAAGACCGTCCTTGGGCAACTTTTGTTTTTTTAATTCGATCGAGTTCCACTAGGCAAAGAGTTATTTCATGCCCCAGCCCAAGCGTAGTTCTTGGAGTTCGGCGCGTTGTGCTTCGGTGAGCGGTTGCAGGGGGCCGAGTTGTTTGGCCAAGATTAATGTTCTGCAATACGCGTCGAGTATTTCAGTCCACCAAAGGGCGCGTTCCAGATCGACGTCATAACTGACGGCGCCGTGATGGCCCAGCACAATTGTGTTTGTGTCGTGGACGTGCGGAATGATCGTGTCGGCAAAAGTCTGGCTGCCGGGGGCCACGTAAGGAGTCATGGGAACTTTGCCCAAGAACACTTCGGATTCAGGAAGGATTCCAGTCGGGATCGGTTGTCCCGTGATCGCGAAGGCTAAAACGTGCGGCGGGTGGCTGTGCAAAACGCTGCGGATGTCATCGCGCTGGCGATAAATTTCCAAGTGCAAACGAATCTCGCTGGTCGATTTTTTAGTGCCTTCAATTTGTTGGCCTGACAAGTCGACGATGCATAAATCTTCCGGCTTCAAAAAGCCTTTGCTCTGCAAGGTTGGCGTGCACAACACGCGATCGTCATCGAGGCGAATTGAGAGATTACCTTCGTTGGCAACCACTAGCCCTTGAGCGTGAACGCGCCGACCAATTTCACAAATTTGCGTTTTAAAGCGGTCCAATTCAGATTCAGACATGGTCTAGATCCACTCGACGGTTCGGTCGTTGACGGAAATTTTGCCTTGGGCGAGTGCGTTAATCACTTGCGGGTAAAGTTCGCATTCGGCTTCAAAAACTCGGGCGGCCAGCTCTTGGGCGTTGTCGCTAGTTTTCACTTCGACGGTGCTTTGAGCGATAATGGGGCCGTGGTCGTAGTGTTCGTCGACGAAGTGGACCGTGCATCCGGTTACCTTGCAGCCATAATCAATCACCGCTTGATGGACACGTTTTCCGTAGTTGCCTTTGCCGCAAAACGAGGGAATCAGGCTGGGATGAATGTTGATAATCTTGTTGATGAAGTCGTCCGGGATTTGCAAGCGACGCAGGAAGCCTCCCATGACGACCAAATCGGCGCCGGCCAGTCGTATCGATTCGAAAATGGCTTCGCTGAATTCACGTTCGCTATCAAAATCGCGATGGTCGATGACGTTTGAATCAATGCCGGCCCGTTCGGCGTGCTGCAGGCCTCCGGCATTTGTGTTATTGGAAATCACATGGGTAATTTGCGGTTCCAACTGGCCCGAGTCGTAGTGCTCAAGTAAATTTTTAAGCGTCGTTCCGCCACCAGATATTAAGACGCAAATTTTGAAGGGTTTAAGCATTAAGTTGAAAAATCTGAGTCGTGGTCGTTGAGCGAATGATAGTCGAGGCAGTGATTGAGTTTTCTTTAAAAACGGGAGCTTAATCAATTTTGCCGTAGGCCGATCAAGATCCGCCTGCTGGCCTGATTGTGAGGCTTCATTTTGACAGTTTAGCCCGATAGCGTAAAGCGAGCAAAGCATGGGAAATTGCCGGGCCATCCAAAATAAACCTCAGGTCGTTTTTTGGTATCAAGTTGCTACGATGAACGTCCTGTCATAATTGATAATCGGAGACCCGAATGAACAACCGCCCTGCCCCGTCAGAGTATGAGCCTTATTTCGAAGCTTATATTTCTTTGGTGCCCGAGTCCGATGTGATGGAAGTCTTGTGGGCTCAATTGAGTGAAGTTCGAACGGTGATTCGGCAGTTCGATGTCGCTGCTTTGGAATCGCTGCAAGGGCCCTACACTTGGACACCCAAACAGGTGCTGGGCCATTGCATCGATACAGAACGAGTCATGGGGTATCGAGCAGCAACGATTTTGGGCAGTGACGACGCGGATTTGCCAGGGTTTGATCAAGATGAATTCGTGGTCAATGCCGATTATAACTTGGTCAGCCGCGACGATTTGATCGACGAGTTTGAGGCCTGTCGGAATTCGCATGTTTTTTTGTTGAAACGGGCGCCCGAGTTGGCTTGGGGACGGTCTGGCAAGGCTGACGGGAAACCGATTTCGCTACGAGCGTTGGCCTTCCTGATGGCCGGGCATGTGCGGCATCATTTGGCGATTTTGCAGGAGCGAAGCCAAGCGGGGTGACTTGTGAGCAACGATTCGGCTAGGGCAGCGTTTGAAATTTGGTGGACAAAGGTACGGAATAAGATATGCAGAAAACACAGACCGTTTGTTTGGTTTTGTTGGCGACCGTCGCGGTTGGGGTTAGCTTGGCGCTGTTGAAAACCGTCCTGTTGCCGTTCATCATTGCTGTGTTTATCGCGATCGGTTGCCGCCCGATTATTCGCTATCTGCAGCAACGACTGAACATGCCGCGGTACATTGCCTATGCGGCGGCTTTCCTTGTCGGTTTACTGATTACCACAACGTTCGCGGTTTCGGTTGTGGCGAGCATCGGCGACCTGACGGGCAATATTGGCGTTTACGAAGAACGACTCGAGCACGTTTCAAAATGGGTTGTCGATCGTCTGCCGGATTCGACCAGCACCGATTCTGAGGAAACTTCGCTGGCCCAAGTTCCCGTTCCAGCGAAGGAAGAATTTGAAGTATCACCAATTTTATCAGAGTCTTCTAATTCCTCTGAGTCACCAAAGTCGCCAGACAATAGTATCGATTCGCTTGATGAAGAAAATGCCAAGCCGGGAGTGCTTGGTGAGGCCAGCAAAAACACAACTCGAGCGGTAACGGAACTGTTGGAGTACGCGCGAAGCTTGATCGAGTCGCAAATGTTGGGGTTGGCCGGTGCGTTGACCAATTTGTTGTCCTACGGTGTCTTGGTTTTGATATTTGTTTTTTTCCTGTTGGTCGGTAGCAAAGATACGGTCGCCGCCGATAGCCTCGCCAAGCAAGAAAATAGTTTTTTCGCCGAGGTCGAAGATCAGATTCGCAAATATCTTGTTTTGAAAACTGTCATTTCAGTCGCCACCGGTCTGGCGTTCGGGTTTGTTTTGTGGGTATTTGATGTGCCGTTGGCAATTTTGTTTGGCTTTTTGGCGTTTTTACTTAATTTCATTCCAAACATTGGCCCACTGATTTGTGCCATGCTGCCGATGCCACTGCTGATTTTGAATTCGAGCATGTCACCTTGGGCGGCAGGAATTTGCTTGGCTTTGTGTGTTGCCGTGCAGTTCGTAAGCGGGAACATTGTGGAGACTCGAGTGATGGGAGAATCTTTTGACGTCAGTCCTGTCTGTCTCTTGTTGGCGTTGATGTTTTTCGGTCTGATTTGGGGTATCGTCGGAATGTTTTTAGCGACGCCGTTGGTTTCAATTGCGCGAATCGTTTTAGCAAAAACTAAAATGGGCAAACCGATTGCTGCCTTGATGGCGGGACGTTTGGAGGATATCCAACAACTGGCTTAGGTGGCGTCAACTTAGAACCTTGCGCCAAAACGGCTCATGAGTTGTGGGGTAGGTTCTTAGTCGGGTTATTTGCAGCAATGCCACTCATTTTTTTTATTGTTTTTGAGGGAGTTCAAAATGAGGATGCTTCGTGTTTTCGGTATTGTCTGTGTCTTGTTTTCATCGACCGTGTTGGGTCAAAAATCTGCTGACCAGACGGGGCCGATTGGGATTTTTGAATCGCGAAATGAGTACGACCAATTTATGGGCGGCGTGAAACGTTTGGCCTATGGAGAAAATGGAAACGCCGAACTCCAAGCGATGATTCCGATGCTCAACGATATCGCACTAAACCGTCCCGTCGGCGAAACGGCCAGCCGGTATGGTACGGCGGGGATATCACTTGGTTTGCTTGCTGACCCGAGTGTCCGCGAAGACATCGAAATGATGGACGATCAGTACAAACAGATTCAAGAATTCAATCGCGAGATTCAGCGACGTTCGGCTGAAGCGATCAAGGGGTTGGATCTCACAGATCGGGACAAATTGATTCAACAAATTTCTCAGATGCGAGCCAAGGCACGAAATGAGCTCGAAGATGTCCTTTTGCCGAAGCAGATTCAGAGGCTCAAACAGATCCAAGTACAAGCATTGCTGCGACGGCAGAGCTTTGTCGATTTGTTGACTGAGGATCCCGTGAAATCAAGTTTAGGGATTACCGATCAGCAAGTTCGATCGTTAAAGATTGAAGAACAAAAAATCGAACGGGATTTGCAAGGGGAAATCGCCAAGCTCCGTGCCAAAGCTCGCGAGCGACTCATTAGTCAGCTAGATCCAAGTCAGCAAGCCGAAGCAAAAGAGTTGATCGGCGACGCGTTCGAGTTTAAAGCTCCACCGCGAAGAAACCCAAAAAAGTCAAACAAGAACAAGCCAAAATCGGCATACGATAGCAAGTAGCAAGTACTGTTCGTCCAGCGAAATTGCTGGGCGGTATTGCGGATCCAAGCGAATAATCGAAATTTTAGCTTTCCCATTTCAATGAATGTCACCGACGCCATCCATCAAAGAACGGCCAATCAATGAAACGTTTTCAAATTCTGTCGCTGATTGGGGGAGGCATTCGCGGAGCTTTCATTACGGCTTTCCTTAACGATTTGGAACAGCGGTTGGGCAAGCCAATTGCGGAGTCGTTTGATCTGATCGCGGGCACATCGACGGGTGGCATTATTGCAGCGGGACTCGCGTTGGGTAGACCTGCGGCTGAGATGCATGACTTCTATGTGCGCTACGGGAGCAGGATCTTCACGCCTCGCCCAAAATACAAAGCCAAGGGGGCGATGAAGTTCGTTTTTCCAATCGCAAATCGTGTTTTTCGATGGCGAACCGGCGGCCAATTGGACACCGCGTTTCGCGCACGGTTCTGCCCGTTCACCTTGCAAGAAGCGTTCGATGAAGGCTTTGGTGATTTGACGATGAAGGACGCGGAAACAACGCGATTGATTATTCCGTCGTTTAATCTGACACGCGGCGAGCCGCATGTGTTTCGATCCCGCCACCTGCCCAAGGGCATTCACGATCAAGACTTGAAAATTTCGGACGTTGTGATCGCAGCAACCGCGGCACCGACCTATTTCCCTCATAAAACAATCGGCGACAACGCCTACATTGACGGAGGAGTCTGGGCGACCGATCCCAGTCTGTTGGCGTTTGCCGAGGCGATCAGGATTCAGCAGTTCGAGAATTCCGCGAGTCAAGAAGTGGGGTGTCTGAGCCCCAACAACGTGCATTTGCTTTCTGTGGGAACGGGACGAGCCCAGTTTTCTCTGTCGCCGCCTGGTGCTGACGCCGGTTTGCTGTACTGGGCGTCGCGCGTCGCGGACGTGATGGGGACGTCGCAGGTGCAAGGTATCCACTTACCGTTAAAATTTCTGCTGGGTGATCACTATCACCATATCAATTTTCAGATGAAAGAGCGCTGGAGCTTGGACGACGTGACCCATATCCCGGACCTCTTTCGCATGGGCGAGCAGCGCGCCCAAAAGAGCTTCGACAAGCTTAAGCCGCTGTTCTTCGAGCACACTCGGCAGCCGTTTACGCCCTGCCTGAGCTCTGACGACGAAGTGCATTTGGACGAATTCGGGTTCGAGTGACCACGCGACGCAGCACGAGTGTGAGCCGACGGAGCTAGCCGCGGGCATTTTGAGTTTTGGGATAAGCACTAAGTCTTCGCCTGGCCTGATCCGTTTGCCATCAAGTGTTAAGCACTCGAACTTGGCTTGCTTTCAATGCGAAGCCTTCGGAGAACGGCCCATAAAAAAAGCTCCTGTTCTGTGATTTCATTCTGTGATGAATCAAAGAAGGGAGCGTTTTCGAATCAGAGAAACCCTTGAAAAGCGGATGGAGAGGGATTCGAACCCCCGGTACGGTTACCCGCACGCCGGTTTTCAAAACCGGTGCCTTAAACCAGACTCAGCCATCCATCCGATGGT
>CAZROJ010000059.1:0-23467 GCA_964601665.1 uncultured Pirellulaceae bacterium
TGAATTGAGGTTTTGAATTGAGGTTTTGAATTTCCGATCAACATTTGGAGCTCGGGAGTGAGAATTGTTGGCCAAGCACCACTTGGCGAGCGAACCAAAAACCGGTAACGTTAAGAAGGTGAAGAGAAGCCGCAAATCGCCAAGTTTGCAGTGCGTTATTTGCCCCAGAGCGGCCACCCCCAGTCTCTGGAAAACACTCATGCCCGAGTGGCGGAATTGGCAGACGCTCAGGATTTAAAATCCTGTGTCCTTACGGACGTGCGGGTTCAAGTCCCGCCTCGGGTACTCGAAAAAACAAGGCTTGCGACGGTTTCGTGGCAAGCCTACCGTTTTTTAAGATTTTACCTCGGGTTGACGTTGGTCAATGCTGGCCGCCTCGCCAAAAATCCACAATTCGCTCTGCCCCGTGTCGACTTGCGTGTGTCTGGCTTCTCGAAAAGCAAAACCAAAAAGCATTAAGTCAGACGCGCTTTTGTTTGTCTCTCTCTGTGGGGCTCGTCAATGTTACGACTGCAACGCGGGCTCGCGTTCGGCTTTAATCGAGGCGAAGACCGTTTCGAAAGTACCGCTTTGCGTCGATGCGGATTGCTTGGCCTTGAAAGGGAACTCGCGATCTAGGCCAGACTGTTGCACGATCTCGCGGGCTAACGTTTCCAGCTGCAGCACGTTTTCGCCGAACTGTTGGTTGAACTGGCCGTTGCTCATGTCGTCGATCAACCGCTGGTTCGATTCTCGAATCAGTGGAATCTGTGAGATGTCTACGATGCCTGACGCCTCGACGTCTTGGGTGGCCTCATGCCAGTCGCGAAAGAACGATTGCATGTAGTGATTGATGTCGCCCAGCCGTGTTAAGCGTCGCAAGTTGCGAAGGTACATCGTTTGCCGACACATCTGATCTTGCATGAAGATGAAACCGGTGATCGACCAGTAGATCATGTAGTCCCACAAGATTTTGACGGGCATCACGGTGGGATTGCCGAACATGCAGTATTGATCTTGGTACGCCGACGCGGTCCCGTAGTAAAAACGCTTGAAAATCCGATCGTACGAGTACGCTCGGATGCGGTAGCCTTTGCCGCTGAGGTCGCGCGAAATCAGGTCGGTCAAAAACGTGTTCGAAAACGCAATGAAGTCGCTGCCGGGCGAGTAAAACGGGTCGTGGAAAAAACCGGCTTCACCCGTGATGCCCCAACGTTTGCCCGAAAACACTTGGTCGCATTCGACCGCGTAACGTTTGATCGCGCGGAAGTCTTGCAGGTTGTCCAAGTTCTCGCGCACCGCGTTGGCACACTGCGGTTCGTGCTTTTCGAGCCATCTGAGGGCTTTGTCGATGCTGTTGAAGTCGCTGATCGAGTGGAACTCTTCCGCCGCGACGATGCCCATGCTGGTCGAACCCGATGCCAACGGAATCAACCAAACCCAGTAGCCCTGCCCCATCAAGTGATTGGTGCTGTACCAGCGAGCCGTCTTGCCAGCGTGGCCTTCGGACCACGCTGGATCGTCGCACCAGTCGTCGATTTTGATGTGCTTGTCGAATCGAAACCAAGCCGCGTTGCCGATGTGGGGCGATTCTTTTTGCATTCCCAATTGGCGTTTCAATAACGCTCGCCGTCCGCTGGCGTCGACTACCCAGCGAGACGTAACGGTCGTCGGTTTCCGATCTATTTCGTAGGTCACTTGTTGGTCGCGTCCGAGTTCCACCGATTTGATATTGGCCCGATCGATGAACTCGATCCCGCGCTCGCGACAAAGATCGCCCAGATGATTTTCAAACCGGCCGCGATCCAATTGGTAACTGGGACAGGGAGCGTAGCGTTTGCCGCCCAGTTCGCGGCGTTCTTCAATTCGCGAGTTGTCGCCTGCGGGGAAGAAGAATCGCAGCCCCAGTTTGGGCAGCTGTTGGTCGGCAATGTGTTCTTTCAACCCCAGCATCGTGCCAAAGTAATGCGCGGCCACTTCGACGGTGGATTCGCCCACTTTATGAGCCGCCTCGGGTACCGGGTGGACGCGTTTTTCGAGAACGGTGATCGATGCGTTGGGCATCTTTTGTCGGCATTGGAGCGCGAGCGTGAGGCCGGCGAGGCCGCCGCCGAGAATCGTCAAGTCGCGTTTGGAATTGTTCATGGTTGATCGTTTGTGTTGAGTGGAAAGGTTGCTGCGGCTGAGCGGAGAAAGTTCACGGCATCGAGTGAATCGTTGATTCGATCGCTACATGTTCAGCGTTTCAAAAACTTGGCATAGCCGGTTTTCGGTGGCCGCGGTTTCAGGAATGTTCGATTTGGATTCGCCCTTGAGCGTCGGCTGCACGCGTTTGACTCGTTGAGCGATTTCGAACATCAGATCACGGATCAGCACGACGTTCGTTTCAAAACGCTCGCGTAGTTGGTCATCCGGCAAGCGTTCTTTCAGTTCGCGATTCAGCCGCGTCATGATCTCGATCTCGCTCTGGTCGACGAAAGCCGCCGTCGCGTTGACGTTCGGATCGGCCTCGTGCCACTCGCGAAAGAAATCTTGCATCTTCAGATTCATCTCGCGAATCTCTTCGATGCCGGTCGCCAGCGATTGGATGAAGCTGACGTCGGTAAGCTTTTGGTTGAAGTACAGCAGCGCCGGGAAGCCCCAGTAAACCGCGTAGTCCCACACGAACTTCAACGCCATGATGCGAGGGTTGCCGAACAGCGGGTACTGGTCGCGGTAGGTCAGCAGATTATTCTGAAACAGCGTTAGGAAAATGCTCTGCAACGTCGGAGCCAGCTGCACGATCGGACGCCCGGCAAGGTCATCTTCGATCAATTTCCCGATCATCGTGTTGCCGATGGCGATGAAGTCACTGCCCGGGCTGTAAAAGGGATCCAAGAGCGCCGCCGCTTCGCCCACCAACCCCCAGCGGTCAGCCGAGAAGACTTGACGTGCTCCACGGGAGATCTTTTTGACCGCCAAGAAATCTTGCATGCCCGCTCGACCCGGTTCGATCGCCGCCGCACATTCGGGTTCGTGCTGCTCCAGCCACGCCATTGCTTTTTCAAACGTGTTCATGTCCTGCAAGCGATGCACTCGTGGGTCCGCCACGATCCCAACGCTGGTCGAACCGGTTGCCAGTGGGATCAGCCACACCCAGTAGCCCTCGCCCATCAGGTGATTCGTGCTGAGCCAACGACGTGGGACCTTGCCGATAGCGGCTTGCCAATCTTGGTCGTCGCACCATTGGTCAATTTGAATGTTCTGGTCCAAGCGAAACCAAACGGCATTGATGTCGTGGTTCAGGTCTTCGGCCAAATTCAATTTTCGCTTTAAGAAGCTGGCTCGTCCGCTGGCGTCGACGATCCATTTCGCCTCGATGGAAGCCGGCTGGCGGTTGTGCAGGTATGAAATTTTGTGACGAGTCGCCCGCGTGCCGTTCTCGGACGAATCCAAAGAAACCTCTTTGATCCGCGAACCGTCTAAAATGTGGGCTCCCATTTCAGTGACCAGCTTGGCCAAATAATTCTCCAGCCGCCCTCGGTCGACTTGATAGCTGGGCGCCGCAAAGAACTCGCTGCCGCCGACTTCCGTGCCTTCGGCCAATGTTTGGTAGGCGTCTTTAAAGAAGAACCGCAACCCAAATTTCGGCAGCTGCTGCTCGGTCAGATGCTTTTTGAGTTGCAGTTCTTCGCCGAAGTAATGGGCACCGATTTCGACGGTCGATTCGCCGACTTTGTAAGCCGTTTCAGACACCGGGAAGGTGCGTTTTTCGACGAGTGCGATTTTGAGGTTCGGGTGTTTGAGCAGCAGTTGGCGGGCGAGGCAGAGTCCGGCGAGGCCACCGCCCAAGACGGCGACGTCGTAGGTTTGATTTGCGATCATGGGTTTGTCAAAGTGAAATGAGTGTGATTCGTTTTGGCGTTTGATTTGTGTGAACGTTAGCAGCGTGGTGCGTGCTTACGTTTTTGGCGGCAAATGTTGGTCGACTTCCGTGATCCAGTAGCGTTGTTTCTGGAACGGATACAGCGGCAATGACGCTCGTTTTCGCGACGCGTGCCGATGCAAACTGGCGAAGTCGATCGCGATGCCTTGGACGTAGAGTTCGGCGGCTGTCTTCAGCACCGAAGCAAGGCCGTTGCCGACGAGTGTTGATCCGTCCAGCGACATCGTGATCGAGCATTCCTCGCCGGCCAACGTTTCCATCGCAGCCGTTCCATCGATATCGGCCAGCACGTGGTCGCGCCAGTAACTGCCGGCCAGCGAGCGATGAATCGGGACGACGTCACCGCTAACGCTGCATATCAGACGCATGTTGGGCGGGTAAAAATTAAAGCCATCGGCGAGTGCTTCGAAGGTGTCGAGCATCGCCGTTTGGTCGGCTTCGGATACGGCGCGAATGTGGCTTCGCTCGTGAACGAGCACGGCAGCGTCTTGGAAACAGATCGCACCGGCAACGGCTGAGGCGACGTATTGCCCGACGCCCGTTCCAACGACGACGTCCGATTGGACTCCCCAACTCTGCCATAAATTGGCCAAGGCTGCTTGCACGGCGTACGCGTGTAAGTCACCGGCTTCAATCTGCTCGGACGTTGCTTCTTCGGAATCAAAAAACGTGGTTAGTAAATCGCGTTCGGCGTTTTCAGACGATGCCAAGTGATCATTCAACCGCTGATCCAGTTGCAAGATGAACGCGCGGAAGTCGGGTTGTTCCGCATACAGGCGACGAACGGCGTCCCAATCTAAGTCGTCAGTTTGATTGAACTGCCAAGCGACTTTGTTCGAAGAAGCAGCAACGCCGGCGTGAATGTGGCTGCCGTCGGAGTCTTGCAGCCACCGCTCCAACTGCTCGCTGGCACCCGCCGCGTCCCCGGCCACCAAGGCCAGCCGATGTTCGAAGTGACGTCGCCCGACGGTCGCCGTGTAGCAGCAGTCGCCAAAGCTGGCTTGATCGAGCGAGCCCGCTTTCAAGTGACCAACGTATCGCTCGACCAGCGACTTCAGCGCCGCCTCATTGCGAGCACTCACCACCAGCAACTCGCTGGTCGAATCCGCGGCGGCTTCATCCGGAGTTGTCGGTTGCTCGTCCGTGTCTGCTTTGTCCGTTGCCAGTTCGTTGGCCGCATCCAGCCCGCCGTCGCTCAGCACGACATGAGCATTCGTGCCGACCAAGCCCAGCGCTGTGACGCCGGCCAGTCGTTGTTCGGTTTCGGGCCATGGCGTATTTTCAGTCACCATCTGCACCGGCATTCGCTGCCACGGAACATGGGGACTTGGCGCTTCAAAGTGAGCCTGTTGCGGGATCACGCCGCGAGAGATCGAAAGCACAGCCTTGATCAACCCCGACACGCCGCCGGCCGCTTCCAGATGGCTGATGTTCGCCTTCACCGACCCGACCAGCAGCGGTTTGTCTTTCGTTCGGCCTTGCCCGTAGACCTTCGCCGCCGCACCGATCTCCATCGGGTCACCGTACTCGGTTCCTGTCCCGTGGGCTTCAAGGTATTGCACCTCCGACGGAGCGACCCGAGCGTCCGTCAGTGCCTGAGCGATCACGCGGGCTTGGGCTTTTCCGCTGGGCGAAGTGATGCCGCTGCTGAATCCGTTGTGCACCACCGCCGCCCCTTTGACCACCGCGAGGACTCGATCGCCGTCGCGCCGCGCGTCCTTTAATCGTTTGAGCACCACGACGCCGCAGCCTTCGCCGCGTCCAAAACCGCTGGCTTCGGCGGAAAAGGATTTGCAACGACCGTCGGCCGACAGCAGGCCCGCTTTGGACATCAGCAAGGAATTGACCGGAGCCAAAATCGCGTTCACGCCACCGGCCAAAGCGAGGTTGCAGTTGTTGTCCTGCAAGCTACGAACGGCTTGGAACAACGCCACCAACGAGCTACTACTGGCGGTGTCAACGGCCACCGACGGGCCTTCGAAACCGAACACGTAACTGATTCGCCCGACGCCCGCGCTGTGCGACAGCCCGGCACCTTGGAACGCTTCGATTACTTTTTCGTCGTCCAGCGTCGGCAAGAACGCGTAGTCCTGCCCCATGATGCCCATGAACACGCCCACGTTGGCATCGGCCAGCGGACGCGGACAAATCCCTGCGTCTTCCATCGCAAGGTAGCTGTTTTCCAGCAGCATTCGGTGCTGCGGATCGATCCAACAGGCTTCTTGCGGGCTGATGTTAAAGAAGGCCGGATCGAAGTCGCCGATGTCTTCGAGGAATCCTCCCTCCCGCGTGTACATTTTTCCCGGCTCGCGATCGGCACTGTAGAAGCGATCAATGTCCCAGCGATCGTCGGGGATCTCTCGCACCGAATCGACGCCCGCCAGCAAGTTTTGCCAGAACTCTTCGACGTTGTGAGCTCCCGGGAAACGGCAGCTCATCCCAACAATCGCCACATCGTCGCGTTCAACAGCTTGAGCGGCCGCGATGGCGGGCACCATCTTGTCGGCGGTCGCAGCCGAGCCCGAAGTCGACCCGCCGGCACCGGCTTGCTCTTCCACCAGTTCCAAAACGTGCGTCGTGATCGCTTCGATGGTCGGGTGATCGAACAGCATCGTCGGTCCGACCGCGAACTGATCGCCCAGCATCGTTTGAAGTTCCGTCCCGAACTCGACCGCCATCAGCGAATCCAAACCCATCTCGATCAACGGTCGATCGGTTTCGGGAGTGCCGTCAGTCGAAAGGATACGTTGCAGCGAATCCGAAACGACCGATTGCAGCAGTTCCCGCCTAGCGTTTCCTTGGAGTTGTTTTAGTTTGGCCACCAGTTGCGATTCGCGTCCGCCGCCGGATTGTTTTCCCGGAGCCACGCTTTCCAGCAGTGGGGGTGATTCGCCACCGAGCCCCATTCGCATTCGCTGCCATTGGGCGTCGATGACGGTGGCTTGCGTTTGGTCGGCGACTAAAATCTTTTCCATCGCCGCGTGCGATTCGTCGATCGCCAGCGCCGTGATGCCTTGCAGCGCCAGTCGTTTGGCGATGCGTTCGTCCGCGGCCATGCCAGCCGACCACGGGCCCCAGTTGATGCTGATCGCGGGTAAGCCCAGCTGCTGTCGTCGCCAAGCCAACCCGTCCATGAAAGCGTTGGCAGTCGCGTAGTTCGATTGGCCGGGCGAGCCCAGCACCGACGCGGCTGATGAATACAAAACGAAAAAGTCCAGCGGCAGGTCGCGAGTCAATTCATCCAGCAACGACGCGCCGATGATTTTGGGGGCGAGGATTTTTTCAAAGCGTTCCCATGTTTGAGTCCCAATCAAACCATCGTCCAACACGCCGGCCGCATGGATCACACCAGCCAGCGGCAGCAGGTCATTGCTTTGGCCACCACCAAAGCGATCGAATAACGCTCGGACTTCGTCTGCGTTTCCAAAGTCCGCACAATGGACGACCGCATCGCAGCCGCTTTCACTGATGGTCTCAAGGAACACCCGTGTCGCTTCGTCCGGTTCGCGCCGCGAAACAAGCACGACTTGGTCGGCTCCATTGTCCGCCAACCACTTCGCTGCCTCGCGTCCCAGCATGCCCAAACCGCCGGTGATCAGGTAGCTGTGTTGCGGTCGAGTGCTGAATCCATCGGCGAAGGTTGATTCTTTCTTGGCCGGTAGCTTGCGTTGCTTTAAGCGAGGGACAAAGAACTGGCCGTCGCGGATGACCAGTTGGCTGTCGCGTGTTTCGGTCAGCAAAATATCGGTCACACTCGCAGCACTGTTTTGTTCGGCAGAGTTCACGTCGATCAAACGACAACGGTACTCGGGTTGCTCGGCCCCCAGCACGCGGCCGAGCCCCCAGTACTGAGTCTGATTCGGATCGACGGGCGGGTGAGTTTCGGCTTCGTCGGAATCGGCAACCGCGAAGTCTTGCGGCAGCGAAATCGCATCGACGGTTAACAGCTGCAGGCCGCATTCAAGGCTGCGGATTTCGCGGCGAGCCAGTTCATGGACAAGATTCAAAAACGAGCGGCACTGCGTCTGCGTGGCGGCGGGAATCAGGTCGTCGGTGGTGGAGACGTGTGGCCCTATGGCCGATGCAAACTGCCAAGCGATACCGTGTAATTCGAAAGGCGTCTCGGTGCCTTCTTCGTCGGTCGCGGTGAGGTGGTCGAACAAGGTTTCCCACTGCTTGGCGTCGCTTCCGTCAAAGGCATAAGTCGATTCTGCGAGTGCCTCGAACGTTGACTCCGGTTTCAGAATCACACGAGTCACCTGCTGACGTTGCTCGACCAGTTTGCCCGCAACGTCGTCGATCTGCATTGACGCGTTTTCAGATTCAATCAGCAACCAATTGTGCTGCTTGGTCGTCGCGGCAGGTAACCGCAGCGGCTGCCAATCCATGCCGTACACCAAACGCTCAGCCCCGGCACCGCTCATCTGCCGCAGCGCCGCGACGCTGACTTGTTGCACTTGCAGGCCGTCGATTTTGGCCACAACCACGCCGTCGTCATTAAATAGCACCAAGTCGGCCGAACGCGTCTTGCCTTCGTTCTGCGTCCAAACTGCGTGACACCAAACTTCGTTCTCGACTGCAGCCAAGCAATGCAAACGATCGACTGCGACGGGTAAGAACAGGTGATCCGCATCGCCACGTGTTAGCCCGACAGCCAAACTATGCAGGGCTCCGTCGAGCACCGTTGGTGGCAGTGTGAAGCCGCGTTCGTCGCCGCGTTTTACCAGCCGAGTCAAAACTTCGGTTTCGGAAAACTGAAACGAGTCCACCGTTTGGAACTTGGGTCCGTAGTTCAGGCCGAGCTCTTGCATGCGTTGGTAGAACGCTTGTGGCTCGACCGTTTCACCACAACGATTCGCGATCGAGTCACGATCAATCAGCGCAGGTGGCTCGGGCAAGTCGGCCGCTTGATCGAAACTGGCCACGAAGTGCTTGGACCATTGGCGGCTGCCTGCCGGGCAGGAAAACGTTTCGATCGAGTGTGGTTTTGTGTTTTCGCTGGCTTGGTCGACGGCTGAATCAACGGAAGCTGCCAAGTCGACGGCTGATTCAGGTTTGACAATGGTCTGCAGCGCCGTGCGAGAAACTGGCCGCAGCGGTTGCTCGAATCGCAATTGCGTTAGCGGTTTTCCGGCAGCGATCTGAATCGCCATCTCCATCCAAGCGGCACCGGGCATGACGACATTGTTCATCACTTCATGGTCGGGCAGCCAAGCGGGACTGTCGGGTTCTACAAAACTTTCAAAACGCTTTTGATCATCCATGCCAGCCAACGCGACTTCGCTACCGAGCAGCGGATGGGCCGTGT
This sequence comes from uncultured Pirellulaceae bacterium, assembly GCA_964601665.1. Lineage (GTDB taxonomy): Bacteria > Planctomycetota > Planctomycetia > Pirellulales > Pirellulaceae > Mariniblastus. Next base: position 9,213 of record CAZROJ010000059.1, read on the forward strand.
GGTAGTCGGCGTGGAAAGAAGACGGTTTGTCGGGCCCCCAAAAACGACGTCGCTGAAACGGGTAAGTCGGCAGGAGGACTCGTCGTGGCGCAGTCGTCTGAACATCGTCTTTGTTTTCGCTGGTGGCCGCGTGCAGCGTTTCGAAGTCCGGCGTGATGCCTCGAACGTAAAGTTGCCCCAGTGTTTTGAGCATCGAAGCATCGTCGTCGGCGTCTCGTTGTAGACTGCCGATCAGTGTCCCCGGTTTGCCCGTCCAAACGGCGGCTGCCATTCGCGTCAAGACAGCCTGCGGTCCCAGCTCCAACAGGACTTCACATTTTGCTTCTTGAGCCGCATTGACTCCGTCGGCAAATCGGACGGCTTGGCGAATGTGATCGGCCCAGTAGTCGCCATCCAAAACTCGGTCCGCCGGCAGGATCTGGCCGGTGACGTTGCAGACCAGCGGAATTGTCGCCGGCGAGAACGTGATCGAATCGGCAAACGTGCGAAACTCGTCGAGCGCCGGTTCCATCAACTGGCTGTGGAAAGCGTGCGAGGTCGTGAGTGCTTTGACGCGAACGCTCTTCGCGGCGAAGGCTTCTTCGATTGTTTTGACATCGTCGGCTGGACCACTGACGACGGTGTGCGTTCCATTGAGCGCGGCGATGGAAACGGCTTGAGCGTCCGCGATCGCAGCGGCAACATCGGCTTCGGAAGCGAACACCGCCAGCATGCTGCCGCCAGCCGGCAAGTCACCAATCAATCGTCCTCGTTCGGCAATCAAACGCAGTCCGTCGTCCCACGACATGATGCCCGCGACGCAAGCCGCCGCGTACTGGCCCACGCTATGACCGAGCACCAAATCGGGTTGCACGCCCAGTTGCAGTAGTCGCTTGGCCAATCCCATTTGGACGGCGAACAAGGCAGGTTGCGTCCAGCGCGTGTCATCGATTTTGCCGGTTTGATCGTGGAACAAAACATCCAGCAGCGATTCGCCGCGCAACTGTTGCAACACGCGGTCGCAGTGCAGCACCGATTCACGAAACACTTCGCAAGAGTCAAACAGTCCTTTGGCCATGCCGGCATACTGGGCCCCTTGGCCGGTGAACTGCCACGCAAGTTTTGGCGCACGCCGCGCGTGACCAACATAGCCGGCCTCGGCAGTCCCGCGGCGCGAGAGCGTTTCCAGCGTGTCGGCGGCGGTTGCGGAATCGCTAGACACGACTGCGATGCGATGGTCAAAGTGATCGCGGCAAGCGGTCGAAGTATAGGCCACGTCGGCCAACGAAATTGAATCGTTGTTTGAGTCACCGAGCGCTTCAGAAAAATTAGCCGCCAACGTTTCCAAAGCGTCTTCATTCTTGGCACTGACAACGATCAGTTGAGGCGGGTTAGCCGAACCATTTTTGGCGTCAGCAGGACTCGCGTCGGTTGGTGATTGCTTGGTGGGCTCGGGGGCTTCGACCACGACATGCGCATTGGTGCCGCTCATCCCAAACGCACTCACACCCGCGATCCGTCGCTTGCCTTTAGGCCACGGTTTGACTTCGGTCAGCACCTCGACGGGGATCTCGTCCCATGGAATGTGCGGGTTGGGCGTTTCAAAATTGAGCTGCCCGGGGATCTGGCCGTGTTGCATCGAGAGCAAGACTTTGATCAAACCCGCCATCCCAGCGGCGGCCTCCAAGTGACCAATGTTCGTCTTAACCGAGCCGACCAGCAGCGGATTTTCTTTGGTGCGACTTCCCGAAAGTGCCGCCGCCGCCGCTCGCATTTCGATCGGGTCGCCCAGTTCGGTACCCGTGCCGTGTGCTTCCAGATAGCCAACTTCATCGGGCGTGATTTTGGCTCTTTCGAGTGCCTCGCGGATGACCTTTTCCTGAGCTGCCGGATTGGGAGCGGTTAAGCCACTGCTAAAACCGTTGTGCCCGATCGAAGAACCGCGGATGACGCCCAACACCGAATCACCGTCGGCTTGAGCGTCAGCAAGCCGCCGCAGCGTTACGACTCCGCAACCTTCGCCGCGCAAATATCCATCGGCCGCCGCATCGAAGGCGCGGGATTGTCCGGTCGGCGACAACGCCTTGAGCTTGCAAGTCAAAATGTTGGTCGTGGGCGAACAGATCGCGTTAACGCCACCGACCAAGGCTCGATCGCAGTCGCCGCGTTGGATGCTTTGGATCGCTAAGTGCATCGCGACCAGCGAAGAAGAACAGGCCGTGTCGACCGCCAGCGCCGGGCCTTCGAGACCGAGGTAGTAAGCCAATCGGCCGGACAGGAAACTACCGGCGGCTCCCGTGGCGATGTAGGGGTTCAGGTTCAGGAACGAATCGCTGGCTTCGTTTTGGTAGTCGTTGTGCATCCAGCCAACGAACACGCCGGTCCGCGCGGCAATCTTTGCGGTCGGCCAACCGGCTCGTTGAAGCGCCTCCCAGCCAACTTCCAACAGCAGACGTTGCTGCGGATCGACCCAAGTCGCTTCGCGCGGCGAGATACCGAAGAACTCGGGATCCATTTGGTCCAGCCCCTCCAAAAACACGCCGCGTCGAGCGTACATTTTGCCGGGCACTTCTGGATCGTCGTCATGGAAGGCGTCGTGGTCCCAGCGGTCGTCCGGGATGTCGCCAACTTGATCGGTTTGCTTGATCAGCGAATCCCAAAACGCTTCGGGTGTGTTCGAGTGACGCGGGAATCGACAAGCCATCGAAACGATCGCAATCGGTTCGCCCGAAAACGAGTTCGCCTGTGCCAACTGTTTTTTTAGTTCGCGAATCTTCAGCAACGCTTGTTTGCTGGCGGAAAGTTCTTGCGGTGAATTCATGGTGTTTCGGTTGGCTGGGTTGTAATCTTGGCGGTCGGCAAAGAGTCATCGGAGGTTTATGATTCGAGTTCTCTCATCAGTTCCGCCATCGCTTCGTCTTCGGTCATGCCAGCGACTTGATCTTTCAGGTCGGCGTTCGATTGGGGCGAAGCGTTGTCATTCGAAGTTGTCTGTTGGCTGTAATTTGTTGCCGTTTTTGGTTCGCAGGTTTCCACTAAAAACTGAGCCAAGTCCTCGACGCGTGGGTAGTCGAAGACCAGCGTCGGAGGAATGGTTTCCGTGTCGCCAAGTTCTGCCTGCAGCTGAGTGCTCAACTCAACGACGGTTAACGAATCCATGCCGACGTCTAAAAAACGAGCGTCATGTTCGACGGTTTCAGTCGAGTCCGTTAGCGATCCAATCAGTCCTTGCAGGAACTCAATCGCCACGCCTTTGCGGCTGGCTTGATGAGTGGACGCCAGCAACTTACGCAACGTCGGTTCGCGGACGGCAGCCAGTGCGGTGGAAGTCGAGTTCGTGTCGGCATCGTCTGAGGCGACGACTAAACGATCGGGTAGCGTGTGTTCGCGGAGTTTGGTTTTGAGCACTTTGCCGGACGGGTTTCGCGGTAGTTGTTCCGCGATCACGATTTGCTGAGGCGTTTTGAAATTCGCCAAATGTTGCCGAGCATGTTCGATCGTCGACCGAACCAAGTCGTCGGGCGATTCGTTTTTGGCATTGGCGTGAGTATCGCTTGGCACGACGAAGCCGATCACTTTTTCGCCAAACACTTCGTCTGGAAATCCGACGACCGCGACTTGATCGACAGCCGGATGATCCATCAGTACTCGTTCGACTTCGGCCGGATAAACCTTCATGCCGCCCACCGCGATCATGTCCTTCACTCGATCGACGATATAGAAAAAGCCTTGCTCGTCTTGCCGTCCGATGTCGCCCGAGTAAAACCAGCCGTCGCGGATGGCGGCAGCGGTGTCTTCCGGTCGGTTCCAATAGCCCAGCATCACGTTGGGGCCGCGAACGGCGATCTCGCCCAATTCACCGGCGGCAACTGTTTGGCCTGATTCGGTATCGACGACTTTCATTTCGACCGCGTCGATCGGCGTTCCAATCGAACCCGGCACGAACCGGTCGCGGTGGTTGTAGCTGGCAAACGGAGACGTCTCGGTCAGCCCGTAGCCTTCATGAATCGGCATGCCGAACTTTTGCTGCCATGCTTGGGCGACTTGAATCGGCAACGGAGCGGCGGCACTGAAGCAGTAATTCACCGATTCTAAGTCGGCGGTCGAGCAGCTTTCGCGTAGCAGTTGAAACATCATCGGCACGCCGTACAGCTGAGTCACTTGGTGGTCGACGATCAGCTGCCGCGATTCGTTGAGGTCAAACTTGCGTTGGAACACTAGCGTCGCACCGACGTTGAGTGCCGCGTTGAGCAAAGCGTTTTGGCCGAAGCAATGAAACAGCGGCACGGCCAACAGAATGCGATCGGTGGGGCGTTGGTTACACAGATGATTGAAGGCGTGAACGTTGGAGCGAATGTTCGTATGAGACAGCGTGGCTCCCTTGGCAAATCCCGTGGTGCCGGAGGTGTACAGCACGGTGGCTGGATCGTGCGGGTCCGCGTCATGCCAATCGTTGGTTGCATCGGTTCGACTGATCGAATTACCATCGATCAAATTGCCATCGATCGAATTGCCCGCTTCGTTGGTCGTGATGGAAAGCATCACGGCATCCGGCAAGCAGTCGCCGGTTAACTCGATCGCTTCGGGCAAACCAATGAAGGCTGATGCTCCGCAATCTTCCAGCACGAACTGCACTTCTGAGGCAGCCAACCGAGTGCTGATCGAAACCGCGATCGCGCCGATGCGAAGTGCTGCGTAATACCAAACCACAAACGCCGGAACGTTCGGCAGCATGAGCGCCACTCGCTGGCCGGGTTGAACATTTTGGTCAACCAGATGCTGGGCCAGCGCGGCGGACGTTGCATTCAGATCGGCGTACGTGAACCGCTGACCTTCAAAGACGACAGCGTCATGGTCAGGGAACAGCTTCGCGGATCGAGTTAGGCTTTCGCAAACGTTCATGGTTTAGTTGCAGTTGGATCGACAGTGGGCGGCACTTGTTGGTTAGGAACTGATTTCAGTTTTGAGCCAGATATCGCTAGCCGAATGGTACTTACTTTGGGTTTTTGAATTGGACCATATTGTTTTTGGTTAATCGAAGGTCCGCTATCAGCTTGGAAAGCTGAGCGACAGTGTCGCTTGATTCTCGGAATCGAAAGCGTTTTTGTTGGCGGTTGGGGATAGGTTTTAACTGTAAAAATCGTTTTCGTTGTTTTCGTTGCGACGGAGCGCTTAAGTTGCAGCAGCCTTCGTTGCCGCATCGGTATTCGTTGCCGGATCGTGCGTCGCCGTGTGGCCAAATGTTTTTTTCCAAGATTCTACCAGTGGCAAAACGGCTTGGATGATCGAACCATGATCCGCGATGTTGGCGGCCAGCAAACGAACGTCTTGCTCCAGCCAGCGATCGGAATCGTCAAACAGCAGCGGCGAATCATCGCTGGGTGAAACGTCAAGCGTCTGGCAGACGGCTTCGTAAAGGGAACAACTGGCTGGCTGTAGCAAACGGCGACCATCAAAATTGCTCAGCGTTTGTTTGGCTCGCAAGTCGATCGCTTGAACGGCAAAGATCAAACTGATGGACAAATACTGTTGAAACAAGCCGACGCTCTTCCAAGCCAAATTCGCCGACCCCCAACTGAGCCCGTTGATGTTTTGATTGAATTGTTCGGCATGAGTCGGGAAGTGTTCGGTGATCGGGTTCCCCAGATAGGTCAGCATCGGCATGATCGAGTTGCCAGTGATCTGCAGACCCTTCAGGCCCATGTTGTACGACCGCTGAGTGTTGCCGGTAAGCGACGCAGGCAAGCCACCGTTGAACTCTGGCGCGACGAGTGTTGCGATTTGGACGTCCAAGTGTTTTGCCGTCAAACCAATGTGCCGGCGGAGGTCGTCCATCGCAACGGCCAAGTACTGTCCTAGAAAGTTCCCGCTCTGGTGAAACTGACCGCTGGCCGCATCGATCAGCGGATTGTCTGAAACGGCGTTCATCTCGATTTCGACCGTGCTGCGAATCCGCGACAACGCTTCAATCGACGGCCCCATGTACTGAGGCAGGCAACGCAGCGAATAACGATCTTGCACTCGGCGCGCTGCGGAGGGCGGTTCGACTGGATGGCCGTTCAGGGTCCCGTTAGTTGATCCGTTGGTTGATCCATTTGCCGACCCGTTGTTGGAAGCCGAACCGTTGTTGGGCCATGACGCCGCCGCATCGCTGCTGGTTTTGCTGGTCGGCAGCAAATGTTGAATTTGTTTCGCCACCCAGACTTGGCCCGGATGCGGTTTGCACTGGTGCACGAAATCATTGAAGGGGTCCGACAGCGCCGACAGCGACCGCAGCATGATCGCTTGGGTGGCGACTGAGAGAGCCACCAGTGATTGCGTTTCGAAGACCGCGTTGGCAGCGATCGCGGAAGAGAAAGACGTGCCATTAACCATGGCAAGGCCTTCTTTGGGCAGCAACTCCAGCGGCTTTAACGCAAGCCGATCCATCACTTCGGCAGCCGGCATCAGCGAGCCATTGAAACGAACTTCCGCGTTGCGACCGGTCACCGACCGCGCGATCGTCGACAGTGGCACAAGGTCACCGCTGGCTCCGATCGAGCCCAACTCACGCACGACCGGCACGGCATCGTGTTGCAGAAACTGAATCAACCGCTCGATCAATTCCATCCTCACGCCCGAGCAGCCTTTGAGCAGAACGCTTGCCCTGAGCAACATCGCCGCGCGAACATGACGATCAGCCAGCGGATCGCCAGCCCCAGCGGCCAAGAAGGAGAGCAAATTATTCTGCGACGCGGCCGCCAGCTCACGCGGGACTCGCTGGTCGGCCATGCCGCCGAAGCCCGTCGTCACGCCATAGATCTTTTGTCCCGAATCAACCGCCGCCGTTACGCAATCCGCCGCCGCCGCGACTCGATCTTTTAATGCCTGATCAATCGCCAGCGACGGTCGTAAGTCACCGCGAGCAATCTGGGCGACTATTTCAATCGAAAGTTCTGTTGCGTCAAGAGAAATCGGTGAAGGCGGCGTTTGGCTTTCGGTCGACATAAAGAGTGTATTGGCATCGAGGTGGGAGACATGCCACTGCGTCGAGCGAGTGGACCAGCAAAATTTGAAAATTCGAATACCTAATAATACTCAAAAATGCGAACGAGAGCATCGTCGGTTCATCTTCAATCAGCATTCGATCCGCCGTTAGGTATCGGCACTGCGACAAACAGACACGGTTTCTGCAAGGCCTTGGGTGTCAACGGCCAAGATGGTGCCCTTGCTGGATTTATGCTCGCTAGGTTCTGTAATCGCCTGAACGTTTCAAGGAGTGCTTGGACGTTTCGCGGTCCAAATCGGTGAATGTTTTCAAGCAAAGTTTTTTGCCAGATTCGTTGGCTCCTTTGTTGTTCAACGTTCGCTTTCGTTGAGCCTGAACTTTTTCAGTTTGCCGTCTCGCAACCGCACAAGCTCCGATACATCGTGGGCGCGAAGTAGAGTGCCAGAATAGTTGCCCCGGCGACGCCGCCCGCGATCGTGATCGCCAGTGGCGGCCAGAAAGCGCCGCCGTTGATAATCAGCGGTGAAAAGCCAACGACAGTGGTGAGCGTTGTCGCCAGAATGTGCCGCGTGCAACCCGAGACAACGGTAGCGATTTCGGCAATGGTCAGTTTTGCGTGCGGTTGATCATTGCCCACGGCTTTGGATTGGCAGGCAGATCGGATGGCGGCCAAGACGACAATCGAATCATTGATCGCAACGCCGGCCAATCCCATCATCCCCACGATCGCCATGAAGCCAAGTGGAAAACCGGTCAGCCACAGCGCCAGCAATCCCGGCCCCACCGAAAGTGCCGCGACCATCATCACGATCAGCGCACAGCGAAACGATTGGAATGCCGCGACCAGCGTCAGCACCATCAAACCAAACAAAAAGATCGAGTTGCCGATCAAGCGATCGATCGCGTTGGACCGTTGTTCATTTTCGCCACCGATTTCCAGTCGATAGCCAGCGGGCAAATCTAAAGTAGTGTTTGACAATCGTCTGCGAAATCGATCCAGCACCACCGATGGCAGAACGCCCGCGGTGATGTAAGCCTTGACCTCGTTCACGCGTTCGCCGTTGACTCGAATGATCCCCGCGGATTGCCCTGTGAGTTCAAAATCGACAACGTTCCCCAAAACCGTTTGCCCCGGCCGCGGCGGTCCGTTGGTCGCGGGTTCTATCGTCGGCAGAGGGATCGCGCCGATTGTTTCAAGTTTGGGGCGACCTGCAAAACTCATCCGCACTCGAACTGGAATTTCCTGCCCCGCATCAAACACTCGACCGGCTGCTGTGCCTTCGACCGTCGAGTAAACCAGTCCGGCCAGTTGACGTTCGTTCAGTCCCGCGTTGGCGATCGCGTTGATGTCCGGTTGCATTGAAACCATCGGCAGCGACGATTCGAGGTCCGACCGCGTTGCGATCACATCGGGAGTTTCGGCCAAAATGGATCGCAGTTTTGCTCCAATGCGTTTTAGTTGACCGCGATTGGGCCCGACCACGCGTACTTCGACCGGCGCGTCAAACGGCGGGCCTTGTTCGAGTTGTCGCACGATCACGCGTGCGTTGATGGATTGTTGACCCAAGGCGGTTTGTAGGTCTCGAACCAGAGTAGCCGACTGAGCCGCCGATGGTAAAACATCGACAAAGGCTTGTGCGTAAAATCGAGTGCCGCGACGACGAGGGACAACGTTGTAATAAAAAGTAGGGGCGCTGCGCCCGATCATCCAGCTCTGCCGCACCACGCGTGGGTCGGCCAACACGGTCGCCCGAACTTGCTGGACGGCTTGTTCAGTGGCTGCGATCGTACTGCCGGCAGGCGTTTCGATTTCGATTTGGATTTGAGCACGGTCCGAGGCCGGAAAAAATTGTATCGGAAGTTGGCTCGCGATAAAAAATCCAGCCACCGGAAGAGCCGCGGCCGTGACCCAGCCGAGCGGCGGAAAGCGTAGCACGAGTCGCAGCGACCACTCGTACAGGTTAGTCAGCCAACCAATCGCGAATCCGTCGTTGGCTGATTGGGGGCTGTTGGCAGATCGACCAAGCTGCTGCAGCCAAGCGGCCAAGGCGGGAATGATCGTCATCGAAAGTACGAACGAAGCCGTGATTGCCAAGATCACACTGACCGCAATCGTACCAACGAACTCGCCAGCTGGCCCTGGAAGCGTGGCAATCGGTAAAAACGCAAGTGCCGTTGTGACGGTCGATCCTAGTAACGGCAACGCCAACTGCCCGACCGATTCGCGAATCGCTTCCACCGGCGAAAGTCCTTCGCGCAAACGAATTCGCATTTCTTCCACGATGACGATCGCGTTGTCGATCAGCAAACCAAGTGCAACGATTAACCCGGTCACCGACATCTGGTGAATGGGGATTTCTAGAACTCGCAGGCCCGCCACGACCATCAATGCCGACATCGGCAACGCCAGCGAGACAACTAACATGCTGCGAAAATTCATCAGCAGCAGAACGATGACCATGACGGCCAGTGTGCCGATGCCAAGATTCGTTAGCAGCGAAGACATTCGCCGGGCGACGTGATCTTGTTGCGAGAATAAAATTTCGATATCGATCGCGTCGTCATACTGTTGTCGAAAACGATCCAGTACTGCGTCGATTCGCGAGGTCCACTGATCGATGCGAAGTTGATCGTCCATCATCGCCGCAACGAAGATCGCTTCTTCGCCGTCCACGATGGCCAGTTCGCTGGCGGGCGCGACGGTTTGTTGGGTGATCGTGGCGATGTCGGCCAGGCGAGTTGATGGTTCGCCAGTGCGGACGACGATTGGCGTATTGGCCAAACTTTGTTGGGGTGGCGTGTTGTCGACAAGGTCCAGCAGCAGCGTTGTGTCGGAGTTTTCGATGGAGCCGGATGGTTGAGCGGCCAGTGAATCCGCGATCTGGTCGGCAATTTTTTTCACCGGAAGTTCCAGTGAAGCCAGTGTCGCGGCGTCAATTTCGACCAAGAGTTCTTCGCCGGAGTCACCGAACACTTCAGCAGATTGTGTCCCGGCGACGTTGAGCAGTTTAGCTTTTAGTTGTTGGGCGATTCGTGCCAAGGTGGTCGCAGGCAAACGTTCAGTCCCCGAACCCGGTTCGTTTGTTTTTGGCTTGACCGCCAAGATAATCGCTTGGGCCTTCAGCGGAAAAACATCCAGATCTGGTGGCGTCGCCGTTTGCGGCAACTCTTGGAGACCGGGCGTTGTAGTGGCGGCCTCTCGCACGCGGCTCCAGATCGCCGCCACATCGTACACTTCATCGGCCAGTTCGATCACGATGTTCGAGATGCCCGCGCGGCTGTTGCTGCGGACTTGTTTGATTTGGCTGATCGATTCCAACTGTTGCTCGATCGGTATCGTCACGCGCGTTTCCATCTGAGCGGCGTCGATGCCCGGATAGACGGTGCTGATCACGCCCACTCGCCGTCCCAGCACCGGGTCTTCGAGTCGCGGCATGCCAACGAAGGATACGCAACCGGCGATCAGAATCACGGAAATTAACAAAATCATGATTCGCGGCCGATGATACAGCAGCTGAGCGATCATGGTTTTGGTCCGCGAAGCGCCGGGTTGGGATCGGTATTGGTGGGGCCTGTCGTCGCGGGCGTCGTGAGCGGGTCGGCGGGGTTGGACTCGGGCGTTTCGCCAGTTGGTGCGGGATCGCGCGTGACCGGTTGTGATTGCGGGGCAGCATCTATTTTTACTTTCTGCCCGGCAACGATTCGAAACGCCCCCTTCGTGATTACTCGATCACCTGACTTTAATTGGCCAGCAACCAACGCTCGATCATCGTCGAACTGGACCACTTGAACCGTTCGAGAATCAGTGACGAACAAATTGGTGCCGGTCGCCGAGGCATTCGTTTGGGCGACGATCGGTTTGGCAATCAAAACGCTCCACAGTCCCCCGCCCTGCTGTTGAATCGAAGACAAGGGTAGCCAGAATCCGGAATTGTCCGTTTCCAGCATGAATTGAATCTCGACCGTTTGGCCCAGTGATAGTGCTTCGGCGTCAAGCTGTTCGAAAGACTCTTGGTTGAATGCAAACGTCAAACCCGTCAGTCCAGCGCGGCTTATGTTAGGTTGTTTTCGTTTCAAAGTCGCACGAAACGGTTGTTCTTCGATTTGTGTCCAAAATGTTTGGCCAATCGAGATACGACGGGCGACTTTGGCAGGAATGTCGACCTCGATCAGAGGCGTCGCCAGCGAAACCATTTGAAAGGCCGGACGCTGGGGGCTGGCGAGCGAGCCAACACTGATGTGCTGTTGAGTGATCACGCCGACGAACGGGGCCACGAGTGTTCGCTGTTCAGCCTGGGCGTCTAGCTGTTCCAATGAAGGCTGTAGGCGGAGACGAGACGATTCGTCTGCTTGTTGCTGTTGCACGATGGCAGCGCGGCGCGTTTCAAGATCGGTTTGGTCGAACGTTGCCAACACGTCTCCGGCCAAAACCGATTGTCCGGGTTCGGCGTTGACCGTCGCGACGATCCCGCTGACGGTAAAAGAAAGATCCGCTTGCTGGGCAGGAACGAGGCGGCCGAAGTAGGAGACGGTTTCGAATGCGTTCTCGGTGGGCTGGATCGTTTGCGTTGCGACAGTGGGAACGGTCGAGTTGGTTGGCGAAACGCTGTCGCTGAGGTTCAGTGAATCTTGTTGGCAGCCGAGCGCCATCGTAACGATCAAGCCCGAGCATAACCATGTCGTCGGGCGGTTGAACGAAATGCGAATGCGAGACATAAAGAGTCGACCCATGGCGTTGAAACAAGGGCAGCGGCAAGTGAGATTGAAACGGGGTTGCCGGGAGTTGCCCATCGGTTTCGAAGTGTACCGAAGCCACGCCGGAATTCATAGTTCGAAACGATTGACTTCAATACAAATCAATGCGACCGTGAATTTGAGTTGTGGTGAATTTTGAATTGGATTTAGTCTCCCGCCGTGTTGAAAATTGATTGTTCGATTGAGATGCTCGGCGGGGCAACTGAGTGATCGGTTCGGTGAATCGATAAACGTTCTTGCGGGTTACACAAACTGGGCTAAACAAACTGGGTACTGCAAATAGCTTGAAGCGAAAACTTTTTAGCAAAACTTGATGGACGAATGCCATGCCAGAAGGACATACAATTCATCGACTTGCTCGCGATCATCAAAAGTGGTTTGCCGGGCAGAAGCTGATCGTCACTTCGCCGCAGGGGCGGTTTGAGGAAGAAGCGTTAAAAGTCAGCGGCAAGAAGCTGCGTGAGGTTACCGCTCATGGCAAGCATTTGTTTTATCACTGGAATCGAAACTTGATCGGCCATGTGCATCTTGGGTTGTACGGGAAATTTCGAATTCACAAAAATCCGCCACCGGAGCCGCGGGGAGCCGTGCGTGTGCGGATGATTGGTGAAACAAAATCGTTTGATTTGAATGGTCCCAATTGTTGCGAGCTGATCAACAAAATCGAATTCGAAAAGCTTCGGTCGCGGCTAGGCGAAGACCCACTTTGCGATGACGCGGCGGCTGAAAATGTTTGGCAAAAAATGCAAAAAAGTCGCTCGGCGATTGGTAGCCTGCTGCTAAATCAATCGGTGATTGCGGGCGTTGGGAATGTTTATCGGGCTGAGATCTTATTTTTGTTGGGGATTCATCCGCAGTTGCCCGCGAATGAAATCCAGCGAGAGACCTTTGATAAAATGTGGGAATTGACGGTCGAGTTGTTGCAGATTGGAGTTCAGCACAACCGGATTATTACCGCTGGTTTTACAGCCGCGGGCAAAGTTCCCAAACGGCTCAAGTCAGCGGAGCGGTTGAATATTTACAAGCGTTCGAATTGCCCAACATGTGATGGACCAGTGAAAACATGGAGTTTGGCCAATCGAAAAATGTACGCTTGTGGCAAGTGCCAAACGCTTTGAGCTTATCTTGTGTTTTGTTTGATCTCTGCAAGCTACCTTGGTTGTATAAAAAATGGGCAGCGCGATTGAACGTGCTGCCCATCAAAGTTCCGTGTTTGTGTTGGACAATTATCGACCGCTGGTCGTCGTCATTTGGCTCGGCTGCATTTGGTTCACTCGTGTCAACAGCGAGTCCATGCCTCGCCGAAGCACCCATGCTCGTTCGGACATCGCGGAAGTGTTGCGGGCGTTTTGCAGAGTTTGGTTCACCATCTGCATCGTGTGTGGATCGGCGTTTTCGATGCCCGCTTGGGAGATCGAAGCCATCGTTTCCATGTAAACGTTGCAGCATTGTTCGTACTGGCCTTGGTTGAACATGGGCACGCCGCGATCAATGGCCGATATCAGCGAAGTTGCGACAGACGGACCAGTCATGCTTGAAGGAATGAGGACCTTATTGATCACATGAATGACCCCGTTAGAAGCGTCGATGTTTCTCGCGACCGCCAACGCGTCGTTAACGCGGACGCCTTCGGCAGAAAGAGTCGCATTGATGCTACGCCCCAGCAGCGTGTTGGCTCGCCCGGCCTTCAAAGCGTCGTTGTCGTAGACTCGGCCCGAGACGACGTGGTACTTCAAAATGTCAATTAGTTTCTGTTTGTTTTCAGGCTGTAGTAGGCTTTCGACCGTTCCAGCGGGGAGTGCCGCGAAGGCTTCGTCAGTCGGAGCGAAAACAGTGAAAGGCCCGGGGCCAGAAAGCACACCGCCAAGATCGGCAGCGTTGACCGCGGCGAGCAACGTGTTGAATTGTCCGGCGGATGCTGCGGTAGCCGGGATGTTATCGAGCTTGGGAAGCAAGACGGTGTCGATTACATGGATGACGCCGTTGGAGCATTGGATGTCAGTGACTTTAATTGTTGCATCACCAACTTTGAGCGAGTCGCCTCTGAAATCGATGGGCAAACGCTGACCATTGACCGTCGTTGCGGCGTTCAAATCAAAAGCGTCTTTGGCAGCGACGCGGCCGGGCAAAACGTGAAAGGTCAAGACCTTGGTAAGCTTGCCTTTGTTTTCTGGCTGCAGCAGGCTTTGGATCGTTGCCGGGTCAATTTTACCGAAGGCTTCATCCGTTGGTGCGAAAACGGTAAACTGCGAATGTCCGTTGAGCGTATCCACGAGGTCGGCGGCTTTGACAGCGGCTACCAGCGTATTAAAGTTCCCGGCCGCGATTGCCGTTTCGACGATCGTTTTTTGCTGGGCTTGGGCACTTTGGCAAGTCAGCGTTGCGATCGCGACCGCAAGAGCAAGGCATAAACGTTTCATCTGGTTTTCCTATGTTTGATGTTTTGACGTGCTAACGGGCACTCATTGCCGGTAACATGAATACGAGTTCGAGATATATTCCGGATTGGATTCAAAAAAATAAGAATGCTTAG
>CAZROJ010000060.1:0-23297 GCA_964601665.1 uncultured Pirellulaceae bacterium
TGAGTTTTGAGTTTTGAGTTTTGAGTTTTGAGTTTTGAGTTTTGAGTTTTGAGTTTTGGGATTCCACGAGCGATACCAGCAACGTTTGAAATTCGTTGGTCCATTTAGTAAAAGTCACGAAACAACTTCCGTAGCCGGGCTCGCCAGAGTTCGGGCCGACTCAGAGAAAACCGAAGTCTGGCGACTCCGGCTACGATCAAATCGGGAAGTAATTTCGGGGCAGATCCTTGGCGAAGTATTGGCCGCCGCGAATTTTCAACGTCACAAAGAATTCAAAAGCATCAAGAACGATGAAGCATGAAGGTAGCTCACTTTTGCACTTTTCCTCATGGTGGCGCGGCCGCTGCTGCGAAACGGCAGCATCACGGACTGCTGGCTGCCGGTGTCGATAGTCGTTTTTACTACTTTCGTAACGAACAAGACGTGCCGCTGGACGAAACGTTCGAACAGGTTGAATTTCCGGCGAATCGCTACGAGCCACCGTTTGGTTTTGTGCAAAAATATTTTGCCAAACGTCGTCAGCGTCGGATCTACCGGCAGTTCGATGAACACCTTGCCAGCCGAACTTCTGAAGGCGAAACGTATGCGATGAGCGAATTGGCGGAGCCGACGGTTCTGGATTGGCGGAAAATTGACGCCGATGTCGTCAACTTGCACTGGCTGTCGTACTTCGCTGATTTTCCTTCGTTTTTTAAATCGATTCCTTCGCCTATTCCAATCGTGTGGACGCTCCACGATACCCATGCGTTCACGGGGGGATGCCACTATACCAGCGGTTGTTTACGCGCCGCCGACGGATGCGGGGCTTGTCCGCAGGTTTCAAATCCAAACCCGCAAGACGTTTCGCTCGCCTCGTTCCTGGCCAAGCGTTCCGCATATTCTGGAAAACAAATACACGTGGTCGCGCCATGCGACTGGATGCTCGGCTTGGCTCGTCGGAGTTCTGTTTGGCCGCACAACGCGACGTTTAAAAAAATCGAGTATGGTTTGGACCTAAGTCGGTACTTTCCTGTCGACAAAAAAGAGGCCCGCGAAAAATTGGGCCTGGACCCATCCGGCAAGTTCCTCGCTTTTGGGGCCATGGAAATCGAAAACCCAAGAAAGGGTGTCAAGTACCTTTTACGGGCGATTGGGGGAGTTGACTGCGAATGTTTGGTTTTTGGTGATGGCGAAATTGAGCAAGGGCCGGGCCTGCCGAAGTTGCACAATTTTGGTTTTGTGGATTCGTTGGAGAAGCTTCGGCTAATTTATTCGGCAGCGGATTTGGTTGCGGTGCCGTCGGTCGAGGACAATCAACCTCAGGTTGGTTTGGAGGCGATGGCCTGCGGTACGCCCGTCGTGGCTTTCGACGCCAGTGGAATGCCCGAGTACGTCCAAGATGGAAAAACGGGATGGCTGGCAACGATCGATGGTCAAGCTGATGCTGTCGCGGTCCAAAACTTAGCCGCGAAAATCAAGACGGGACTGCGGGCTGACGAAAGCTGTGGGCGGAACGCGCTGAAAGCAGTCCAGCAGCGTTTTGAGGTGGGTCAGCAAACTAAAAAGTGGTTTAACTTTTATCGGCGGTTGGCTGCGAAGTTTGCAAAGCGGCAGTAGCTCTTGTTCGGCGTTGTTAAGAAATAAGTAATTGTCACGAACTGAGTTCCGCATTCGCGCGACGTTTCTTCATCAAAATTCCGTTGGTGGAGCGATGATCTGCCAAAAATGTAAGTTATTTCGTGACGCTGCCTTGGAACTTAGTTAAGAGCTAAAACTTTTTGTACATGACGTGGTGCGGGCCGATGCCTTGGATCTCGAACGGTTGGTCGTTGAGCACCTCGAAGCCTGCTCTTCGATAGAAATCGATGGCGATGACTCGGGCGTTGCACCAAAAGATGTCTTCGCCGTTTTGCTGGGCTGTGTCCAAACAGGCGTCGAGGATTGAGCGTCCGATCCCCTGCCCTTGCAGTTCGGGGGTAACTGCCATGCCGCGGAGTCGTACTTGTTGGGGCAAGTCAAACTGTTGAAATCGATCTTCATCACATTTGAGAACCGTGGCGATGCCGATCACCCGGTTGTCAGAGTCGACAGCGCCGATGTGAAACGAAGATTTTGCATCGTCGCCCGGGTAGTGGCATTGATCGGGAGTTTGGTGCGGGCGGAGCACACGGTGGCGGAGTGCGATCGTGTCGGCGGCAGCAATTTCCCGAACTTCATAGTTTGGCGGTGCGTTCATTTTAATCGTTTTGCTTTGTCAATTAATTCGGCGAAAACGGATTCTGGCACGTCCAAGCGATTTGCAAGTTCCGCCAAAACGACGGTTTCTTTTTCTGAAATGGTGCCGTCGGCGAGGTTACGCCAATTCGTCTTGATCGTAATTGATTGTCACTCGTTTGCCAGACTTGGCTGCCTCATTAGCACTGACAACGATTTTCAGGGCGTGGTATGCATCGCGCGGGTCAGTTGTTTTTCGGATCAGGCTGGTCACGGCTCTGTGAAATTGGTCCAGCATTTGTTCGCCGACGGCGCGTTCGGTTTCCAGCGATTCGGTGTGTTGTCCGGCGTCGTCAAACCAGACCAGGTTTGAAGGCAGGTCGATGAATGCCATGCCTCGTTCGCAGCAGAGCTGAACCGAGGCCGGCCGTTTGAACGAAAGGGCGTCCGTCCACCGTTCGGGGATGTAATGGCCAACGCTCAGCTGAGCCTGCGGGCGACAGCCGCTGAGCGGATTGTCCGGCGACGTTTTGACTTCGGGGAAGTCGAGGCTGACCATTTGGTAGAACAGATCGGCGTGCTGGTCGTGTTGTTCATGCAAGGCGCTGATCACCGAAGCCGGATCGTCATCGACCAAATAGCGGCACCAGTCGACCAGCTCCATTAAGTTCCTCATCGCCAGCGGGCAGTATTCGCCTCGCCTGCGCGAATTTGATTGGCTCTCCATCGGCAGGCGTTCGTGGCAAAACAGCAAACGAGGTTGGCCCAGTCGAGTGGCAATGAGTTCTTTTAGGCGAATCGTTGCAGGAGAGTGTCGACGCGGGAGTTCGGCCATGAAGGCCACTCCGGACGATTCGATACGGCGGCGAATATCGGCGGCTTGATGTTCAGAAACATCCAAAGCGGCGGAACTATAAACTGCTTTGCCGGCGTCGCAGGCAGCCAGGATCGGCAGCGGGCCGTACCAGTCGGGTGAAAGAGCCAAGACCGCATCGATGTCGTCGCGTTCCATCATGGCACGAAAACCGTCGAAAGCGATCGCATTGAATTCTTTGGCAACTTGTCTTGCCTTTTCCGCGACTTCACTGCAGATCGCTCGGACTTCAAAGCGATCCGACAGAGCCATTAGTGCTGGCCGATGGCGAGATTTCCACTGGTCTCCCAAACCAACTAGGCCGACTCGTAGCTTCATGACGTTTTCAATAGTGGAAAAAAGGGGCCGCGGTTGGTCGGAAACGTTCGATGGGGGTGTTGTCGAACGTGGTTGAACAGGGTCGAACGAGGTTTAAGGAGTTTAGTCGGCAGCGAATTTGTAAAAACGCGAATTCGAAAATTAGAAAGTGATTTTTGACCATTGTAGCAATTTTGGATCGTCTGTTGGTTGTTTTTCTGTAGCCGCAGGCAGTCGTCTATCGCGGGTTAACGCATCAAATTGGCTTGTTTGTTCGGGTTTTCAGGTTATCAACGATTGGTATTGGGTCCAGATGTTCGGGTGGTTCGGAAAGCACAATCGCAAAATCGTAATGTTGAATCCGTTGCTACAAACTGTTGAGGAAAAAGTGCTGGCATCGACGATAGCATTATTGCTGAACCATCCCAATGCGCGATCGCAACCATGAACACGCTCTGAGCTGCCGCGTTTCCGTTACGGACGAAGGAAAACTTTATGAGATTACCACAGACTGCCTTGGCCCTTTTCGCTTTCTTGTCACTGGCGGCCACTTCATGCTTCGCTCAGTCGCCGGTCGACTATAAAACGGCGTTCTCCCGGGCTCAAAAAGGTGACAAGCCTTTGTTGGTTCTGGTCACGGCAACATGGTGTCCGCCGTGTCAGGTGATGAAGCGAACGACCATTCCCGAGCTCGTTCAAAAAAATGCTTTTCGAGATTGTCATTTTGCAACCGTCGATTTTGACGCTCAAAAAGACGTTGCCATGCAGTTGACCGGCGGTCGAGGTGTACCTCAACTGGTGATGTATGAAAAGCGCGAAGGCAAGTGGGTTCGCCGTTACATTGCGGGCTACAAGCCAGCGAAGGTTGTGGAGGCGTTCATGGCTCAGTCCAAGCAAATCCAAACCGCTCGACTTGCCTCGGCCACCACCGATGCAACGCTCCAAAAGAAATAAACGCCGTCGCTTGTTAACGCAAAGACAAGTCGCCTGAACTAAAATAATGACGCGGTTGACCATGAAAAGGTTAATCGCGTTTTTTCGTGATCGTCAGCCCGCGACGTTTGCTGGTTGGGCGGGAAGGCGGCGGTCATCAAGTTGGGCGGCGATCGATTCGGTCGAGTCGTGCACGCGTGTTCAAATGTTTTCAGCAGTAATTAAGTTCCGGGAATGAGTACGGTGGGCCATTGAGAGTTTCGATTGTCATTCCAGCGATTAACGAGGCAGCAGTGATTCGTGCGGCGATCGATCGGGCGTGGGCGGCCGGAGCGGATGAGGTGATTGTTGCTGACGGTGGCAGTGAAGACGATACGGTTGCGGTCTGCCGCGCGGCCAACTGCAAGTGGGTGCAGTCGGAACCTGGGCGAGGTGTTCAACTGAATGCGGGCGCGGCCGAATCGACGGGCGATCTGTTGTTGTTTTTGCACGCGGACAATTGGTTGACGTGCAATGGAGTCGAGCAGATTCGCAGTGCGTTCGAAAATTCGAGCTCGGTCTTTGGCGGGTTTCATCAGCGGATTGAAAACGAGGGTCGAAGTTTTCGATGGATCGAATCGGGGAATGCAGCACGAGTGCGATGGCGCGGGCTGGTGTACGGGGACCAGGCGATGTTTGTTTCGAAATCAATTTTTGACGCCGTTGGTGGGTTTGCCGATATCTGTTTGATGGAAGATTTGGATTTAAGCAGGCGTGTGAAAAAGCTGGTTTGGCCTCGGCTGTTGGCCGGCCCGACTTACGTGGATGCTCGACGCTGGGAAACGACCGGTCCGCTGCGGCAGACGATACGCAATTGGTGTTTGGCTGGGGCGTTTATGGTTGGAGCGAAGCCGGAGTCTTTGGCGAAGCGATATCGAAGGCACGATGATTAGTGCTGGTCGGTTGCGAGGTGGAGTTGCGAGGGGGCCCGCGGCTTTCGGGTTGGGTGGCAGGCCAGTGAAACGGTTGGTTTGCCGCTTGGCCGCCCTACCCTTTTAGCTCGACCACTGTTTTCTTTGATTCGGATTTCAGCTGACCACAAGCCGCCAAAATGTCTCGGCCTCGCGGCGTTCGAATCGGGGCCGGCAAGTCGTGGTCTTCGAGGTAATCCGAAAAACGGTTGATTGTTTTTCGACTGGAGCACTCGTATTCGGATCCCGGCCAAGGGTTGAAGGGGATCAGGTTGATTTTGGCGGGGATGCCGTCGAGTAGTTTGACGAGTTCAGCGGCGTCGATCAGCGAATCGTTGACTCCTTTGAGCATCACGTATTCAAAGGTGATTCGTCGCGAGGGCGATTTTTCGGGGTAGTCGTGACAGGCTTCGATCAGTTTTTCCAGCGGGTACTTGCGATTGATCGGGACGAGCACATCGCGAAGTTCGTCGCGGGTGGCGTGAAGCGAAATTGCGAGCATGACGCGGATTTCATCGCCGGTCCGGTAGATCTCTGGAACCACGCCGGAGGTTGAAAGCGTGATCCGACGCCGCGAAAAGTTCAGGCCCGATTCGTCCAGTGCAACCAGCAGGGCTTGTTTGACGTTTTCAAAATTGAACAGCGGTTCGCCCATGCCCATCATCACGACGTTAGAAACTCGGCGTCCAACTGCGGGAGCGATCACATCATCGGCGTCTAAATCTTGACCTTGGAAGTCGCCTAGTTCTCTGCGAGCCAACATGATTTGGCCGAGGATTTCGGCGGCGGTCAGGTTGCGAACCATTTTCTGCGTGCCCGTGTGGCAGAACGTGCAAGTCAGGCTGCAACCGACTTGACTGGAAACGCAAAGGGTTCCTCGTTCGGTTTCTGGGATGTAGACCGTTTCGACTTCGACAGGGCCTGCTTTTTCGGTAGCGGGGAAGCGGACGAGCCATTTTCGAGTGCCATCGGACGAGACTTGGGCGTCGATGATTTCCGGGTAGCGAATCTCAAATTTTTCGTCCAGTTGCTGGCGTAGGGTTTTGCTGATGTTCAGCATTTCGTCAAACGACTGGGCTCCGTAGATGTAGAGCCAATGCCACATTTGTTTGACGCGCATATTGAGTTGCGAATCAGCGACCGCCAAATCGCGAAAGGCCTGGGAGAGGTCCTCGCGCGACAGGGCGAGCAAATTTTGTTTAGCCGTTGGACTGTTTTGGTTTGTCAAAAGAGCACTGCCTACTATTCGGATGGAGGCTCGTTCTGATGCATCCACTTTTTCAAAATTGGAGACAGGGCCAAAAGTACAACCCCCGAAACCAACGCCATGATAGCGACCAATTTGTAGACGTCGCCGTAGATGTTGACGGTTTCTGCAGGAATCGGGACAACTTTACCACCGCCCGTGTCGACAGCTGCAAATTGAGCAACAATCGCCGCCAAAAATTGCGAGAAAGCCGTTGCAAGGAACCACGATCCCATCACGGTACTGACCAGTCGGGCGGGGGAAAGCCGCGTTACCATCGAAAGGCCGACCGGCGATAGACAGAGCTCGCCCGTTGTCAAAAGAAGGTACATCAGCAGCAGCCAGTACATTGCCACCATGCCATCGGGGTCGGCGTACTGAGCACCGAAGTAAAGGCAAAGAAAACCAAGTCCCAGTTGGAGCAGCCCCATCGCAAACTTGACTGGTGTGCTCGGCTCGAGTCCTTTGGTGCCAAGGAAGGTCCAAAGGGCAGTAAAGATCAGGCCGAAGATCATGATATAAATCGCATTGACCGATTGGAAAACTGAAGCGGGGACTTCCGAGCCGCCGAGGCCAAGTTTGCCGACGTTTTCTTGGGTAAATTTCCACTCGAATAATTTGTCCGCATCCAAGGACTCTTCGTTTTTGGAGTACTCGCGAAGGTAAGTGAGCGCGGTCATGGTGAGTCGTTCTTGCCCAAGCACTTCCTTGATCGTTTCGGCCAGTTCTTCGGCGTTCATTTGTTTGTCCGCTTCGCGAGAGCTGTTAACGCCGCGAATGGCTTTTTCGATTAGCGCTTCGTTGGCATCGGTGCCGTTTTCATGGCCAAGGAATTCTTGGCTGAAGAAGTCGAGTCCCTTGTTGTTTTCATTTTCGGCAACCAAGCGGAAAGTCTGGGTCTTGCCAACATCGGCGTCGCCGACAACCGACGCTTCGGTGACTCGGTCGATATTTCGGTCGGTAAAGTTATTGACGCTACTGCCCGATTGTTCAAAAAACGCCCAGAAGACGATTGAGAAAAACGTCAGCGTAAACACGACGAACATTCGTTCGCGAGCCACTTTTTCCATTCGGAACGCTTCGCGAACTAAGTAAAACGTCGCGCCAAGGCCAGCCAAGATCAGTACCAAGCCTGCGGGGCGACTGGCTTCTTTGACAAATTCAGCTAAGCCCTTAACCAGTTTGGAGTCGTTTTCTTCCAGTGGTTTGACGATCGATTCGGGGATTAAAGTCTGTTGTTCTGCGACACCGGGGATCACGGTAAAACCTGAAACAAGGATTACGAAAATCGGCATCACGACGATCGTACCGACCAGAACTTTGGTCATGTGCGAGAAGAAATTATCAGGATCAGGGGCTCCACCGGCTTCTTTGGGCAGCCCGCCCTTGCCCAGCGCGATGACCGCCGCGGCAGCTGAAATTAAGAGTGCGATCAAGACAAAAACGTTCGAAATGATCGAGAAGGAATCGCCGGCGTTGTAAAAGACCATCGCGTAAGCACTGGCAAGTGCCGTCGACAAAATCAGCAGTTGAGTCAAGACTGTCGGTGCGACGAAAATCGCCAATCCAACCAGCATGCCGATCGTGGCCAATCCAAAACCGTAGTGCCAGCCGAAAGTCTCGCCGACGTAGCCACAGATAAGCGGAGCCATCGCGGCGCCCAAGTTGATCCCGATATAAAAAATTGTAAATCCGCCGTCGCGCTTGGGACTGCCAGGCGGGTACAGTTGGCCGACCATGGTCGAAATATTTGGTTTGAAAAAACCGTTGCCCGCGATTAAGAATCCTAATGCGGTGAAGAACCAGAATTCTTGTTCAATCGTCATTAACACGTGACCGGCCGCCATTAGAACGGCTCCGATCACCACCGTGGCTCGAGCACCCAGCAGTTTGTCGGCGATCATGCCGCCAAAGAAAGGTGTCATGTAAACGAGTGCCGTGTAGGCTCCATAAACGGCGTTGGCGTCTTTGTCGCCGTAGCCCATGAAACCTTTGAGCATGTAGAGCAACAAAAGGGCTCGCATGCCGTAGTAAGAAAAACGTTCCCACATTTCGGCAAAGAACAGCGTGTAGAGTCCGGTTGGGTGCCCGAAAAGTTCTTTTTGCTGGCTGTAGTCGATGCCAAGATTTGATTTCGAAACGTCGTTGGACATGCAGAAACTCCCTGCCGGTGGCTGCGATAATTATTAATTAAGCCGAAACTTTAAATGACGCCCCGCGTTGCTGCAAGCTAAACACCGAACACCTGCGTTATAATTACGGCTGGGATGGACCGTGCAATTTAGCATTGGCGTTTTAGTTTTTTGAATAAATCGTTAAAGTTTGGACTGCAAAGGGATTTTGAATCAACTTTCCTGCCAAGGATCCGGCGGATGTACAAATTGTTGTTGTCTTGGAGATACCTCAAGACTCGGTTTATCGCTCTGGCTTCGATTGTCAGCGTGACGCTGGGCGTGGCGACGTTAATTGTCGTCAACAGCGTGATGGCCGGCTTTGTCGAACAAATGCAAAACCGAATTCACGGCATTCTGTCGGATGTCGAAATTTCGGTGCCGCTGTTGTCGGATATCGAAAATCCCGACCGCTTTTCCGACGAAATCCGAGAAATCGTTGGCGAAGATCTGGATGAATTGACCTGCGTGGTTAGGAGTAACGCGCTAATTTCATTCCAGTTCGGCGACCGGCAGTGGACTCAGCATGTGATGCTGCTGGGGATTGATGATGAGACGTTTGGGGAAGTGACGGACTTTGAGCCGTATTTGACTAACGAGATAAAGAAGGAAAGGTTCTCGTTTGACCTCGAGGACGAAGGGTATCTCAAGTTCCCCAATGCCGGCTGGTCTTACCGCCGCGAAAAGTATTGGCATCAGCAGGAATTGGAAAAGCTTCGCCGCGAATGGCAGGAGTTGTACGATCGCAAGGCCGCCAAGGCGATGCAAGGCGACTCGTTCACCAGTGGCTATGATGCTCAAGGGCGATTGATCAAGCACGGCGAAAACTTAGTCAAAGGCTCGGCCGAAACTTCAGCCGAGGCGAACGTGGCTGGCGAAAAACCAGTATCGCTCTCTGGCGGGCCGGTTAAGAAGTTTGCGGCGTTGCCCGCGACCGTGCCCGATGTGGACTCGCTAACGCCGGCGGATAAAAAAAGTAATGTCGGCATTGGGCAAGGCTCGCTGGCTGCCAGCGACGAAAAAACAGGGCTCGTTAAGTTGAGTCCAATGGATCCGGATGCGGGTCGTCGCGAAAAATTATCGGCGGACCAGATGTTTAACCCGGCCCGAGATCAATACACCGGAATCATTTTGGGGTTGGGCATTTCCGAGCGAAAAATGCGGATGGAAGACGATTCGCTGGAAAATATTTACATGGTCAAGCCGGGCGATGACGTGCAGATGACGTTTTTAGCCTCCGGCGGTGACGCTCGACCGGTGATCGAAAATTTCACCATTGCCGATTTCTATTCATCGAATATGCATGAATACGATTCGAGTTTTGCTTTTGTGCCGCTGTCGGAACTGCAAAAGCTCCGCGGCATGGTTGACCCGCTGACCGGCGAAGGGGCCGTGTCGGCGATTCAGTTGAAGCTCAAGCCGGGCGCTGATTTGGATGCGGTTCGCGATCGATTGATTGCCAAATTCCCGCCGACTCAATATCCGTTCAATATCCAGACTTGGCAAGATTCTCAGCGACCGTTGCTGAGTGCCATTCAGATGGAGTTGACGATCTTGAACATATTGTTGTTTTTGATCATCGCAGTTGCTGGGTTTGGGATTTTGGCCACGTTCTTCATGATCGTGGTTGAAAAGACTCGCGACATTGGGATTTTGAAAGCGTTGGGGGCTCCGAGTCACGGGGTTATGTCGATTTTCTTGGGCTATGGCGTGTCGCTGGGGGCCGTTGGTACGGGCGTCGGGATCGTGTTGGGCCTTGTTTTTGTGGCCTATATCAATCAGATCGCTGACGTTGTTGGTTGGCTTACGGGTCAGAAAGTTTTCGATCCGGCGATTTATTACTTTAGTGAGATCCCGACGATCATCAGTCCTTATATGGTGGTTTTGGTCGCGCTGGGTGCGATCTTGATTGCTGTTTTGGCCAGCGTTTTACCGGCCCTTCGTGCCGCCCGTTTGCATCCCGTTGAGGCTCTACGTTATGAGTGAAGCAGCACGTTCCATCGTTGAAATCGAATCGAAGCTACAGTCGGATTCGCAGCGACCCAAATTTCGAATCGCCAATCCACCCGTGATGGCGGTTTCTGGGCTGACCAAAAGCTACCGCAAAGGCAAGTTAGAGGTGCCGGTCCTGAAGGGCGTCGACTTGCAAGTGCCAACGGGTGACTTCACGACGATCATCGGTCAGTCGGGTTCGGGCAAGAGCACGTTGCTGCACTTGTTGGGGACGTTGGATGCACCGGATGAAGGCGAGATTTATTACAACGAACGTCGAATTGACAATTTGCCATCGCGTGAAAAGGAGCGTTTGCGAAACGCCGAATTTGGCATGATCTTTCAGTTTTATCATTTGTTGCCTGAGCTAACGACGTTGGAAAACGTGCTGGTGCCCAAGATGGTTCAGGACGGGTTTTGGGCTTATCTGCGGAACAAACGAGCGTACAAAAAGCGGGCGACCGAGTTGCTGGAAATGGTTGGGATGGGCCATCGGTTGCGGCACAAACCCAATGAATTGTCCGGTGGAGAAATGCAGCGGACCGCGATCGCGCGTTCTTTGATTTCGGATCCTTCAGTGTTGTTGGCCGATGAGCCGACGGGAAACTTGGACGCCGAAAATGGCCGCGAAGTGCTCGATTGCTTGGCGGCTCTTCGCGAGAACGAAAACTTGACCGTCGTGATGGTGACGCACGATGAGTCTTTGGCTGACAAATCGGACCATACGATTCGACTGGTCAATGGTGTCGTGGCTTAGCGGTAGTCAGATGGCAGTCAAATGGAAATCGCTGGTGCCGGGGCCATCACACGAAAGTTGGGCGTAAATTTTGGCGGTAGGCTAGAGGCTGCGCAGGTTCGCGTTTCTAAGAGGCGAGTTACCTTCTTTGGTGGTGCAAAACTTGGCCCTGATGAATTGCAACGGCGCTGATAGGTCAGGCTAAAACGATCTGGTGAGGTCGTGGTCTTGGCGGTCGTGCGGTTGGTTTCGTAGATTATTCTCGTCTTGCTATCAGCTATTAGCATGCGCCAAGCCATCTGTTTTGGATTGGGAAAGCACGGCTGGGGCGATGTGCTCTTGCCGCGAATACTGCTACAGCAATTATTTTCGGGAAAACCGCTATCAAAGAAATCTTAGTTAAATTCCGCATGGCTTAAAAGGCGATGAACAGGGTGAGTCGCAGAGCGCCCGCTTTGCACGCATTTTTCCACTTACGAGATTCGAGCGACTGCTCGAACGGCCGTGGAACGATTCAGGGGAACCCAAATGTCGTATCACCGAAAAGTTCAACTTACCGCTCCCAAGCGAAAGCAATGGCTGTCACGCCTAGTGATGGTCGCCTTGATAGGTCTGACGATCTCTCAAACGGGATGTAACATTCTGCGAAGTTTTGACGACAACGCGGCGCTCACGTTCCGCGATTTTGTGTGGTCCAAGCGAGCGTACAATTTGCGTTATGGCAATTGCGATCGCCAATATTCCGAACACTTCAAGAACGGATTCTGCGCGGGCTACTCGGACGTGTGCGGCGGAGGCGACGGGTACACTCCGGCGCTTCCACCGGAGTCGTATCGGGGCTATGAATTTCAATCTGCCGACGGAAGCAAGTGTGTTGATTCTTGGTTTGAAGGCTACCCTGCTGGCGTGGCCGCGGCTCGAAAAGACAACTCGGGCAGCTTTAACGATTTGGCGGTTTCACGGATGCTCGAAGCCGCGATGAAGCAGGACGAAAAGAAGCCAGATATCTCGGGCAAGGTCCCTGTGGTTAGCAACGCGAAAACAGAACAAGATCCTCCCAAGCCAGTTCGGTTCCAGCCGCCATCGCTTTCGATGCGACAGCCATTGGTACCCGAAGTTGCGGGGCATCTGCCTTCGGTACTTTCTGCTGGAAACGAATCGATGCGGCGAACGATCCCAATGGTCGCACCCGCCGGTTTTTCCGTATCGCCGGAAGATTTCGATTTGCCGGTCCCGATCGGGCAGGCGTCAAGTTGGAACGACCAATAAGTTAGCCATCCCCCCTTCGGCACCGACGTACTCACGAATCAAATTTTAACGTTTGCTGTTTTGACGACAGCTAATTTTTGGAGCCCGTAAGCGATGGTTCATTCACCAATAAAAACCGAAAAACGGCAACGCCGCCAAATGCGATTCGCATTAGTGATGACGACGTTGTTGAGCATGTCAATGACCGGTTGCACGGCTTTGTTTTCACCTTTGGACACGATTCCGGCGAGTCGATTGCCGGACCAGTTCAAGGCGGAACCGCAGGCCTCGAAAGTTCCGCTCAATCCGGCTCGACTGCGGCAGACCGCTCCCGAGTTTTATACGCTCGACACCAAAGACGTGCTGGGTATTTTTATTGAAGGGGTACTCGGGAACTCGGACGAACCGATTCCAGTTCAAATTCCTGACCCCAGCAGTGACTTGCCGCCAGCGATGGGTTTTCCGGTGCCTGTTCGAGAAGACGGGACGCTGTCGTTGCCGTCGGTTAAGCCGATTCCAGTGCGTGGTTTGACGATCAAGCAAGCCGAAGAATTGATCCAACGGGCTTACCGCGGCGGTCCAGAGCCAATCTTGAAAGAGGATGGACGAATCATTGTCACGTTGCTTCGCGAGCGAACTTATCGCGTCTTTGTGGTACGCCAAGATAACTCGGCCGCTCAACGTGGTGCTCAATTCCAAGGTCAAGCTCAGCAAAATCAGGTCAACGACCGTTCCGACTTGTCGGCTCGTGGTTTTGTACTCCAAATGCCGGCTTACAAAAACGACGTGTTGAATGCGTTGTTGCAGACGGGTGGTATTCCGGGTGTCAACGCGAAGCCAGAAATTCGGATTCTTCGCGGAGACCGTTTTGATGACGTTCGGAGGGATCGAATCGCCAGCGAATTCTATCGGAGCATTCAGTCGGGGAATTCACCTTACGGCCAAGTTCCCAATCTTGAAGACGCGGCGAACACGGTGAAGATTCCGCTGCGATTGAAGCCGGGGCAAGTTCCAGATGTTCGGCCAGAAGACATTATCTTGCGAGACGGTGATGTGGTTTACGTTGATACTCGAGAGACCGACGTTTTCTACACCAGTGGTTTACTTCGCGGTGGAGAATTCCCGTTGCCGCGTGACTACGATCTTGACATCTTGGCCGCGGTGTCGGTCACGGGTAGTAACTTTGCAACGGGGCAACGGACAGGATTTCTTGGCGGAGCCGCTCAGAACGTACCGCCGACGGAACTGGTTGTGCTGCGTCGGATTCCTGGCGACCGGCAATTGGCGATTCGAATCGACTTGAATCAGGCAATCAATGATCCCAAGCAAAGGTTGCTGGTCAAGGCGGGCGACACGTTGGTTTTAAGGTTCAAGCCGCAAGAGGAACTGTTGAACTTGGTCTCGAACGTGTTCTATACATTCGGTGTTCAAAGACTGTTTAGATAGTCAAGAAGTTCACAACGTGATTAACACAAAACGCCCTGCCTAAACCGCAGGGCGTTTTTTTGTTGGCTGACGGCTTTGGGAGCCTTTTTTTGAGGTTACCGAAAACATTGCGTTCCTTCCCTGCCTGGACAATGGTACGAACGGAAAGGGCAGCTCACGATTTTCTTGAACGATCTTGCTGGAGTCCGATGCCAACGCGAAGAGCGAAAACGTCGTAGCGGCTTAGCGGTTGCAACGCACTGAGTCCGCAAGTCGCGAACATCAGGTACTTTTGGCCGAGCATGCTTTTTTTGGGCAAGAGATATGCCGCAACAGTCCAATTTTTCCCTGATGGCCTACCTGAAAATGTAAAAATCGAAAATGAAATCCGTAGAAAATTATTTTCCGCTGAGTAGAATGCGACGCCTGAACGGGTTTTTCGAGTTGCCCGGCTGTGATGGCTAAGTCCAAAAGTAGTTGATTTGCTTGTTTTGCTCCCTGATTTGACTGTTTGTTTTAAGTAAGTAGCTAGATGAATCCTACTGCGTCTGAGAACACCCTGGCGGTCACCGAAAACCGTGAAGGTCAGTTGGCGTCGTCATTTCAGCGTCAATCGACGGCCTCTGGCGAAGATGGCTTTGAAAGTGTCATCGATGTTGGCACGATCTACGTGGTGTTGCCAGCTTACAACGAGGAAGGCGGTTTGCCTGATCTTTTGACTGCGATCGAACGGGTCTTTGCCATCAACGGTCGAGATTATCACGTGATTGTCGTTGACGATGCCAGTACCGATGCAACGGCCGAAATTGCGAGCCAGGCGTCGTATGAAATGCCTTTGACCTTGGTGCAGCATACCGAAAATCAAAATCTCCCCGGCGCACTGCGGACGGGCATGGAAACGGCGGTCAGGTTTGCCACCGATAATGACGTGATCATTACAATGGATGGCGATAACACTCATCCACCGGCGATCATCAACCAGCAGTTGCAGAAAATCGAAGAGGGCTACGATGTCGTGATCGCTTCTCGCTTTCAACCGGGCAGCCGAGTCTGCGGTGTTCCTTCGACTCGAGTGCTGACGGCTTTTGGGGCGAGGATGTTGTTCAAAGTTTTGATGCCGATTCCGGCGGTTCGAGACTACACCTGCGGCTATCGAGCATACCGCGCTGATGTGTTGTGCGATTCGATGGATTTCTACGGGGACAAATGGGTGTCCGAAAAGGGCTTCTCTTGCATGGCGGACGTTTTGCTGAAAATGCGACGTTTCAAGTACGTCATGGGAGAAGTGCCGATGCTCTTGCGATACGATCAAAAAGAGGGTGGTAGCAAAATGAAGGTGCTGAGCACCATTATGTTGACGTTTAAATTATTGCTCAAACGTCGATTTGGCGGATATTAATTCGTTTATTGATTATTCTAGACAGGTCCTTGGTTCAGTAAGACATTACTGAAACGACGGGCCTGTTTTTTTGTTTAGGCTGATTCATGGTCTCGGACGTGAATGAGTTGTAACTTGCTTTTGATTGAATCACCCATGATTGTAAAGAATCCTGAAAAGACTCGGTTCGCCGTTGCTGGCGGCGGAATGTTGGGGCTAACACTGGCAATGCGGATGGCCAAGCAAGGTCACGACGTCACATTGATCGAAGCGGCACCAGAATTGGGAGGCTTGGCCAGCATTTGGAAGATTGGTGATATCGAGTTTGATCGGCACTATCACGTCACTTTGCTTTCAGATTCGCGGCTTCGAAATTTGGTTTCCGAAATTGGGTTGGACGAACAAATGCGATGGGTAGAAACCAAGACTGGTTTTTATACCAACGACAAACTTTACTCGATGTCCGATACCGCAGAATTCCTCAAGTTTCCTCCCTTGAAATTGATTGAAAAACTGCGTTTGGGTGGAACCATTTTTTACGCATCAAAAATTAAAAACTGGAAACGGCTCGAGAACATGCCCGTGGCAAAGTGGCTGGAGCGTTGGTCGGGAAAGGGCACGTTCGCCAAAATCTGGCAGCCGCTGCTGCGAGCCAAGCTTGGCGAAAGCTACAAGCGAACTTCGGCCGCTTTCATTTGGGCGCACATCAATCGCATGTACAAGGCACGCCGAACGGGCTTGAAGAAAGAGATGTTTGGATACGTCAAAGGTGGCTATCGCACGATCATCAATCGGCTGGTCGAAGTGTTGGGCGAACAAGGCGTCAACGTCAAAACGGGCTCGCCAATTCAGAGCATCGAAAAGCAATCGGACGGGAAATTTGAAATTCGTTATCAAGGCCAGAGCCGCTCGGATTACTTTGACAAAGTCATCATGACCACGCCCAATTCGATCATGAGCCGAGTCTGCACTGATATCAGTGAAGACGAAAAGGAGCGATTCGATAAAGTCGAATATTTGGGCATCGTCTGTGCTTCGGTCTTGCTTAAGAAAGGTCTGTCACCTTACTACGTTACGAATATCACTGACGATTGGGTGCCGATGACGGCGGTGGTTGAAATGACAACCATTGTTGATCCGGCGGAACTGGGTGGTAAGTCATTGGTGTATTTGCCCAAATATGTGCCGGCCGAGCACGAGTTGTTTGATAAATCGGATGAAGAGATTCAAGAAAGCTTTTTGGCGGCACTGGACCGGATGTATCCCGATTTCAAACGCGACGACGTGATCGATTTTAAGATCTCGCGGGTGCGAAACGTCATGGCGATCCCGACGCTGAAATATAGCGAACTGTTGCCACCGATGAAGTCGACCGTTGAGGGGCTCTATTTCGTGAATTCTTCTTACATTCTTAAAGGGAATTTGAACGTCAACGAATCAATCACGATTGCTGAAGACGCCATGGAAACGGTTTTGAGAGACGAACTGGCGGCTAAAGTTAGCGCTTGATCTCGTTGTTGGGCAGTCCGGGACGCAATTCGCGTTTCGAAAACGGCAAAGGCGGTTTCAAGATAAATCGCCAATTCGGTGTAAGGTTTCATTTGCACGTCCGTCGTGCTGGCGAAAACTATTAAAAACACACTGATGGACTATTACCATGTTGTCAAATCACTTTGCTTGGAAGCTCAGCTGTCTCTTCGTCGTTTGCCTAGTTGCCGCGGTGATAAGTGGCTGTGCCGCATCGGAAGGGCCGTTTTATGGGGCGTCTGAATTTTCAAAGCCAACGATTTCAACCGGCGGCTCATGATGTCATTAATTGGCTGCAAGTGTTGCAGCAAATTAGGAATTAATTATCTAGGAATTAATTATCCGGCTACCGCGAAACGCTAAAATTTTTGCTCTGGGAAAAAAACTGTTTCGGATTGTCGTAGACGACCTTTTTGATCAGGTCTTCAGAGTGCCCGCGGCGTCGCATTTCCAAAACCAGATCCGGGACGGCGGTCGGTTTGGATGGGCCCCAATCGCCCGCTGAGTTTACACAAAGTCGCTCGGCTCCAAATTTTTCGATCATGTCAACGGCTCGCGAGGGCGTGCATTTCGTGACCGGGTAAAGCGTCATGCCGGCCCAATAGCCAGCCTCCAGAACGTGGCCGATGGTATGTTCTTCAACGTGATCGACCAGGATTCGGTTGCGAGCAATCGAGTGGTCGGCCAGCATGTCCAAGATCATTTTTGTGCCTTGAAATTTATCTTCCAAGTGAGGCGTGTGGATTAAAACTTGTTGGTCGTATTTGGCCGCCAGCTCCATGTGCTCTTGGAAAATGATCGACTCGTTACGGGTGTTTTTATTCAGACCAATTTCGCCGATTCCCAGCACGTTGGAGCAGTCGAGAAATTCCGGGATCATCGCCAAAACCTCTCGCGATAAAGAAACGTTTTCCGCTTCTTTGGCATTGATGCAGAGCCAAGTGAAGTGTTCGATTCCGTATTGCGCCGCTCGTTTGGGTTCAACTTCGGTTAGCTGAACAAAGTAGTCCCGAAAACTCTCGGCGCTGCCGCGATCAAAACCCGCCCAAAATGCTGGCTCGCTCATCGCAACGCAACCCATCTTAGCCAGCGTTTCGTAGTCGTCGGTGGTCCTTGAGACCATGTGGATGTGCGGGTCGATGTAATTCATGAAGTTTTGCTGTTTGAAGTTTTGGACAATTGAGGTTCGGCGGCTGAGGCGTAAAACTAGTTTTCGCTGTCGCGCTTGCGATCGAGACCAAAATGTTCTCTCCACGCGGGGTCGTAGTCGCGAGAAAAAAGCAATTGCATTTGTTCCGCTCGCGAAGGATCATTAGCATCCAGCGTTAGCTGCAGGGCTTGTTGAAGCAGTTTAAACCGTTCGTCTGTTTGGATTTCGCCTGTGGCCCGATCCATTCGGTCAAACGCGGCCGCCACCTCCAAAATGCGAGCACGAACTTGGAGGAACTCAGAATCTAGTATTTCGTTAGCTCTCATTTTTTTGTCCTAAACTGGTTGCCTCTATGATATTCGCCAATAAGAAATCGAGCCAGTTGTCTTTTCGGGGCCAAGGGCGAGTCGGGCTGGTTTGTTTAACCTTTTTGTTAACGTTTTCGCTGTGCGGTTTCGAGCTGATCGGGATTCCGGCGCGGACGTGTTCAGCGCACATTTATAAGGACGGTTTTGTCGAGCGTTCGATGTCGATAACGATCCGCGGCGAATCGGGCCACGGCGAATTATTGATTGGTCTTAACAAAACAACTGCGGCTTCGATTTTGGCAGACGCGAAATTGGCTCAAGCTCGATCCGATTCTAAGCCTCCCAAAAAAGCGCAAGGTCAATCGATCGACTCAGACGGCTTGGAGCCCGTTTCAGGAAAGGTGGCCGAGCAAAACAGCAAAACCGACGCCGCCGTAAAATTGAATCGGAAGCAGCGCGAGACAAATTCTGCAAGTCGCCCCAATTCGATCGGCAAGGCGAACTCGGCTACGCTGGACAGTCTGAATGACAATGCGATCATCAAAGCCGGCGAAGGGCAACATTTGACAGACCCGGCGATGATCAAGCAGTTGGCCGGATTGAAAGAATACTGGGCACTGAAAAAGTTGAAGCTGACTTTAAACGGCCGCCGAGTCAAGGTCGCGAACGTTAGCGTCGCGCCGGCCCCCAGGCATCCTTATTCGATGGTGTTGAAATTTGATTTTGCGCTGGACTCGCCAAGTTCCAATTTGACTGCCGATGATCAGAGCGATCGGATAAGGTTACGGCTGCTCGACCAGACGTTTCCCAGGCAAAATGGGGCAGTTAGGTATTCCTTGCGATCTCGCGGTTCGACAATCCTGCTAAAGTCGAATGTAGCTCCCGTGATTGTTCGAGCGGAGCGTTTTGAGTTCATGAAAACGAGGAACAGGATCGATTCAACTTCATTTACGATCGACGCAACGCTGATTGTCGATCGCTAGGATGGGGGCTAATTCGTGTCACAATCATGGCATTCTTTGGTTTGACATTGATCCAAATTGAGTTTGAAGTAACACTTGGCTGCTGGCAACTTCCACTCCACAACCGCCAAGCCGCTGCGGCCTCGTAAGATGCTCGGATCGCTTTTCTGGTGTAGTCTCTGTTCTTTAGCGTTGAATTTTTGGACTTTATGACACGTACGATTGCAATTGGCGATATTCACGGTTGCGCGACGGCTTTTGAACGTTTGCTGAGCGAGATTCAACCAACGAACAAAGATACCGTGATTGGCTTAGGGGACTACGTTGATCGCGGGATGGAGTCGTCCAAGGTGATTGATATCTTGATCGATTTGGTCACCAAGACTCGGCTGGTGCCGTTGATCGGCAATCATGAACTCATGATGTACCATGGGCTCTACGGCGAAAAAAACGATCTTGAGTTTTGGTATCAACACGGTGGCAACGCCACGATTGCCAGCTACGGCGGTCGAGCTGAAAACATTCCGCAGCACCATCTCACGTTTCTTAGTCATTGCATTCGTTTTTACGAAACCGATTCGCATTTCTTCGTGCATGCCAATTATGATCCCGGCCTACCGCTGGACGGTCAGCCAGACGAAGTGATCTTTTGGAAGCATCTTAAAGTTGCGATTCCGCCAGCGCATTCAAACGGAAAAATTGCGGTTGTCGGTCACACGCCACAACCCAATGGAGAAGTTGTCAATCATGGCCACGTCTTGGCAATCGACACTTACTGTTACGGCGACCAATGGCTAACGGCCTTGGATGTTGAGTCGGGTAAGATTTGGCAAGCCAATAATCGTGGCGATTTAAGAATGACGACACTCGGTGATTCGCCGTTGGGGCAACGCGAAGTCTGATGGTTGGATGGTTGAGTGCTGACCAATCTCCGGCAGTGAGCTTTTTGAGAAACTGTTAACGGCCTTCGAGCAATCGGTCGCCCAAAAAATCGTCTAGTTCGGCAATTGCCAATATTTTTTGACGAGTCTGGCGCGGGTCGTATTCGACTCGGCGAAACTCAATTTGTTCGTCATCAAAAATCACGTAGCTACTACGCGGGTCGCCGTCACGAGGTTGGCCGACGCTGCCGACGTTGATCATCAACTTTTGGTCGCCGACTTTATACTGGTTGCTAATTTCGCTGGGCGAATAAAACCGAAAGTTTTCGGTGAAAATGCCGGGCACGTGCGTGTGTCCCTGAAAGCAAATGCCACGAATGAAACCAAAGATTCGCTCCATTTTCGGTTGGTTGTAAATGTCTTCAGGAAAGACGTATTCGTTCAGCGGACTGCGAGGGGAACCGTGAACGAACATCATATCGTCTTCGCGATGGGTGCGGGGTAATCGAGCAATAAAATCCCAGCGGGCCCGCGCTTGTTCATCCGAATCGTGCTCAATCTGGTGCCGCGTCCAGAAAACAGCTCGTTCGGCCCCTTGGCTAAACCCGTCCGGGTCGAACAGTGCGCCATTGTCGTGATTGCCCAGCAGCGTCATGGCAAATTCTTGGCACAGGTTAACGCATTCACGCGGGTTGGGGCCATAACCAATGATGTCGCCCAGACAGTAAATTTGTTCGACGTCTTGGCCTTGGATATCCTCTAAAACGGCTTTTAACGCTTCGAGGTTGCCGTGGATGTCGCTAACGATTGCTCTTCTGGCCACCTGAAATTCCTTGTCTCGACTCAAACTCACGTGAAGAAAATCCACATCCAAAGAAACATTACCGGCCCGTCATCAAACGGTCGCCCAGCATGTTGTCTAATTCAGCGACCGCATAAATTTTGTCGCGAGTAACCGACGGATCGTAATCCACTCGATTGTAAATCAGTGTGCCCTCTTCATCGTCGACAACGCAAAAACAGGGTTGTGGATTTCCGTCTCGCGGTTGTCCAACGCTGCCAACGTTGACCATTACTTTTTCTTCGCCAAGTTCAAAGTGATGATCGCGGTCTTCGGGCGTTAGAAAAGTCCCGTTGGTATAAAACACGCCGGGGATATGCGTGTGGCCTTGAAAACAATACTGCTCAAAACGGCCCATCAAATGATCCAAGCGATCGCGTTCGTAAACCGTTTCGGGGAACACGTATTCGTTTGTCGGATCTCGCGGCGATCCATGGACGAACAGAAATTTTCCTTCGTCGTGGCGTCGCGGAAGTTCGCCAAGGAAATCCCAGCGAAGATCGGCTTGCTCTAAATTCGAGGTGTCTTTTTCGAGCTGATCCCGAGTCCAGTAGATCGCTTTGGATGCGACCGGATTGAAACCGTCAGGGTCAAAAATCGCCGCTTGATCGTGATTTCCCAAAATCGTAAAGGCGCAACGTGACATCACGAGGTCCAAACACTCGATCGGGTTGGGACCGTAACCGATGATGTCGCCCAAGCAAATGATCTGGTCGACGTTGAGTTCTTCGATTTGTTTCAAAACAGCGGTCAATGCTTCGAAATTGCCGTGGATGTCACTTATTATTGCCCGCTTCACAGAACAGCCCTTGAGGGAGGTTGGAGAGAATTCGCTATAGTGTAAAAATATCGGTCGTTACTTGCAAATGATCCAACGCACAACATTCGAAAACAATCTTACGGAAGTATCAGGAGTTCACCGAACTTGCCAACCCTCGCGATCAACACATCCGGAAATTTCGTTTCTGTCGCAATTTTGGATGGCTTGCAGGTCCAGTTGGAGCTGGATTCACGAAAAGACTTTCAATCTGACGACCATGCGGTCAGCGTTGGAGCCGGGGCGGATGATCAACTGCCAGCCGGGTACACCAAAAAACGATCTAAACGCGGCCAAGCCACTCGACGGGTCTTTCCGCCGGGCGCTTCCGTGCTGCTGGCCCCGTTGATCCAGCAGCTTTTTCGCAAACAAAACATCTCAGCCTCGGATTTAGACCTGATTTGCGTTGCAATCGGTCCGGGAATGTTTACGGGGCTACGCGTTGGCGTGGTGACCGCGAAAGCTTTGGCCTATGCCACTACGACCAAGTTAGTCGCTGTGAACACGTTAGACGCCATCGCGGCGCAAAGTTTTGCTGCTGATCCTGCTTTGGATGGTAAAGATTTGCATGTTGCCGTGAATGCTCAGCGACGGCAGCTTTTTGTGAATCGATTTCAAAGTCTTGGCCCGTGGCAGGTCAAAAAAATTGCCGAAGATCGAATCGTCAGTCGGGATGAATTTTTTCGAAAATTAAGCACCGGCGACGCCGTCTCGGGGCCCGGGTTAGCTCCCATGGTCGAAGAACTGACCAGCGAGGCCAGCTTGGTTAACATCGCGGCGGAGCAATCTTGGGAGTTAACCGCTGCGGCAGTTGGGGTTTTAGGTGCGAAAATGTACGAAAATGCCCATGAAGACGACCTTTTTGCTATCGAGCCACTGTATTTTCGGCCCAGTGCCGCCGATGAAAAACGCAATGAAATCGGCTCAAAGTCACAGGGTTAGCCGCCAAGGCTCGGTCGGTTTTTCGAACGAAAAAATGTCCAAACAAATTTCCGTTTCGTGCCGTAGTAAAAATATCAAAAGGCGGCCCAACCGCGAGAGTCGCCACGCGAGTCGAGTTCGGTTTGGTGGTTGATCGTTTAATTGATCGATCCCAAAGTGGATTTGAATCGGAGGGAAGAGTTCAATCGAGCGGTTGAGGTCGGTTTTGGATGAACTTTTTTTATTTTTTCGCCAATTCGTTGGCTTGGACGAGCGTCGACACTTTTCGCTATTCAAGCGAGATCGGTAAAATGACACTGGTTCTGGATAAGAGCTCATCCCACAACTAGCGAGCCGACGGCATTAGTCGCTGGCATTTTGGGTTTTGGGATAAGCACTAATTGGACAGCGCCACTTTTGGGGTGTTTTGCCGCTTCCGTCGGGCTT
>CAZROJ010000061.1:0-23216 GCA_964601665.1 uncultured Pirellulaceae bacterium
ACAAATTTATTCCACTGCCGCCTAACGCGGCAACCGAGTTGCACCCATTTCAGATGTCAGATTTCAGATTTCAGATTTCAGATTTCAGATTTGATGTTTGATGTTTGATGTTTGATGTTTCAGATCGCTGACACGGCGGCGTTGCTTGGTTTTAGGCTCCAGAATTCCGCAATGTGAAAATGGGAAAAACACTTTACAGCCTTTCCTTTGGGCGTGCGGAATTTGGCTTTAACAAGATAGCGCAACCCGCTCAAGCGCATGAAAAAACGCTAGGCGAACAGATCGCCTAGCGTTGAAGTTTAGCTTTTTAAAACTTGGCTTTTGACAGCCGAACTACTTATTCGGTTGGCGAGCTTTCGCCGGCATCGTTATCGTCAGCGATTGCGACGATTCCGACAACAGCACCGCCAAGCAATGCGATCCGGCCCAGTCGGCCAAGTCCAGCACCACCACCGATTCCACCACCGCCGAACAGTCGTCCGCCGATTCCGCCGCCGCCAGCCGCTCCGCCGCAACAGCCAGAGCTGAAGTTGCTGAAGTTACCAGTGGCACCGCAGGCGGCTCCGCAAGAACCACCAGAAGCGATCGACTCACTAGCGTACTCAACTGGAGCAAACTCTTGGTAAGCCGGTGCAGAGTCGTAAGCAATTTCATTGCAGCTCGAGCAGCCGATGTCTGAGCCCGTTGTTGTGTAAACGTCCAGTGAGTTACCGTAACCAAAGTCCTGCAGCGTGACAGGTTTGAACGAAACTGGAATTTCTACGTTAGAAGCTTCCACGTTGATCGCTTCAAAGCTTACAGCAGCGATACCGCTAGGCCCTGTTGCTACAAAGTTGTAGAAGCCCGGAGCCATGTCAGCGATTTCGAAGCTGCCGTTGGCATCGGTTTTTGTGACTGCAATCTGCTTGTCACCGCTCAGGATGAAAACTTGACTGCCTGCGACGTCTGCACCGACAAGCGACTTGACTGAACCGACAAGACTTCCGCCAACCAAGTTGACTCGGTTTGCACCGACTAGGTCGCCTGAGTTATTTGTCGTGGCAAATTCGTTCGTGACCACTGATGCAGCGTTCGAATCGAGAATTTGTTTTGCGGTCGCAACTCCGGTACCGATAGCTGCAGCTTCCATCACGTTCTCAACACCAGCAGTTTCGCTGACGACGCGAACACCGTAGGCGGCATAACCGTTTTCGCCTGAAGCGACGAACGAGTAGTTGCCTTCAGCCAAGCCTTCGACACGGAATGATCCGTTGTCAGCCGTCTTTGTTTCTTGGACGACTTTGCCGTTTCGCAGGAAGAAGACATCCAAGCCCGCAAGCCCAGCACCGCCCTCTGCGTTAGCAGTCGCGACACGACCTTCGAATGCACCGCTTGCGCTCAACGCAACCGTGTGAACTCGAGCCACTCCCAAGCTGTTTTCCAGCTCAGCAGTTTCAACGCCCAATTCGATTGGGGCTGTATCATTGACCCATTGGCTGGCTGAAACCGCCGCAGTAGCCATCAAAGGGAGCGCAAACAAAAGTGCTCCAGCCTTCAAAAAATTCCAATTTGTTTTCATAAAATTCACCGTGACAAGTTGCTAAACTTCGTAATTAATCTGAGTGTCGACGGATATTTCTATCCGTACAAGTACATGTTCTAGTTGTTGAAGGTGTTCGAGTCAAGCTAGCAGTTTCACTAACCAGCAGGAATTCACACCTTAAAATCGCACTTTAAAATCGTTTTTCCGAATCCATTTCGGACGTCTTGTTAGCTAGTTTAGTCCAACACTACGAGAACTTGATAGGAATACTCTCAAATTCTTCGGTTCTTAACAAAAAATCCACTGCAGTCTACCCACCTTTTCTTTTCGATATAACTCCTACATCCGGACTGGAAGCCGAGCCGTAGCTTGACTTCGGTATTCGGCCGCTCTGACCGGCTAAACGGCCCGCTTTTACCGCCAATTCCATGGCTTTTGCCATGCCAATCGGGTTTTGAGCCAGCGCGACGGCGGAGTTTAAGAGCACCGCGTCAAAGCCCAATTCCATTGCCATTGCCGCATCGCTGGAAGTGCCGATCCCAGCATCAATAATGACCGGGTAGCCGGGGTCTTCTCGCTTCAAATCATCTAGGATAAGCTTCAAATTGTTGGTGTTTATTATGCCAAGCCCCGAGCCGATGGGGCTTGCCGCCGGCATGACAGCCGTGGCACCGGCATTTTTGAGTCGCCGAGCGGTAATTGGATCGTCGTTGGTATAGCAAAGCACGTCGAAACCGTCGGCCACCAATAACTCGGTGGCGATCAGCAGTTCGTAAGGGTCGGGTAGCAGCGTTCGACTGTCCCCCAAAACCTCCAGCTTTACCCAGTCGGCCCCCGGGTTTTCCAGATTTCGCAGGATCTCGCGGCCCATTTTGGCACAGCGAACCGCTGTTTTGGCATCGTAGGATCCGGCTGTATTGGGCAACAGCACATATCGATCCAAGTCGATGAAATCCAAAATATTCCGGCCCGAGCTATCGTTGAGTCGTTCGCGGCGAACGGCGATCGTGACGCATTGGGTTCCGCCGGCCAAGTGCGTTGCCTGCATTTGCTCGAAGGAATCGTAGCGACCGGTCCCCATAATCAAGCGACTGCTAAAACAATGCTTGCCGATTTGAAAAACGTCGTCCTCGCAGGATTGGCCTGAGGTCGAAATCGTTTTTGGTGTTTTTGGTGTTTTCGGTGTATTTACGGGGTTCATGGTTACCCTCCGCCGACCAGCGTGACAATTTCGATGGAGTCTCCGTCAGCCAATTCTGTCTCGGCAAACCGGTTCGACGAAACCAATTCGTGATTGACCTCAACAGCGATCGCGGGCGACTTAATTTCCAATTCGCGAAGCAGATCGGCGACGTTCACGCAGTCGGTCGTTTTTGTTTTTTCGTTGACGGTGATCGTTATCAATGTTTTGTGCTTTTAAACGCAAGGCGATTTAAGTTCGGCCAGAATGCTACTCAGGCTCGCTGATCGGCTGATTGCCGAAAATATCTGCCGAACACTCAAGTTCGCCAACCCAAGTTTGCTGACTCAAGTTCGCTAACCAAAAAATACTTAGTTCAGCCGAGCTCGTAAAATGAAGGCCACGAAGAAATCAGTTCAGGTGACGGCAAAATCAATTTGGCTGCCATCAACGCGTTTTCACTTTCAACACGGCGGTTGGTTAAAAACTTTCGGCCATGTCACGGGCGTGGTAGCTGCTGCGAACAAACGGGCCGCTGGCGACTTTCTTAAAACCCATGCTCTTTGCTTTTTCGCCCAGCATCGCAAATTCTTCGGGCGGAACGTAGCGCACAACCGGCAAATAGCGAT
Organism: uncultured Pirellulaceae bacterium; assembly: GCA_964601665.1. GTDB lineage: Bacteria > Planctomycetota > Planctomycetia > Pirellulales > Pirellulaceae > Mariniblastus. Next base: position 3,332 of record CAZROJ010000061.1, read on the forward strand.
CTAATGCGGGTTGCAGGTATTGCCCCAACGTCAAGAAATCGCATCCCGCGTCCAGCAAATCCGCCAAGACATCGAAAAGCTCTTCGTGGGTTTCGCCGAGCCCCAGCATCAGCCCGGATTTGGTTTTGATCTTGGGGTTTAATTCCTTAACACGTTTTAACAGACCCAACGTCCACAGGTAGTCGGATTTTGGCCCGCGAACCCGTCGGTACAGGCGTGGAACCGTTTCGGCGTTGTGGTTGAACACTTCGGGAGCGGATTCGACCACGCGGTCGAGCCCGGTTTTGTTTTTGATGAAATCTGGCGTCAGCACTTCGACGGTGGCTCCCGTGGCTTCTCGCACTGCGAGCACGCATTCGTAAAAGTGATTAGCTCCGCCGTCGTCCAAATCGTCTCGGGTGACGGACGTGATCACGACATGCTTCAATCCAAGACGTTTCGCTGCCTCGGCCACTCGAGTCGGTTCGTCATCTTCCAAGGCTTCAGGTCGACCGCGACCGACGGCACAGAATCCGCAGGGGCGAGTGCAGACGTTGCCTAGGATCATGAACGTCGCGGTTTGCTGCGAATAGCATTCCATGCGGTTGGGGCATTTGGCGTTGTCGCAAACCGTCTCCAAGTTCAATTCATCCAGCAGTTTGGCAGTCGAGCTAACCGCGTTGCCTTTGGGAACTTGCCGTTTGAGCCACTTTGGCAGCCGAGAAGCATTTTTGGGAACGCTTGCTCCCATGGATCCGCAAGCCCCGGATCCCTGCGGTGCACCGGTGGCGTCAACGACGGGAAGCTGATTAACGATGGGAAGGTCAGACATTTTTTATTTCGAACGCGAACACGACTGAGTTCCAGACGTACTCTAAGATGGAAAGATCGGATTCGGGTTTGCTGTGGCTGCGTGATGTCTTGCGCCGACGTTCATGCCGACGTTCTGAAATCGAAGGGCGGCACCCGATAGAAATTGTTGGTGCAGTCGTCGATCTGATATCGCGATGCCGTCGCCAATTTCACCGACCAAGTTTACGCATAACCCAGATTTTCTTCTAGGCAAATCCACCGGAACGGGGCTTGGTTGAACGATTAAAACTCAAAACGCTTCTCCCTAGCGGTGAATCCCAAGTTAACCCTCAGCCAACCTGTCACATCGGTGCTTTTGAGTTAAATTGTGCATTCGTCGGAGCAACGCAAAATTCGCGATGCTTGGAGCCGCAACGCCGTCCACGATTCGATTTATGGTTAAAAACAACAAAAAAAAGAAAAACGACAAGCCAACGGGCAACCAAAGCAAAACAATTGCTGAAAACCGTAAGGCTCGGCACCGCTTCGAAATCACCGAACAGTTCGAATGCGGAGTCGTGTTGATCGGCAGCGAGGTCAAAAGCATTCGCGACGGCAACATTTCGCTGGCCGAATCCTACGTTCGCGTTGAAAAGGGCGAACTGTGGCTGATCGGCGCGGACATCGCGGAATACCGCCAGGCGAGCTTCTGGAATCACGCGCCCAAACGTTCAAGAAAGCTTTTGGTCAAACGACGTGAACTGGAGAAACTCAAGGTAATCGCTTTTGAGAAGGGGCTGACTTTGGTCCCACTAAAAATGTATTTCAACAATCGCGGGATTGTCAAAGTGCTGGTGGGCGTCGGCCGAGGAAAAAAATTACACGACAAACGCCAGTCGCTCAAAGACGCCGACAACAAGCGGCGACTCAACCGCGAAATGCGAGAACGCAGGAAGTGATCGATCGCCCATGCTAAAGCTAAAAGACATCAAAAAAAGCTACACCCAGCCCGACGGCGGGCGAGTTCCAATTTTGGATGTGCCGGACTTCGAATTGGCGGCCGGAGAGCAGTCTGTTTTGATCGGCCCGAGTGGTTGCGGCAAAACGACAATGCTGCACACGATTGCCGGAATTACGAACCCAGACTCCGGGCAAGTGATCGTGGACGGCGTCGAGCTGACTCGGTTTTCCGAAGCGGCTCGCGATCGAATTCGTGCCGACAAAATGGGCTACGTCTTTCAAACGTTTAACTTGCTGCCCGGTTTTTCTGCTTACGAAAACGTGCTGCTGGGCATGAGCTTCGCCAAAGGAAAGACTTCGCCAGCCCGAGCAAAACAGTTGCTGGAAAAAATTGGGCTCGGCCATCGCCTGAACAACAAACCACACCAACTTTCCGTCGGCGAACAGCAACGCGTTGCCATCGCTCGATCCCTGGCCAATCGCCCGGCTCTGTTATTGGCCGATGAACCAACGGCCAATGTCGACCCGGGCAATCAATCGCAAATTATTGATTTGATTACCGAAAGCTGTCGCGAAGAAAACGTTGCCCTACTGATGGTGACGCATTCGATGGAAGTCGCCAATCGTTTTGACCGCGTGGTCAAGCTGGAAGAATTAAACCTGGTCGTGAATCAAGCCCGAACTGCGGCGGCGGAAAAATGAACGTATTTAAGATTGCCTGGCGAAGCATTCAACACCGCGGCATCGGCTCGGTGCTGACGATCCTTTCAATGGCACTGGGCGTCATGATGGTGGTCGCGGTGCTGTCCATTTACGGGATGGTTCAAAAAACATTCCGCAGCAACAACAGCTTTGGCTACAACATGATCGTGGGTGCTCGCGGCGGCGGTCTCCAGTTGACGATGAACTCGGTTTATTATTTGAGCCAGCCGGTCGAGAATATTCCCTATGAGTACTATCTAGCTTTTTGCGATCAAGAGACCCGTGAAAAGGAACTCAAACGTTCCATCGGATACCAATCGCGGCTGAGTTCCACAGAAACAGCTCTGGTGGACGATGGCTTAACCGTGCCCGGTGGATCGTTTTCCAGCTTGATCGCGGATCTCGTAACTCAAGACGCATTCGAGCTACAACAAGATCGAGCGATGGGGCTGAATGAATCGGGGCTTTATCGCCGCTGGACGCATATGGCGGTCCCGCTTTCGTTGGGTGATTTCTATGTGGACCCCAAGACGGACGAAGCGTTTCGATGCGTCGGAACCAAGCCCACGTTCTTTTCGGATATCGTGCTTGACGTGGATACCGAGGAAGCGTTTTCGTTCGCTCAAGGAAGGGCTTTTGTCGAGCATAGTCCTGAGCACGGGTTTTTCGAGTGCGTGATTGGCAGAGCGGTGGCCAACCGAACGGGACTTAAATTGGGCGATCGAATTCAAGCCACCCATGGCGATCCAAATTCCGAATCCGCTCATATTCACGAACAAGAATATACAATCGTCGGCATCTTAAACGGCACCAACACAGCCAACGACCGCGCTGTGTTTTTGAATATGGAAGGCTTCTTTTTAATGGAAGACCATGCCAAGCCGGTTGAAGATGATTCGATTTTGAAGACGACCGATCGCGATGACGAAGAACCGGCCGACGGACGGGAAACGCACCAAGTGGGAAATTTTGAGGTCGATCCTTTTGGCGATGAAACATTCGAGGAAGCGATGGCGTCGGTCGAGCACTTTTCTGGGGAAGCGACCCAAGACGCCAAAAAAGACCCGGAAGAAACACAAAGCGAAACCGTCGCCGATGCTGCTCAATCGCCGCCCGTTGCCGGACAAGACAGCCGAATCTCGCTGCCGATTGAACAACGCGAGGTCACTTCGGTGCTGGTTCGCACGTCTAAAAATGACAAGGCCGGAATCCTTTCCCTGCTCTTGCCCAAAAAGATTAACGAGGGCGATTTGGAAACCACGCTGGGCTGGTCGCCGTTTCGCCCCGAACGAAGCCAAAAGGCCGCTCAAGCGGTTAACCCCGTCGGCGAGGTCACGAAATTGTTTACGGCCTTTGTTGGCCCGATTCGCAATTTGCTGCTGCTGCTGACGTCGATGATTTGTGTCGTGTCGGCACTGAGCATCATCGTTGGGATTTACAATTCGATGAACCAACGGCAGGGCGAAATCGCGGTCATGCGTGCCTTGGGGGCGAGCCGATCGAAGGTGATGACGATCATTTTGTGCGAGGCGATTCTATTGGCAGTGGTCGGTGGAGTCGTTGGCTGGGTGGCCGGACACGGGCTCAACGCGGCCTTGGGCCCAATCATCGAGTCGCGAACGGGCGTCGAGATTGGCTTCTTTGATTTCGCGCCGGGCACGCCGTTGCAGTGGTTGCCAGGCGGTGACTACCTGCCGACGTGGCTGGGCAAACTTTCGATTTCCCCCGAATTCTTGATCATTCCGGCGCTGATGTTGTTGGCTGTTTTGGTGGGGATTTACCCAGCTCGATCGGCCTACAAAACGGACGTTTCGAAAGCTCTGGGAAAGTAACACGAGGCCGCTTCCATGAAACGACATCAACTATTGCTATCGCGGATCGGCCTTGTCGCCGTCGGAGTTTCGTTGGGCTTGCTGGCGCGAGTGGTCATTGGCCCGCCAGCAGTCGACCAAGGGCCCAAGCGATCGATCGACCGCCCGATGCCCGAGACGACCCTGGATGAAATGGGCGAAATACTTTTACCGATCGACATTCCACTGAACGAACCACCAACGAAAAAAAGCGACTCCGCCGGCGGCCAGGATAGCATCGATTAGCGTCGCGAAAACATTGGAGAGCAGTGATTTCGCAATCCACTTCAAGTTCTCAAATTTTCAGGTTCTCAAGTTCATTGCCATCGCTGGAACCAAAGTTCAACTTTAATCCCACCACCAAACGATTTTCCCGTCTGAATTCGACTTTGGCATTTGGAAATCCAGCTCGCCTTTCGAATCTGATCGAACCACTTTCAAATGTTTCTTCGCATCAACCCAAACTCCGCCGCTAACACCCACCACAATCTGCTTGCCGCGGATAACGCGATGATTGACAACCGGAGCGACCTCGTCAGCAACCAAGATCTTCGGCAGCTTCAACGCTTCGGCATCCAGCAGCAAACTTGGTCGCCAATTCGCTCGCTCTAGCAATTGTTGTTTTTCGACCACAGCCAGCATCATCGAAAGGTCGAAAACATTCTTCAATTCGCCGTACAGCGGATACTTGTCGCAAATTTCTGGAAACTGTTTTGTAAACGTTTCAGCAAAGCGACGATTTAACGGCTCCGATTTGCCAGTTCCGATTCTCTGTCCCCGAGCCAACAACAACTGGTTTTCGCTCAGCACCTTCGCACCGAACCCACGCAGCTCAAACACCTGCTCGTTTTCTGAAACCAAAACTGGATCGTAGTTCATCGCAAACCACCATCGAAGCACGGTCATCGGCGGGACTTGGCCGTCCTCATCCAATTTGACAGTTTTCAGATAGCTCTTCATTCCTGCCACCGGTTCGGCAAGCCCCATACCGATGCACTTCATGTGATAGTCCGCCGTCAAAAGGACCTTGGCCACATGCGATTCAGCACGGAGACCGAAGTAACGCACGTCTTGTTCACCGACACTCTCACGAATACCTTCGACCCAGTCTTTACGTTTGTAGGCCTTGATTGGTTTAGCCGTCGTAGCTTTCAAGTACTGCTGCAACGACTCCAACCCGGCCGCTCGCGGCTCGATCGTTACGCCGAAAGGTTCGGTAGGGCGAGGGCGTCGCCAAAGAGCAAGCAGATCGTCAAGCCGAATCGTCGGATGACCGTTGGTCGTGCTGACGAGGATGCCGCCGAGATCCGTTTTCCAGTCACCCGCTGGCCCCGCCAAAACTAAATCGCCACGAACGTTATCGGATTCAGGGACGACGACCACGTAACGGATCGCTTGCAGACCGGCCAGGGTGAGCACTTCTTCAGGCAGTGCTTCTCGTTTTTCAACGTGACTGGCGATGAACGATTCAAGCGAACGTAGCGAAACAAATCGAAGCTCAGAATCAATACGGGCCTCCAAGCCAGATGCGTTTTCGGCTACTCCATGCTGCCCAAGTTGAGCCCGCCGAGCAAGCATGATCGGGGCATCATCCGCTGCGTCATTTTTGTTCTTGCCAGGCTTGGCCGATTGAAACCGCAGTGTGCCGTTGGCATCGGCAAATACGCCGCCAACGTAGGGCAACAGGGTCGCGCTACCCCCGTTGGCCAACCATTGTTCGCTTCCAATCGTGGACTGGATCAAATTCAGCAACGGATCAAAATCGGCTCGCGTAACACCTCCCGCGTTTCCGCGGTCAGGCAGATTGTTGCCTGCGGCCGGCGAACCGTCATTGCCGAGCCCCGACGAAGAAGTCTGAGCGAATGCGATCAAGCAAGTGAGGCACAGATTTAGCATTACAAATTGGCATACGCCAACGAACCCGAGAATTGGACGCAACATGGTGCGGCCTCCTTCCGACAAATTGTTTCTTGCCCTCGCCATAGATTGTAGAGCATTTCAATTGCTCGCGTATCGCTCGCGTATCGCTCGCGTATCGTTAAAGCAAAAATTCAAACCCGGCCCACGAACAAGCACCTCCCAGCAGCCCCATCGCTAACGCTCAGTTGCCAGAGTTTGTTTTGGGTTGGGTTGGCTTGGGCTGGGCTTCGACGGGGCAAAGGGGCTAATCGATCGAGTAATTTAGCTGGTCTTGGGCAAAACTTCGCGTTCGAGCTGCCTAGCAAAAATTGGTTCCAGCTTGAGCGCCTTTGATAGCTCGGCCAAATAATTTCGTTCGGTCTCGCTTTGAGCTCCGGTCACCATCAACGAAGCCAAATAAACTTCGACCGCTTCTTCATTTGAACCAATCCCGTCCGCGATTCGCTTGGGATCCGCGGGTTGTTGCATTTCATTCATCAAAAACGAACTGGCCGTTCCGTTGAGTTCCGATTCGTCCAGCTGCTGCGTGATCAACTTGTTTTCATCTGTGTCGATCGCCCCGTCCGCCTTGGCCGCCGCAATCATCGCTCGAATCAAATTCAAACTTCGCTCGTTTGCCGCTTCACCTTCCAATTGACTAACGTCCGTCGCCTTCGGCTGGCTTCCTTGACTCTTTTGCCACTCGGTGTACATCTTGTAGGCCAACCCGCCCAGCGCGGCCACCGATCCAACTTTGACAATCGGGGCGATGGCCTTGCGTCCTGATTTCGTACCGACCAGTAACGCAAGAATGCCACTGGCCGCAGCACCGACGCCGACCTTTTTCATGAGCGCGTCTCGCTCAGGACCGGGCGGCGGCAATTGCCCTTCCGCGTATTCGAGCCCCTGCGCGGCAAGGCCTTTGCCTTTTTCTAGCAAATCCCCTGAGCCTTCGATTCCTTGCTGAGCCAATTTTTTGCCCGATTCGAGCAGTTGATCTAATAACTGTTGTGCGTCCATGTTTACCCTACGACTTGGTTGTTTGATTTTTGTTAGATATCGTTGTCAGTATACGATCAGGGTTTTGTTCTGGCAAAGCAATCCGTGCTGTTTAGATCCACAGCAAGAACGAAACCGGTGCGGCGAAAATCAACGAGTCAACCACGTCCAGAATACCGCCTAACCCGGGAAGCCAACTACTCGAGTCCTTCGTGTCCGAATCGCGTTTCAACAGTGACTCGGCCAGATCGCCAAACATCCCCGCCAACGTCACCAATACGCCATACACAAAAACCCACCACCATGGTTTACCAAGATCGACACCCAGTAAAAATGGAGAGATCAAGCAGACGATCAATGCGGATCCCGCACAGCCGCCAATCAAACCCCCGACCGCCCCCTGAACTGTCTTGCCGGGGCTGAGCGCCGGGGCCAACTTGACCGTGCCAAACGATTTGCCAGCGAAGTAGGCCGCCGCGTCCGACATCTTCACGGTTGTGATCATCGCGACGATGGTGATCAGGCCATAACCATTGCCTCCCAAATAACGATGGGCAATCAAAAACGCAAACAGCGTGCTCAGGTAGACCAATACAAAAACGCTTCTGCCCAGCCGATCGATCGTCTGGCCTTTGGCCATTTGGTCCGCCGCGTAACCGAACATTTCCCCCAAGAAAACGATCACAACGCCCACCACCAGCCCAGAAATCGCAAACCCGAACCGCCCCAAAATGCAGTCCGCGGGATAGTCTCGCCACAGCGCCGGGGCAACCGTCACGGTAACCATTGCCACCGTCGCCATCATCAACAGTCCTCGATTAACGCTCGAGGCGGCATTGGCGAACATCGCCGCCAATTCATCGCTGGCCGCCGCCGCAACCATGATTGCCAACAGGCCCAGCAGCAGGCCGGGCCGGCCCAAGATCGAATCCAACCCCAGCCACCAATCGAATCGCAAAATCAACAGCATCACACTGATGATCACCGCAGCGGAAATTAAACGTCTGCCTAACACTCTTTGCCTCTCGCGATTTCCTGAGGCCGAGACGTCGAGTCATCTTGATCGTCATCGACCGGATCGTTGAGACCGCCGAACCGTCGACTGCGTTGTGAAAAATCTCGAATCGCATCGTGAAAGTCAGCGATCGAAAACTCGGGCCACATGCGTTGCGTCACCCACATTTCGGCATAACTGATCTGCCAAAGTAAATAATTGCTGATCCTCATTTCGCCAGCAGTCCGCACCAGCAAATCCGGATCGGTCATGCCCGCAGTATAAAGACTATCTGAAACCAACCGCTCGTTGATTTCGCCGACCGCTAATACCCCGTCGGCAATTCGCGAACCAATCTTTCGCACCGCGTCGACGATTTCCGCTCGACCGCCATAGTTGATGGCTAAACAAAGGCAGCACCCCGTGTTCCCCGAAGTCAACTCGATCGATCGATCCATTTCTTTTTGAACGTCGTCTGGAATCCGATTTCGTTGGCCAATAATCTGCAGTCGAATATTGTTTTTCATCATCGTATCTCGCTCTTCTACCAGATACTCAGAAAGCAAAAACATCAGGAACTCGAGCTCCTCGGCCGGGCGTTTCCAGTTTTCACTAGACAAACAATAGAGCGTTAACTGCTCGATATCCAGCCGCGCACATTCTTCGGTGATTCGCCGGACGGTCTTTGCGCCTTGTTGGTGGCCTCGGATCCGCGGCAAATCCTGGCGCTGAGCCCAGCGTCCGTTACCATCCATAATAATCGCCACATGCCGAGGACGCTTGGCCGGTGGGACGTCTAGTTTGGGTGTTGTTTGGTCGAGCGTCATGAGAGCGTTGCAGTCGAACTGATTTACTGAATTCCTCGAAATTCATTCCTTCATGTTAACCGATTCGCATTGATCCGACTACGACTCTGTTCTGGCCGCCGAGCCGAATCAGCGAATGACCAGTCAATGAACAATCATTCGTCCGGGCGTATTTCCGGTAACCCCCCACGCAAGCGAAAACCGCCGCCGCACGTCTTGCTTAGTCGCCGAGCCTCCAACTTGGCGGCGATTTTATTTTCGAAAAACCGATTCGCAGCGGCATTACCGAAGCCCCGGCGTCAGCTCACCCACCAAATTTAGAGCAACTTTGGATTTGATCGTCCCCAAATTTGTCTCGGTGCTGAACAAATACATCAGTTTCGTGATCGCCGCCTCGATGGTCATGTCGTAGCCAGAAATAACGCCCGCATCGTGCATCGCTTGCCCTGTCGCATAAACCCCGGGCGAGACACCACCGTGATGGCATTGCGAGCAACTGACGATCACCGTACCGGCATCCGTCCATTTCCGAATCAGATCCAAAAACCGTTGGTCATTAGCAGGCCCATTGCCGCTGCCGAAACTTTCCAGCACCAATGCCTTCAACGGCTGTCGCAAGACGTTGTCCAAAACCTCAATTGACATCCCCGGAAACAAACGAAAGGTCGCGATCTCGATCGGCTTGATCTCGCGGACGGTCAAGCCAGCGGCCCGTTTTTCAGGTTTTCGAATTCGATCTTCGAACAACTGAATCTTTGTCCCGACCTCTCCCAACGGCGAATCGTTGGGCGTCGCAAAAGCATCAAAACTGGCAGCGCTAACTTTCGTGCTGCGGCAACCTCGCAATAGAAGCTCGTCGAAAGCGATGCTAACTTCCGGAACCTGATACTCGGCCGCGACCAAAATCGCCGTCTTGAGATTCTCTCGAGCATCATTTCGAAACTCGCCCAGCGGCAGCTGCGCTCCAGTCAGCACGACCGTCTTGTCGAGCCCTTCCAGCATGAACGCCAACGCCGATGCGGTGTACGACATCGTGTCGGTCCCATGGCAAATCACAAACCCGTCGTACTGTTGATACTTGTCACGAATGTCCAACGCGATCTGATACCAGTCTCGCGGATGCATGTTGGACGAATCGATGACCGGATCGTATTCGTGAATGTCGCAAGCTGGCATTTCAACTTGTTCCAATTCAGCCATGCGTTTCATCTGCTGTGCAAGGTACCCGCGGACCGGCTTAAAGCCCTGGCTGGTCGCTTTCATGCCGATCGTTCCGCCCGTGTTCAAGATGCAAATTTTGCTCATCCATTCACATCCAAACTCGACAGCAACCGATCGATGGTTTCGCGATGAGCCTGCGAAAGACGCCAGCCGATCGCCCCCGCCGTGTCAACAATTTGCCAATCGCGTTTGGCGCCGCACAATACCGAAAGAATTCCCGGCTGGTGAAATGTCCAATTAACGACCACTTGCGCGACCGTCTTGCCGATCTCTTTGGCGATCACGTCCAGCTGGTCCAGCAGCTGCTGAGCGTTCTCAAAAGCTGGACCTTGAAAAATATCGTAGGTCAAACGATTGTCCGAAGGATCAAACTTGTGCCCGCGGCGAATCTTGCCCGCCAGCAACCCCTTCATTAACGGCCAGTAGGGAATGACCGAAACGCGATTGTCAACACACCACGGGACCAACTGGTTTTGAATGCTCTGCTGGAGCATATTAAAGGGCGGCTGGACCGCGGCAATTGGACAGACGTCGTGAAATTCTCGTGTCTGCGAAACATCCAAATTCGAAACGCCCGCAGCGCGAATTTTCCCGGCTTGCTGAAGTTCCAAAAAGGCTCCAGCGGTTTCAGCAATCGGCGTGGTTCCGTCGTGAGCGTGCAAGTAATGCAGGTCGATCGTTTCAACGCCCAGACGTTGCAGGCTCGCGTCGCATTCTTGTCGGATGCGTTCGGGGCGAGAGTCAAATTGCCGTCGCTGACTCGAATTCCAGTGCATCCCGCCTTTGGTAGCAATCACGATTTCATCGCGACGTTCCCGCACCGCCTCGCCAACCATTCGCTCGCTGTTGCCATCAATGCCGTAGCCGTAAGCCGTGTCAAAAAAGTTGATTCCAGCGTCGATCGCCGCCAGTAAAGTCTTTTGCGAATCCGCTTCGTTGACGTCCAGCGAAGTCATTCCCGAGATCGGCCAACAGCCCAAGCCGACCGGCGACACCCACAAATCCGATTGGCCAATTTGCCGTTTCTCAACCGGCTGCTGAGCCGACGTTTGATTATCTGCCATCACAGCTCGCAATAAGACATGTCGTCGGTCAGACGTCGGCACGGACTGCGCCAACAAAGCTCGTCCGGCTCGATCAAGTTATCGGCAACCTCGGGTCCCCAAGACCCAGCTGGATAGCCATACACCGGAATCGACGGATCGTTCTGCCAGGCATTCAAGATCGGTTCAACAAACTCCCAGCTAAATTCAACGCTATCGCCATGGGCGTACAACGTCGCGTCACCACGCATGCAATCGAGCAACAATCTTTCATAGGCTTCGGGGACGTCCGCTTCGACAAGATCCGAATAATGGAAATCCAAACCGACATTTTTTACGTGAAAACCTTGCCCTGGAATTTTCATTCCGACATTCAGCATCAGGCCTTCGTCCGGTTGAATTCGCAGGACCAATTGGTTGTAGCCATTTTCAAAAACATCGCGTCGACGCCGAAACAGCGTATGCGGCGGTTGCTTGAACGTGATCGTGACCTCAGTGACTTTCGTCGGCAAACATTTTCCGGTTCGAGCGTAAAACGGCACGCCTGACCAACGCCAGTTGTCAATGAAAAATTTGACCGCGGCGTAGGTTTCGGTTTTGGAGTCCTTGGGAACGCCTTCTTCATCGCGGTAACCTTTTACCAATTCGCCTTTGACGTGCGATTCGGTGTACTGGCCTCGAATCGCGTACTTGGCAACGTCTTTTTCGTCAATCAAACGCAACGACTCAAACAGCTTGCTCTTCTCCTTCCGAATCGAATTGGCATTGGGCGCGATCGGCGGCTCCATGGCAACATGAGCGACAACCTGCAGCAGGTGATTTTGCAACATGTCACGCAGCGCACCTGACTGATCGTAGTAACCACCACGCGAGCCGACTCCGATGCTTTCCGCATTGGTGATTTCGACATGATGGATGTAATTGCGATTCCAAAGCGGTTCGAAAACGCCATTGGCAAAACGAGTCACCAATAAATTTTGAACCGTTTCTTTGCCCAAATAGTGGTCGATTCGATAAATTTCGTTCTCGGGAAAATGCTCAATCAAAGTCCGATTCAACGCTCTGGCCGAAGCCAGATTCGAACCGAAGGGCTTTTCAACGACCAAGCGACGATAGCCGTTTTCGGATCGATTGAGCCCGTGATGGGCCAAGTAAACCGGAATTTTTTCGTACAAAACTGGCGGCGTCGACAGGTAGAAAATTACGTTGCCACCGGTTTTGAATTCGCTGGACAAATTCTCCAAGCGGTCTTTGACTTTCGAATAGTCATCGCAGTCGTTAGTATCGACGGGCTGGTAAAACAAACGTTTGGCAAAATCGTCGATCGACTGTTTTGATTCATCACTGAAATCGATAAAGTCGGCTTTTAGAAACACCCGGTCACGGAATTCGTCGTCGGTCATCTTGCTGCGACTAACGCCTAAGACAACAAAATTCTCTGGCAGCAATTTTTTGTCGTACAAATCAAAGATCGCGGGTATCAGCTTGCGACGGGCGAGGTCCCCGGAGGCCCCAAAGATTACAAGCGTTAACGGTTCAGGTTGAGCGTCTGTAGGCATATCATCAAGACTTTTATTAGTTGGAAAACGATCGTTCCAATTTTACGACAACGCCTTCGTCACGAATACCCGCGTCGTCGCCCCCGCAACAGTTTTCGCTTGCGATTTGTTTTCGCCAACGGTTGCCGCGATTGACACGGTTTCAGCATGCTTGCAGCATTTCAACTGTCATTGCCAAAAGCTGGCGAGCATCGGATTCGGAGATCAATTTCGAATCAAAATGCAGGGTGATTTTCATGCGTCGGTCGTGACGAGCGAACGAGAAATTAATGGGCGTGCCCGATCGAAGCGGACCGGCCAGATCAAAGTCAATCGGCCGAGCGAAGGCGTCACTCACGCTTGGAAACGTTTTGGCCAATCGGTCGGTGCAAATTTTTGCCCGCTTGTAGGGCTGTCCCAAGTGAGTAAAAACCGCGGCACCACGCGAATCTGGATTGTTCGCAATTTTTTTAAGCCAACCGTTAGAAATCGACGCGACGCGGATCGCGATCAAAAACATTTTTTCTAGCTGCCACCGGCGAATAATTTTTACTTCGCGGTCGATCCCCCGGCATAGCGACCGACGGTCTGGCTCGGCTCCCGGGCATCGGTCGATTTGAACAATCGCCGTTTGGTTCGTCGCAGGCAAGGTTCGATCATGGCGACCGCGAATGCTCATTGGCAACAAGATACGCCAAGGACTTGTATTGGGACGGTCGCCTGCTGCACCTGCTTTCTGGTTCCAGCGATCAATGGCTTCGAAACAAGCCGTCAAACAAGCCGACGTAAAAGACACCTCCAGCTCACGAGCGTTCGCGGTTGACCGTTTGTAATCTTCTTCGCCGATCCACTGGCCAATGATCGCGGGAAATGGAGTCGAATGAGCCGATGCTGGGGCCGAATCTCGAGCGGCAAGTTTCGCTGTTTTCCGAAACACAAATTTGGCCGCGCCAAAAATCGCGATCAATTGGTTCGGCAAGTGACGCAAATAATTCCACTGCAGCAAACCCAGTCGACCACGCTGATTGATTTTTGTCTGGTCGACCTCAGACAGCCCTTGGTAAGGGTTTTCATCGGCAACTAAATTATTGTAGATCGTCATCCAGTCGTTGATCAGTTTAATGCTCGCGACACCATCGCTGGCGGCATGGTGCGAACAAAACCTCGCCTCCGATTCGACTCCGCCTTCGTGCGGGAACTCCACAAGTGCCAACTGGTAAGCTTTAAAAGCCGCTCGTTCTCGTTTGCCAAACTCCCAATTCAACGGCTCGCGTTCAAGCTTTCGATAAGTAAAACATTCCGATTCATTGGGGTGGTTGGCCCAGCACCACTTCCGGCCGTGTTTCACGGGGTGCTTATAGGCCAGCGGTTGGCGTTCAAGCGACAGTCGCAACGCTCGTTCTGCTATTTCCGGATCCAGAGGAATTCCGAATCGCAAACGAGCGAAGACGAAATTGGGGTAATCAGGATGTTGATCCAGCCAATGAAACTTTTCGATGCTGGTCATCGAAAGGGTTTCGGCGGCATGGTCATTTCGCGAATTCAATCAATTAGCTTTCAAAAAAAGCCCGCCACTTCGGCGAGCTTCAAGAGTTTTTTAATGGGTCGTGGCTGAACGAGTAAAAACAATCACCCCTTACTTATCTTCATCAATTTTCCCTCCAGGCGACGAAGCCCCCGGAGCGCCCAACATGCCGGGAGACGCTGGCCTTCCACCACGCTGCGGGCGGCCCGCAGCTGGCTCGTCGCTGGCTAAACCAGCCCCCTCATCGTTTGATCGAATCTTGATATTGCGGTACCAAACTTTGTTGCCGTGATCTTGAAATGCAATGTGCCCCGACTTCTCTTGGGCAAACTTTTCCCAATCTTTAAACTTGCTGCCGGCTACTTTGGACTGCCACTCTTGACTGGACATATCCACTTCAACAACTCGCGTGCCATTCAAAACATGTGTAATTTTAGTTCCGTCAACAACGATCCGCGACTTGTTCCAACCGCCAACGGCTTTCTTTTTGTATTCCTTTGGCGCAAAGAGTGCGTAAACCGAACCAGCGGAGGTCTCGGCTTTCTTGCCATCGGGGTGTTTGGTGTCGTCAAGAATCTGATACTCAATCCCAGTCATGTACGGCGCGGCGTCACCAAGTCCGACGCGGTACATCACGCCGCTGTTTCCGCCCGGTGATATCTTCCATTCAAATTGCATCTCAAAGTTCGAGTAGGTTTGTTTCGTAATAATGTCGCCGGTGCCTTTGGTGCCATCAAAATAAAGCGACTTCCCTTTGATGCTCCAACCTTCACCAATTTCTTCCGCCTTGTAACCCCGGAAGCTACTTAAGTCCTTTGACTCTAACAGGTTGACATATTTAGCTTTTTTCTTGGATTTTTTCTTCATCTTGTTTTCGCGGGCCATTGGGCGGTCGTCTTCTTCCAGCCCACCTACTGCGCCTCGACCAATTGACACTTGGACGCCCGAAGCAACATCAGGCAAAACCAGCATGGCCGAGGCTGCAAACAATAAACAGTACGCGAATTTTAGCCGCAACATTTTAGACTCCTAGAAAACTTATCATTAACACGGGCAAGCTGTCCGGCCGCATTGCAAACTCAATCGATTCCGAACACCCAACCAAGTCTCTAGTTTACGTTTTAGCCCTGCCGTTGTCGAATCCGGCTTTCAAATTCGCTCAGTTTCCAACGGCGACTGACGCCAAAAATCCAACAAATGCCCGAATCCACGCGGTTAACAGAGCTTACGAATCCAATTCGCCGATGATTGCCTCGGTATTGCCCGATGCGGGCTCAGTCGGGCTACCGGTTTCATTGCCACTCCAATACGTCATTTGCGCTGCCAACAAACAAGAGATGATGACGAAAGCGAGAAACCAATAGCGCGGCCAAACACGGACATTTTGAAGTTCCGACTTCGAATCGACGTAGGTGCTGATGCCAACGGACCAAAATGTGATCGCGGTCCCAAGGACAATCGCGACAACATTGGTAAAAAACAACAACGCCGCACCGCCGGCGAGTGTCAGGTCGCCCATTGGCAAGGCCAAACCTGCCGTCGCGATCGGCGGCACCAACGCCGCCGCAATCGCAACCCCGGGCAACGCCGAAACCAAATGCGGCCTCCCCATCGCGTAGGCCGCGGCAACGCCACTGGCCAACGCAACGATCAGGTCCAGCATGTTCGGACCGCCACGAGCGTACATTTGCGGACTGATCGAAAACCCAGCCACCGTGCACACTCCTACGACGAAACCAATCAAAACAGCAACAGCAAAACCAAAGATCACCGACCTCACGCCATCCTGCAACAATCGTTCGTTCCCCTGCACCAGCGCCAACCCGATCGCCACAATCGGCGTCATCAATGGCGCAACAAGCATCGCCCCAATCACCACCGCGCCCGAATCACGCACCAGCCCCAGAGCGGCAATCAACGTCGACAACGAGACCAACGCGATGAAGTCAAAGTCAAACTTCGAACTGCTGTTGAGTCGATCGACCAAGTTGACTCGATGTTCACGATCAATTTGCGGGACGAAGCCGCGCACCGTTAACTTCAGCTTTTCCCAAACGCGGTCGGCTAACGGCGTTCCCTGTTTCAGAATTGCCAGAGCCACCTGTCGTCCGTCGGCTTCGCGGTTCAAGTTGTCAACCAATCGTCGAATCGTTTTTTTGCTGCGTGTGCCTGCAAGGATCAAGTCAAACTTTCGCAAGTCCAGCTGATTGATCCCGTCAACAAAACTTTCCGCAAGCGCCGCCGCTTTTTCCGGAACAATTTTCTTGGCTCCAAACCCGCGAGCCAGCTTTTTTAAGCGACGATCCGCGACATGCCGAGCGACCAAATCATCCGGCCGACGGACATACAACAACGTTACCTCGGCACCCATCGACCGAGTCAACTGAGCCGTCTTGGCCAGTGCAAAATCATCATCGGTGTCTTGATCGTTTTCACAGACCAGCAAAAGCTTGGGGGCCTTGTCAGTTGCATCTGCGGCGTAGCTGCCACCAATGCAAACCACTTGGCAAGGCACTGAATCGAAAATTGTTTCGTTGGCCCCTCGGTCCCCAACCTTGCTGCTCCGCACGGGAACAAACGTAGGAATCAACAGCAAGTCCACGTCCAGCTCGGGCAACTTTTCGACGAACGAAGCTTCCGGGTCAGGCGACTGAAGCTCGTAAACCGACACCACCGTTCGGTCGTGATTCGAACATTCTTCACCATCGGCTATCTTGGCCCGCAAAACAATTTCAGCCGAATCTTGATCGGCCAGCGCCTCAAAAATCGCTCGGTGCCGACTACCTGCGTCTTCGTCGGGAACCCCGACTTCGTTCCAACGAGTTTTTGACTTCGATTTGCTGGGCAGGACCACTTGCAGCGGCGAGTGCGATGCGCGAGCGAATTCAATCGCCCAATCGACAAGGTTCAGAATGTCCGAATCGTTGGGAACGTAAACGGCAACAGACATGGCGACCGATAGCTAAAAGAGTTGCGGATTTCGAAAGGCGGTACAATCATCGTCCTATCGATTGTAACCGACCTCCAGAATAAATCCGCGGAGCCCAAAGTTATCTTCGGCATTAATAGCGGTGCCGCCACCGATCCACGATTGATAATTGAAGCCGACGCGGCCGAACACGCCACGTTTTTCGGCAAACATCTTTTTAAACTGGACACCGCTATAGAATTCGCTGGTCAGCACGTATTCATCCGCACCGACACGCCGAGTGGAAATGTTTGTTTGTGTGTTGGTCACAAATTGGTCTCGTTCGCCAAACAAAATGCCACCACCAAAAGCGGTTACAAATTCAAATTTGGTGTGACCAATCGGTCGATAGTACTCGAATTTGAATTTTGGCCCATAGGCTCGCAGATCAGAATTCGATCGCAACTCTCCCAACAAGCTACCACCGGCGTCCGTCAGCTGAGCGTCAAGAGTCTGAAAAATACTAACGTAATGCAGTCCGAACATGCCGTTCATGCGCGAGACCGGAAACTGGACCTCTTTAAAAAACATGGCACCGAACGATTCAATATCGATCGAGTGAATCGCCGCAATCGTTTCTCCCGCGTTGATCGCTGAAAGTGCCGTTGTTTGACCCGGCCCAAAAATGCCAGTCCGCAATTCTCCCGACGTTGTACCGTTAGACGTAAACGCGGAAACATTCGAACCTTGATCAAACTGCCAGTAATCCAGCTCAATTCCCGGTCCGTACTTGGATTCAAACCCAAGCCGAAATCTTGGTGCGGTTTCGTAGTCGAAATCGAATGCTTCCGTATTGGCAAAAGTTGCCGTCGCAGGAGCAGAATTAAAACCCGTCACGCCGCCGTTTCTTTGAAAGATCGGTTGCAAGAAAAGCATCGACGCCGATCCAAAGTAACGACCCGTCGCCAGAATTTCACTGAATGGCGGGTAGTCTTTTTTCTTTTCTTCAAAATCAAATTTCTGACCGCTGTCATGGTCACGACCGCGAAACGTTGGGCCAGGCATTCGGTGACCAAGGTCCGGTCGAAAGATTGGCAGGTTTGCCGTCGGTGGTGAAGAACTAAAAATAGATTGGCCAGCTGGCGGTAGGGAATCGCCGCTTGGATAGCCATAAAGGTTCTGCTGCACCGGAACCGAAGTGCCACCATCGGGCGTGATTGCACTCCGCGGTGCGGAATCCGAAACAGTCGATTGTGATTGCGGGGATAAATTTCGATTGCCGGCAAATGGGTGTCGCTGACGATTGGCTGGTGCTTGTGGTGCGAGACCATTACTGTCAGGAATCGAAAACTCGAGAGTGCTCTGTTCGTTTAGAATCAATGGAGCGTTAACAGCCGGCGACTGTTGAGGCTTTTGAGCAGCCTCGCCGATGCCAACTTTGATCTCACCTGGAAGCATCGGTTGTTGATTTGGACTAATGCCCAAAGGGCCGTTTAGAATTGGGCCTTGGTCGCTTTGTCGAAACTTTGCCGATCTAAATGGCGACCCGTTTTCCCGCCGATTCTCACTGGCCAAAACCGCAGGAACGGCGTTTCGCTGCGGCTCGCGAAGAATTGAATTTCCCGCCCGCTGCTGATTGCCCAGCTGAAGCTCTGGAATCGATGGTGTTGGCAAATCGGGCTGGCGATAATTCTTTACGGTCGGTGCCGACGGCGTTTTCGGACTCGCAAACAAAAATGGTTCGAACTGGTTGTTGTTACCAGCGGGCTTGTTGTTGAGTGGCACAATCTGGTTGCTGCCGGGCCCGTTTGGCCCACCAAGATTCCTCGGAACTAAACCATTTGACCGACTGTCGATCGGTCCAGTAATCGGCGCTGACCAACTATCGGGAGACATCGAGCTGTGATCTAAACTTCCTTGACCTGACACTCGGTCGGGCTCAATCGGCGATGCAGTCGCCCGGGACCGCACTGCGGGACGCGAAACTTGGCCTAACGCATAACTGGCCGACAGCAGCGTCAAACCAATACAGCACGCGTTTTTTAATAGATTGGTCGGAAGAGACATGGAATCGTTTACACCGAGTTGAAAGCAATGGCGACCCGCTTAAACCAAGCGTAGAATCGCTACCGTTCTCAAAATCGGTACAACCAGCCCTCCGTGCTAGAAAAACCGGTGAAGCCCGATCGACCGTAAATACTGGAACAGTTCGAGTAATTCGCAAAACCCGATTTTTTAGAATAATGCGAATAACCGTCACAAATTAACGCGCTTCGTGTCTTTCTTCTAACGCGCTTCGTATCTTCGTCAGTGAAAGAAAAGCCGCTGCTCGAGAAACCTGATGCAATATCATGCGGCGATTGCTTGGCGTTTAAGCGACAAAGTGCTACCGCGGCGGCCTTGGAAAATGCTCGTCGCATCATTGCTAAAGCATGAGCAACAGTCTGGTCTGCTATCATGTCGCCCGCAGACAAACGGCATTTGAATCATTGCGACTAAGAGCTTATCCCACAATTAGTGAGTCAGCGGCGCTAGTGCTGCAAATCTCAATTCCGTGTGGTTCTTCGTGCCAGCACCTTTACCAAGCAACCAAGCAACCAAGAAACCAAGAAATCAAGAAATCAAGAAATCAAGAAATCAAGAAATCAAGAAATCAAGAAATCAAGAAA
>CAZROJ010000062.1:0-11700 GCA_964601665.1 uncultured Pirellulaceae bacterium
AACACTCCTTTGAAACACTCCTTTTGGGGCTCTTGAATTCTGTTTTGCTGGTCGCCTCCAGTTCCCAGCTAGTGGCTGATTCTAAAGTAAGAGCATACTCTTGTAGTTTCGTTTTTTGCGCGCAGGTTTCGTGACCTTCGAAGCGGATACGGCTGCTCGGCGGTGCAGTACTTGATTGATTAAGAATACTTCGTTTGTCATTGACACGATTTAAGACCTTCGCTGACACCTTTTGTTTGTATTTTTAACCTGCCCGGAAATGATGCCGTGAAGCCATACTAAGTTAGCCGACTGACCTCCTTTCTTGCTTGTTTTTCACCGATGATTCCGGCTAGATGCGAGTAGGGGCGAATGCCGAGCACGCGAAATTTGGGGCCTTCGGAAGTACCCCCGATTCGCCCGCAGCCTATGCATTTCTGCAGCTTCTTAATTTTCGTCGGTTCGAATCCGCAGTCAGGGCATGACGCGTTCAACGACCATGTCTGGCCATCGGAGAATCCAGACGGAACCAATTCAACGTGTAGCGGATACTGATTGGCCAAACAAGCCTTCACGGCGGCCCGAAATACCTGCACATGCCGAGGCAAAACGTCAGTAAAATCTGCAGCCACGCGATCAAACAATTTCGCCACTAACTTCAGTTGCTTTGCCGTCAAAATTTTGTTTTTCCATAACCGGTTCCAAACCATTCGCCCCGAACCCAACACCGACTCCAGCTCGGTTTCCAAGTTCAGGTTGCTGGCTGCATTCTGAATTGCACTGACCAAATCGAATTTCGAGAGGGCTGCTTGACTGTATCCAGAAAGCAATTTTTGCAGGTCAAATTCTGTCGTCGATAGAAAACCGAAACAACCTGCTGACGCACCAGGAATTTGTTCGCTGAGCGCATTCGCAGCGCAACCGTGGCAGCTCGACTCAAGCCGATCTTCACCACCGAACGCCGCCGCCACTTCGGCTCGTCGGAACCCCAAAACAACACCGTCTTCGAAATCAGCGGAATCAGCGTTCTCAATCGAGCTTGGATGGAAACAATATTTGGGCGTGCACCGACGCTCCGCCTTGGCGATCGAAAGTTCCCGCACGCCTCGTAGAACGCGAAATGTTTGATCCGCGAAGCGACGTGGTTCGAGCGGCCGAAGTTCACACGGGTGCCATATCGCCCAACGCAAAAAAGCGGGCGTCATGCCGTGGATCGCTACACTTCGTTTCATAAAAACCTCATGGCTTTATTTCACGATGCGAACGGAGTTGAAATTTCGCACCGGCCGGTTTCAAAAAAATCAACTTCGCATTCTAGACAAAATCTCATCCGCACTCGCCTTCGCATCGCCCAGAAGCATTTGAGTATTGTCCAAATAGAACAGCGGATTTTCGGCGCCCGAATAACCAGTCCCCATCGAACGTTTAAACACGACTACTTGTTTGGCTTTCCAAGCCTCCAAGACCGGCATCCCATAAATCGGGCTGGTCACGTCCGCTTGGGCGCCCGGGTTTACGATGTCGTTGGCCCCGACCACCAGCGCCACATCTGCATCTGGAAAGCCATCATTGATTTCGTCCATCTCCCAAACCAAATCGTAAGGCAACCTCGCCTCAGCCAGTAGAACATTCATGTGTCCCGGCAAACGACCGGCCACCGGGTGAATCGCAAACCGCACTCGAGTCCCATTGGCTTGCAACAATTCGACAATCTCGCGAATCGGGTGCTGAGCCTGGGCCACCGCCATGCCGTAGCCCGGAATGATGATTACATTTTTGGCGTCCTGCAACATTCGCGCAACTTCGCGAGCGTAAGTCGGATTGTGCGATTGATCCTCTGGACTGACCACGTTGCTGTCACCGCCGGACGTGACATTTCCAAAGCCACCCAGAATCACGCTGACGAACGAACGGTTCATCGCAGCACACATGATGTAGCTCAAGATCGCGCCGCTACTGCCAACCAACGCCCCCGTGATGATCAACAAATCATTGGCCAGCATAAACCCCGTCGCCGCCGCCGCCCAACCGCTGTAGCTGTTTAGCATCGACACGACAACCGGCATGTCAGCACCGCCGATAGCCATCACCAAATGAGCACCAAAGATAAACGCGATGACCAGCATTGCGACAACCGCAATCAACATCGTCGCAAACGAATTCGCGGTCACGAACCACCAGCCCAACACCAAGCAGCCGGCCAACATGCCCGCATTGATCCAGTGCCGAGCCGGAATCAGCATCGGTTTTGAGCCAATCTTCCCATCGAGTTTTCCCCACGCAATCACGCTACCGGTAAACGTCAGGCCGCCGATCAAAATGCCCAGGAAAATTTCGATCCGATGAATCAAACCATGAGCATGCCAGACTAATTTATCCGCAGCCGTTTCGTTTGGTGGAATCAAGTCGGCAGGGATCAGGTTGCCCAGAATAATTTGCGTGTTGCCGTCGGGTTCATGCCCCGTTTCGCCAACGATGAAAACGCTCAGCCCCACAAACACCGCCGCCAGCCCCACAAAGCTGTGCAAAATCGCCACTAACTGGGGCATCGAAGTCATCTTGACCGTGACGCCAAAATAAACGCCGATCGCAGCGCCAATTGATAATACAACCAGCGGCATCCCAAAACCTGGCTGGAAACCTGACAGAAAAGTAGCAGCGATCGCCAACAAGATGCCGGCAATCCCCAGCCAATTTCCGCGCCGAGCGGTTTCGTGTTGGCTGAGCCCGCCGAGGCTAAAAATAAAGCAAACGGCCGCCACCAGCCAAATTAAATTTGTTGTCGTCACCATCGGCCCAACTTTACTTATTTAAAAAACGCGACACTGATCGACGCCGATTTTCAGTTGCGTTTAACTTGGCAACTGAACCGCCTACGACGGGTCTCGACTTCAGTTCTGCTTTTGAAACATGCTTAACATTCGATGCGTTACCATGAAGCCGCCCGCGACGTTAATCGTCGCCACCAGCACAGCCGCTGCCGCCAGTGAACTGGCCGAAACCGAGGGCGATCCAATTTGCAAAATCCCTCCGATCACGATGATGCCGCTGATTGCATTGGTGACGCTCATCAACGGCGTGTGCAGGGCCGGCGTTACGTTCCACACCAATTGCCAGCCGACAAAGGAAGCCAGCACGAACACGGTAAAATGCGAAACAAAATCCGGCGGAGCGTATTTGCCCAACAACCACAGCAGCGCGATCGCCGCCACGGCAACCACCGCTGTCCAAATCCAATGTAGCGTCGCGGAAACCGGTTTGTTTGTTTCGGCCACCGGCGTTGCAACGGTCGGGTTTTTCGCTCGCGTCTTTTGAGCTTGTTTGGGTGTTTTAATTTTTGGCGGCGGAAACAGCACTTCGCCTTGATGCGTTACCACCAGTTGCCGCACCACCGCGTCCTCAAGATCAACTTTTAGTTCGCCTTCTTTCTCGGGCGTCATGTCGGCCACCAAGTTGGCGATATTGTTGGCCAGTAAATTGGATGACTGAGTCGGCAATCGGCTGGGCAAATCGGTGTACCCGATAATCGCCACACCATAGGCACTAACTTTTTCGTCAGGCCGAGTCAGCTCGCAATTGCCGCCTTGCTGGGCCGCCAAGTCGACGATCACGCTGCCCGGCTTCATGCTGGCAACCATCTCACGCGTGATCAATTTGGGAGCCGGCTTACCAGGAATCAGAGCCGTCGTGATGATGACGTCGACCTCTTTGGCTTGTTCGGCGAACAGCGCCATCTCGGCCGCGATAAACTCGTCGCTCATCGTTTTGGCATAGCCGCCTTCGCCTTCACCGGATTCCTTAAATTCCAGCTGCAAAAAATCGGCCCCCAACGAATTGATTTGTTCATTGACGGCCAGTCGAGAATCAAAGGCACGCACGATCGCGCCCAAGCGTTTTGCGGTGCCGATCGCCGCCAGCCCCGCCACGCCCGCCCCAATGACCAAAACTTTCGCCGGAGGGATTTTTCCGGCAGCCGTGATTTGCCCCGTAAAGAAACTACCAAACTCGTTCGCCGCCTCGACAACGGATCGGTAACCCGCGATGTTGGCCATGGAACTGAGGGCGTCCAGTTTTTGAGCCCGAGAGATTCGCGGCACGCAGTCCATCGCGATCGCAGTAATATCTCGGCGACGCAGCAACTGAAGCTGCCGTTCATTGTCGGCCGGCCAAAGAAAACTGATCAACGTCGATCCGGTGGGAATGTCGCTGATTTCTTCCAGCGTCGGCGGATCGACTTTAAGGAAAATCTGGGCTTGTTCGAACAGCTCTGACCGATCAACAACGCGCGCGCCGGCTTGTTCGTAAAATTCGTTCGGGAAATTGGCCAAAACACCTGCCCGCGTTTCGACCACGACTTCATAGCCCAGCTTTTTCAGTTTAGCGACCGACTGCGGCGTCACCGCCACCCTTGCCTCGCCACGGCCGTTCTCTTTTAACGCGCCAATGATCATCCGTACGCACCCCGGCTAAATGTCGAATGGAAAACGTCATCGTAGTTCGTAGAAAGATCGTCGACAACGGGCGGACGCACCTCGCACATTGCCTGTCGGCGCGGCCCAGAATCGGTAAACTATAGAGCTCTTATTCGCCCGACATCCGACCAACGCCCAAAACAAGACGAATCCCAACCACGCCATGGCAAAACTATATTTTTATTACTCGGCCATGAACGCCGGAAAAAGCACTTCGCTCTTGCAAGCGGCTTATAACTACGAAGAGCGAGGCATGCGGGTGCTTTTATATACGCCCGTGATCGACGATCGAGATGGCACGGGGAATATCGCGTCGCGGATCGGCCTCTCGCGAGAAGCCGTCACCTTCAATCAAGACTTTGACCTGTACGAAGACATTCGCTGCGAAACCGAATCGTCAAAAGTCGCCTGTGTCTTTTTAGATGAATCGCAATTCTTAACGCCCGCTCAGGTTTTACAACTCACACTGGTCTGCGATCGCTTGAAAATTCCGGTATTGTGTTACGGTTTGCGGACGGATTTCCAAGGCGAGCCCTTCGAGGGAAGCAAATATCTGCTGGCGTGGGCCGACGTGTTGGGCGAAATCAAAACCATCTGCCACAGCGGCAAAAAAGCGATCATGAACGCGCGACTGGACGCTGAAGGCAACCGAGTCTTCGAAGGCGAACAGGTCTCGATCGGCCACCATTATATTTCGCTCTCACGCAGCGAGTTTGATTTGGAACGCGTTTCTAAAGTCGGTTACAGAATTAAAAACCAACCATGAACACCGAAATCCCCTCCGCCAAAGTGCAAGACGTTAAACCGGGATTCATTGGAACCATCGCGGCGTCTTACATGTGGTTATTAACTTTGCTTTGCCTGTTCACCGCGATCGGTTTGGTTTGGTGGTCGATGCCTTCGCAAGGCGTTCAGATTCAAATCCACTTCCCCGACGGCCATGGACTGGAGCCCGAAGATACTCTGCGTCACCGCGGCATCGAAGTCGGCGTCGTCGAATCGGTGGAGCTCAACCACGAACTGGCCGGCGTGGATGTGACGGTCAACTTGAAACCCTTTGCTGAACCGCTGGCGCGAGCGGGGAGCCGGTTTTGGATTGTTCGTCCGCAGTTGAGTCTTGGGGGGATCTCGGGTTTGGATACAGCGGTTGGGCACAAGTACATCGGTGTCTTGCCGGGTGATGCGGAAGCTGCTGGCAAGGTTCGTTTTGAAGGCATGGCCAATGCGCCGCCTGATTCGACCAATTCGCCTGGCACCGAAATTATTTTGCAAGGCGAACATCGTTACGGTTTGAATGCCGGGTCGCCGGTCAGCCATCGCGGGGTGATTGTCGGCCGAGTGTTAGCGGTCGAGCTCGCGCAAAATGGGCGAACGGTCGACACGCGTGTTCGTGTCTTCGACGAATTTGAACATTTGGTGACATCAAAAACAAAGTTCTGGGCCAATAGCGGCATCGATTTTGATTTGCGATGGGGCAGCGGTTTGGCCGTCGACATTGAATCGCTCGAAACCGTCGCCAAAGGTGGCGTGGCGATGCTGACGGTGGGCAACGGCGGCAAACCGGTTCGACCGGGCCAACTGTTTTCGATTGTCGGTTCGCCTGAAAATGAATGGTTCGAAAAAGCCAATCAAGTCGACATGGCCAAAACAGATTTGCTCAGAGCCGCCGTTTCGGTCAAAACCATCTGGCAGGAAAAAGGCCGCTTTTTTGGCACGGCCGATAAATCGATGACGTTCGTGGGAACTCACGTAAAAACCGGCGGCTATGATTTTTTGTATCTGCCAATCGACACCATTCAGAAACCTGAAAAAACGATCGGCGATACCTTTCGTGTGCAACTGGTCGACGGCGACCATGCAATCGGCGTCGAAGAATTGGAGGCTGAGGAAAACCAAGTCATTGGCAAAATCGCTTTGCCGTCAAACCTCTCACCGACCGAGCGTCCTTTTTCGTCGGATGAATTTCGCAAGCCCGAAGCGGCAGAAAACTGCATGGCGATCCGCCGCGAGGGAACCGGAGACGACGGAACTTTTTTGCATCTGTCGATCGACATAAATGAGATCGGCGAGGACTGGCAAGTCAAGGGTTTCAACGGTGATCGCAACGTTTGGCACGGTGCGCCGGTGGTTGCCGAATCCGATGGCAAGCTGTTGGGGTTTTTGATTGTTGATGCACGTTCAGCTAAAATCGAACGCGTGGCCGACTGAGTCGGTATCACTGTTCGATTGATTTTAGTTTTAAAAGATCTGAGGCATCGCGTGGGCTGGAGCTATTTCGTGACGACGTTGTTGGGCGAGGACCAGCTGGGCCCGGTGCCCAACGAGGAATTTGTAGAGCTCGTGAAGAGCAAGGTGATTAAGCCGAGCTCGCGAATTCACCATCCGAGTTTCACTCAGAACCGCTGGGTCGAGGCGAAAAAAGTAAAAGCCTTTTTGGATTTGCGTCAGCAGATGGCCAACCTGCAAGCTGCCGAAAAACTCAAGCGTAAAAAAATCCAAACGCCACCGATTGTTCCGCCTGGGGAACCCGAAGCCAAATCAAGGTTCAAATCCGACCAAGCCACCGAGCCTGAAACTGCTTCGACTCGAGAGCCGAAAACACCTCCTGAAATGACGGCCGAGCCCGCCGTGGCCGTGGCGACTCCCAAACCGTCGATGACTCTTTTTCAGCCGCGGCAATATCGAGCGATCGGGATTGTGATTGTCATTTTTTACGTCGTCGCCGGGCTGCTCGTTTTGGCCTCGCTGTACACCGTTGGCAGCGTGATCATCGTTGGATTATCAGGAAGCCGCGAGGTCGCTCAGAGTGCATTGGCGGCGTTGCTACTTTCCACGCCGATCATTTTTTCGATGCTGTTCGGCGCGTTGATTAATTTTACGATCGGCCAAGTTTTACAACTGCTGATCCACGTGCAAGAAAACACTCAGCGAACCGCTCACTACACCGAAAACCGCAAATGACCGATCGACCGAGTCGTTTGCCGATGCTGACCAAATTAGTTTGGTTTGCCGCAGCGCTGCTGGTTGTTCGCGTGCTGGTCACGATTCTGTTGGAGTACCGGTTTTATTTCCCGCCCGACTTTGACGAATCGTTTTTCTTGGCCGGTCGCCGTCAATCATTCGCCGGGATCTACTCGATTGGTTTTTACGCCCACATCGTATCGGGACCGTTCGCGCTGGCTGGAGTTTTGTTCATGCTGGCAACGGGCAAATCAAAACGGTTCCGGCAAGCTCACCGAATGATCGGACGAGTCGTCGTGTTGACGACGGTTTTGGCAGTCTGCCCCGGTGGGCTGATCATGGCGATGAAAACCTTCGCCGGCCCGTTGGCAACGATTGGGTTCGCAACGCAAGCGGTCGTGACGGGAGTTACGGTTGTGGCTACCGCTTACTTCGCCCGAGCAAAAAAGATCAAGCGACATTGGCAGTGGGCCTATCGATCGGCAATTTTGCTTTGCTCGCCCGTGCTGCTAAGATTGGGAACCGGTATTTTTTCAGTTTTAGAAGTGGAATCGATAAACTCGTATCGTTTCTTGTCGTGGGCCAGCTGGCTTGCGCCGTTGTTGGTTTATGAGTTCGTGAGAATTTTTAAAGGGCGGAAACAATGAGCGAATTGCCGAGATCGATTTTTCACCAGCGGGCAAGATCTGGCCTCACGCTGGTCGAATTCCTGGTCGTGATTTTGTTTATTGGAATACTGGTGAGCATGCTCTTTCCAGCGTTTCGCCAAGTTCGCGGGCCCGCTCGTCGCACTGCGTGCATGAATAACTTGCGTCACCTCGGTTTGGCCGCATTGAACTACGAATCGGCCCACGGCGAATTCCCGATGGCGGTCGGTTTAATCGATGAAAACGGCAACCTTGTGGATAAACCGTTTAGCGGAATCGTTGCCCTGCTCCCCTTTCTTGAAGAAGGCAATTGGCACGACCAGATCATCAACCCAAGCGAAATCAATGGCGTTAGTTACCCTGCCTACGGCCCCGATTTTGCTGACGCTGACTATCCGCCATGGTTGCAGCAATTCGCACTCCTCGAATGCCCGAGCAGTAGGCGAAGCCAAGAATCAGAATTTGGCTCGACCAATTACGCGTTTTCTGTGGGCGATGCCGCGCGGGAAATCTACCAGCTGAAACAACCTCGCGGTGCTTTCGGTTGTTTCCGGTCGACTCGAATCAGCGACGTAACTGACGGGTTGAGCAACACGTTGGCGTTGGCTGAAATCGGCGGCGGAACAAACGCAGAATCAATCGGGCATGGATGCGTCACTCAGGGCCGCCCCAGCTGGCTGGACAATCCTGCCGGTGTTTATGAAGTCGTAGTCGAAAACCAAACCAACTACGTGGCAGGTGCGAAAACGATCCGTCGAGGTTCGCATTGGGCCAACGGTTCGGCTGGCCTCGGCTTGGTCAATACGATTTTGGGCCCAAACAGCCCCAGCTTCCGAGTCGCCGGCACGGACTCCAGCGGAGTTTTCTCGGCCAGCAGCAACCATGCCGGCGGAGTCAGTGTCGTTTTGTTGGATGCATCCTGTCACTTCATTTCCGAGGACATCGACGCGGGCGATCCGAGTTCACCGACGCTGACGCGGCAACAATTGGATTCAGATGAGGCACTTCCCGAGTGCCCGTTTGGCGTCTGGGGGAAACTTGGCACAATCGCGGGCGGCGAAGATATTGATTACACTGATCTCTGAGGAACGGTTCAGACTCAACTTGCTGTTTCATACACTTGCTGTTTCATACGTACCCCCTCGGCACGCTATCGATTCGGAGAGTTGTTAGCGCGCCGAGCCCCAAGGCAAGAAATTCGTCTTAGTCATCTCGAAGATCTCGCGTCAAAATCTAATTTCCTACGGCCCCGATTTAACTCGAATAGAACTCTGTTTTGTCAGCCAACACATCTATTTCCGACAACCTTGTTGCCGTCAACCTTGGCAGTCGCAGCTACGACATTACGCTGGGCCAAAATTCGCTGGACCAAGCCGCGAAAACACTCGGCCCTTTCGTCACCGATCGGCACGTCGTCGTCATTAGCGATGAAAACGTCGCGGCCATTTATTTAGACCAATTCAAAACGTCACTGGCTTCTATCGCTCGCCGAGTCGATTCGTACGTTGTTACTCCGGGCGAGACGTCCAAGTCCGTCGCCACCTGCGATCAAGCATGGCAGGCATTGCTGGAAATGAAAACCGATCGCGATTCGGTTGTGGTCGCTTTGGGCGGCGGGGTCGTCGGTGACCTGGCTGGTTTTTTGGCGGCAACGCTGGGGCGCGGCATCGACTTCATTCAGATCCCAACCTCGTTATTGGCTCAAGTCGACAGCAGCGTCGGCGGCAAGGTCGGCATCAACTTGCCCAAGTCCAAAAACATGGTCGGCGCGTTTTGGCAGCCCAAGTCCGTCATCATCGATCCGCTCGTTCTGTCGACATTGGACGAAGCCAATTTTTTGGCGGGCATGGCGGAGGTGATCAAGTACGGCTTGATCATGGACTTGCCGTTGTTTGAAACCATTGAAAAATCGGTCGCTCCGATTCTCGACCGCGACCCCCAGACGATGACAAAAATCATCGCCTGGTGTTGCCGCTGCAAAGCTAAAGTCGTTGAAGAGGACGAGACCGAACGCAGTGGGCGTCGAGCGATTTTGAACTACGGGCACACGTACGGGCACGCCATCGAATCGGTTTTTGGCTACGGCAAATTTCTGCACGGACAAGCGATCGCCATTGGTATGACTTGCGCCGGACGGTTGGCCAGAAACCTTGGCATGGTCGATGAATTTTTCCTCGACCGCCAAACGAAGCTCTTTCAAGACATTGGTTTACCGACGGCTTGCCCGACCGAACGGCACGACGAACTGTTGGCGGCGATGATGCGGGACAAAAAAGTATCGCACGGCAAACTCAAATTAATTTTGCCAACCGAAATTGGCAACGTCGAACTGTTGTCGGCTCCCGACGATGAATTGATTCTTGAGAGTCTCCACAACGATTAAGGGCGAACGGTGGCGAACGGCTTTTCCTTTTCTTGGAGACGGTGTTGAAATACGAAAAAACTGAAAGCGACGAAATAACCGAAAAGGTCGAATCATCCGACTGGGTTGCCGAAACTTCGGCCCCTTATTCAAGCCCCGACGATATCGAATCGGCTCTGCGACTGAAGCTGGTGCCCGGCATCGGCCCGAAAACCTATTCCGACTTGGTCACCCATTTTGGCTCGCCGGCCCAAGTCCTCGAAGCCGCTCCAGCATTGCTGCGCGAAGTCCCCGGCGTTGGAGCGAAAATTGTTTCGGCCATCATTGCAGCACCCGGCGACGATAGCGTTGCGACTCAACTGCAGATCTGCCGCGACCACGACATTCAAATTTTGTCGTCGTCGTCGTCACAGTACCCGCGAATCTTGGACGAGATTTACGATCCGCCCAGCGTGCTGTTTTGCGCTGGCGAAATCACCGCCGCGGACGAAATTGCCGTCGCGATCGTCGGCACTCGGCACGCGACGCAGTACGGCAAAAAAGTGGCCGAGCAATTGGCGCGTGGGTTAGCGATGGCAGGCATCACCATCGTGTCGGGTTTGGCTCGGGGGATCGACGCGGTTGCTCATCGCGCCGCCTTGGACGCCGGCGGTCGAACGTTGGCGGTTTTGGGCGGTGGGATTTTAAATGTTTACCCCGCCGAACATGCGGGGCTGGCAGACGCGATAAAAAAGTCAGGGGCGGTGCTATCCGAGGCCTTGCCCAACGTCGCGCCCAAAAGCGGTTGTTTTCCACGACGCAATCGAATCGTTTCGGGGCTGAGTCTAGGCGTGGTGGTGGTCGAGGCGGGCGATCGAAGTGGCGCATCGATTTCCGCTCGGATGGCCATGGAACAGGGCAGAGAAGTTTTCGCGGTTCCCGGCCGAATCGACAGCCGCATGTCGACCGGTTGCCACAAACTTTTAAAGGACGGCGCGAAGCTGGTGCAATCGGTTGACGATATTTTGGACGAATTGGGGCCTTTGGTGGTACCGACGAAAATTGATTCCGAAACGACCATCCACCATCCCGCAGAATTAAAATTGTCGCAGCAGGAAAAGAAAGTTTTGAACGCGATTTCAACCGAGCCGACTTCGTTTGACGTGGTTGTCTCGGAAGTTGATTTGCCGCCGGCCCGGGTGTTATCGACGATTACGGTTTTGGAGATGCGTCGGTTGATTCGCCGGATTACGGGAACGACGTTCGTTCGTGTTTAAGCGACGTTCGTTCGTGTTTAAGC
>CAZROJ010000062.1:11800-23116 GCA_964601665.1 uncultured Pirellulaceae bacterium
CGACGTTCGTTCGTGTTTAAGCGACGTTCGTTCGTGTTTAAGCACCGCTAATCTTGCGGTTAGGCCCCCAGCCAGCATTTTGAGAGCCCGGAATTCATCACGGTTCGGACATTTTTCGAGCGTTCGACAAACCTGCACCGACCGGCGGCGATTTTGTCGCAGGGCAGTTTTCTGCGGTTTCGCCGGCCGCTGGGCTGACTTTTTGGACGTTCCGAGGCTTTCTAGCCAGCATCGATGAATAAAAAACTGGTTTTTGGTAAACTCGAGGGCCAAAAACTGCCGTTTTCAAACGAGAAGGCCTGCTTTTTGCGTTCAGCAACTGTGAGCCGCAACCTTTCAATTCCCGGAGTCACTCGCCAGTGAATCTTGAAGAATTATTTCAGCCGTTTTCGCCACCCGAAACAAACCTCCTTGAGCGTCTTCGTTACTGGGCAGACGCGATGCCCAATCGGACCGCGTTTCGCTTTTTGGATGCCGGCGAAGACGATGTCACTTCGTTGACCTACGCGGAACTGGACACCAAAGCCCGCGCTATCGCTGCGCACTTGGTCTCCCATGGCTACGCTGGCAAACGCGCGATTATGCTGTTCGATCCCGGTCTGGATTTTATCGCCGCGTTTCTAGGCTGCCATTACGCCGGCGTGATCCCTGTGCCGGCTTATCCGCCGCGACGCAACCGGAACATGGGGCGAATCAGTTCGATTTCCATGGATGCCGACGCGGCGGTTGCACTGACAACCAAAGCAATCGTCAAACGCTGCGAAAACTTTCTGGACGATGCGCCAGGATTGCGAATGATCCCTTGGGTGGCGACCGACCAAGTGGATTTGCAATTCGCTAACGACTGGGTAAAACCAAATTTAAAGCCCAGCGATCTAGCACTGATTCAGTACACGTCCGGTTCCACGGGCAAACCCAAAGGCGTGATGCTCAGCCATGAAAACCTGTTGGCCAATTGCCGTTTGATCAGCAAGTCGTTTCAAATGAAACCAACGGTTTCGCGATGCTGCAGCTGGCTACCTTTGTACCATGACATGGGTTTGGTCGGTGGCATTTTGAATCCACTGTACACGGGCATGGACGACACCATCATGTCGCCGGTCGCCTTTTTGACTCGGCCGATTCGCTGGCTACGTGCGATCTCCGATTACAAAGTCTGGGTCTCGGGCGGTCCGAACTTCGCGTACGCTTGGTGCACGATGAAGATCGACGAAAAAGACTGCGAAGGGCTGGACCTTTCCAGTTGGGGCCTCGCGTTCAATGGAGCCGAACCCGTTCGCGAGGACGTGATGCGGCGGTTTGCCGAAAAGTTCGAGCCCTACGGTTTTCGGTACAAATCGTTTTACCCTTGCTACGGCATGGCGGAAACGACGTTGATCGTGACCGGTGGCGACAACGATAAACCGCCAGTGGTCCGCCCCTTTGACAAAAACGAACTGGTCCAGCATGCCGTCGTTCGCGTCAAAGAAGACGACCCGAAAGCCAAAATGCTGGTCGGCTGCGGCGCGGTCATCGACGAAGAAGAGGTGTTGATCGTTCATCCCGAAACGCGTCGCCCGCTGCCGGACGACAAGATCGGTGAAATCTGGATCAACAGCCCCAGTTGCGGCCTGGGCTACTGGGAACGCGAACAAGAAACCAACGAAACTT
The DNA here is from genome assembly GCA_964601665.1 of uncultured Pirellulaceae bacterium. Taxonomy (GTDB): domain Bacteria; phylum Planctomycetota; class Planctomycetia; order Pirellulales; family Pirellulaceae; genus Mariniblastus. The sequence goes on from CAZROJ010000062.1 coordinate 13,451, forward strand.
TTAAGGCACGTCTGAATCCCGACAACGGAAAAATTTACGTGCGTTCGGGCGATCTAGGTTTCATGGACCGCGGCGAGCTGTTCGTGACGGGCCGATTGAAGGATATGATCATCGTTCGCGGTGTCAATCGTTACCCGCAAGACATCGAAGCGACGGTCGAGCAATGTCATCCGCTGACGCGTTCCGGCGGCGCGGCTGCCTTTGCGGTGTCGCGGTGGGATCGCGAGCACTTGGTCATTTATTGTGAAATCGAACGCGGCGATCGCAGCCAGATTCAATCTGACAAACATGAAGTGATTGAGGCGATTCGCGTGGCCGTTGCCGACGAACACGAATTGCCGCCCGATGCGATTGTTTTGGTCCGAGCTTACAGCATTCCGAAAACGTCTTCCGGGAAAGTCCAACGTCACGCTTGCAAAACGAATTTCCAAGCCAACTTGGACAAACACGTGATCGCTCGTTGGAGTGCTTGGGAGGAATCGCACACTCCCTCCGCTGACGCAGCACCCGCTATCGAAGCACCGGCTGCTGATCAAGGTGATTCCGATGTGGCGGGCGACAGCGGTTTGTCACCGGTCGTCGTTCAAGCGGTCATCCATTACGTCAGACAAGTGGGGCAAGACCGCGCGAAGGAAGTCGATGTGAATACGAATATCGTTCACCTTGGCTTGGATTCGCTGGAACGATTGGATGTCGCTGAAAGCCTGCAAACGATGTTCGGCGGTCGCATTCCTGAAGAAGTTTTACAGGAAGTCCAGACGGTTCGCGAAGTTGCCGCTGCGATCCAGGAACACGTTGGTGATACGCCAGTCCAAGGTTCCGCAATTGGTTCGGGCTCCAATGGAGCGGCCGCCAAACCCAACGGCCCCATGCCTGAATCTTACTACGTGCTTGAAAAAATGCCGGAGTTCTTGCGGCTGCAGAGCATTCGCCAGGACATCACGGATACGGGGATTCGAAATCCGTTTTTCAGCGTCCACGAAGGCCGCATCAGCGATACGACTCGAATCGATGGGCGCGAGCTAATTTCGTACGCCAGCTATAACTATCTCGGTTTGTCAGGAACGCCGGAAGTTAACTTGAGCGCCAAAGAAGCGATTGATGAATTCGGGACCAGCGTTTCGGCCAGCCGAATTGTTTCTGGAGAAAAGACGATCCACCGACAGCTGGAAGCCGAACTGGCTGATTTTTTGGGCGTGGAAGACGTGATGACTTTCCCCGGCGGCCACGCTTGTAACGAGTCGGTCATTGGGCACCTTGTCGGACCGGGTGACTTGATCATTCACGATAGCTTTGCACACAACAGCATTGTCCAAGGTGCCGAATTATCAGGAGCCCGTCGCCGACCGTTCGAACACAACAACTGGCGCGAGCTGAACAATACGCTCAGCAGCATTCGCGGGGACTACCGTCGAGTGTTGATCGCAATCGAAGGCCTTTACAGCATGGACGGCGACTATCCAGATCTGCAAAAGTTTATCGATGTCAAAAACAAACACAAAGCTTGGCTGTACGTCGATGAAGCTCATTCGATCGGTACGCTGGGCAAGACGGGGCGCGGCATTGCCGAACTGGCCGGTGTTGATCGTAGCCAAGCGGAGCTTTGGATGGGCACGCTTTCGAAGTCGTTTGGTAGCTGCGGCGGTTTCATTGGTGCGACGAAACAACTGATCGAGTACTTGCGGTACACGACGCCAGGCTACGTTTTTGCGGCGGGCATGCCGCCGGCCAACGTCGGTGCGGCATTGGGATCGCTCCGCATGTTAAAGAAGCAGCCTGAACTGGTTACAAAACTTCAACAGAACGCTCAGCTATTTCTATCGTTGATGCGAGAAGCCGAAGTGGATACCGGAGTTGCTCAAGGGACAGCAATCATTCCCGTTATGACCGGCCACAGCATGAAGGCGTTACGGCTTTCCGAATCGCTATTCAACGACGGCATTAACGCTCAGCCGATTCTGTATCCCGCGGTTCCCGAAAAAGAGACTCGAGTTCGGATCTTCATGACGGCGGCTCATACGGAGAGCCAAATTCGTGATTCGGTCAAACGTATCGCCGAGCATTGGCATCGGATTCAGGCATCGGGCGACGAAAAGACTTTTCGCGAAGTGTCCGAAGGCGACTCAGAAGAAAACGTCGGAATGAAGGGCTGATGTCGATCGCGGTGGATTGTCGATCGCTGCCGCTGTTCAATTTTGGTGGATTGGCAGTGGTCGGAGTCGACTTTTTCATCTTTTCGGTCATGACGGACCCAAATGTCGCTTTGCACCCCAAATCTCGCTTCATTCTTGACAGCGGGCGATTCTTTCACCGATCGCCTCGCCAACGACCGTCAAAGCAAGCTGAAAACGGTCAAAAATTGGGCAACCAGCGTCTCGGGAAACTCGCCCTTGAAAATCGGAAGAACCGGCAATTCCCGGTTTGTGCCAAGACAACGGTTCGAAGTTCATCAAAACCCCGAAAATTGTTGTATCAACGCTTATCGGCAACTAACATTAGCGTTGAATAATACTAACCTCCTAGTCAACTACACACGGCGCTGGCTTAATCCGCGCCTTGACTTGGACTATCAAGCAACAATCGGAGAACCAAATGCTTGGTCAAAAATGGAATTCACTTAATCTTTTGAAGCACCTCGCATTGATGATGTTGATGGCCTGCGTGGCAACATCGCTGGCCAGCGCCCAAATTCCTGGCGGCGGGGGCGGGGGTGGTGCTGGTGGAGGAGGCGGTGCTGACGGCGGTGGTGCTGACGGCGGTGGCGATGACGGTGGCCAACCCGATCCACAAGTCGGCGGGATCATCATCAACGGTGATGGCCTGATGCAAGCTCGCAAAATTCCAGCCAATTCACGACAGCTGAATCAACAGCGTTTTGCTGCGGCCAAAGCCGCGTTGAATCAAGACCTGCAGAAGCCGAGCAAGCTTCGCAAGGTCTCTTTGACTCGTTTAGAGCGCGAAGTCGCCAAACTGATCGCCGCGGGCCAACCCGTTCCAGCGAACATGCAGTATTTGGCAGGCATGACCAAGATCACGCACGTGTTTTACTTTCCCGAAGCCAAGGACATCGTGATTGCCGGTCCTGCCGAAGGGTTCTTCTACAACGCCGAAAATTTCGTTGTCGGCATGGACACAGGCAAAGCCACATTGAAGCTGGAAGATTTGGTTGTCGCTCTGCGTGCCTTTGCTCCTAACCAAAACAAAACGTCGGTCATCACTTGTTCGATCGATCCGACTCGTGAAGGCTTGGTCCGCTACCAAAAAGCTTTAAACGACATCAAAAAAAGCGGTCAGTTTCGCCCGGGTGCTGAACGTCAAGTTGTCGACATTTACAAGAAGGCTTTAGGCCCTCAAAAGATTACGATCTCTGGTATTTCGCCCAACACGGATTTCGCAAGAGTTCTGGTCGAAGCCGATTACCGGATGAAAATGGTGGGCTTGGGCCTGATGCGTCCTGCCGCTCCCAAGGTCATTAGTTACATTTCGAATGTCCGCCCAGGCGGCAGTGCCAATGCGGCACGATGGTTCTTCCAGCCCGACTACAACTGCGTCGCCATCAACGATGATGAAACCGCGATGGAATTGATCGGTGACGGCGTCAAGCTTGTCGGTGAAGATGAAATCAATTCCGCCAACGGCCAGCGAAAAGGCAAAGGCAGGGCCAGCTTGGCCAGCCGAGCCTTCACGACGTCGTTCACCAAGCAGTATTCGGAAATGACGAAGGCAGCTCCAATTTGGGCCGAACTTCGTAACGTGATCGACATGTCGGTGGCCGCGGCGTTCATCCAAAAAATGGATTTGTACAACAAGGCAAGCTGGTCGTTGGGCGTCTTTGGGGATGAAACTCAATTCGCTACCGAAAAATACCAAGCTCCAACGCAAGTCGCTCCCGTGGCCAACGCGTTCTGGAAGGGCGGCCAATTTATGGCACTGGTTGCTGGCGGCGTATCGATTCAAGCCAAAGTGGCTCTGAATTCAGATCGCGTCACCGTGGACACCGAAGGCAAAATCAACGAAGTGCGAGACAGTATTGATCTGAGCGATCTTCGTGAAGGTCAATGGTGGTGGGACTAACGTTCCGGCTGCGGTCTGGCCTATTTTAAGAGCTTATCCCACACCGAGTGAGCCGACGGCGTTAGCCACGGGCATTTTGAGTTTTGGGATGAGCACTAAGCGATCAAGCTGATCAGCTAACAAAAAAAACAAAAGCCTCGCCCTCAACCGGCGAGGCTTTTTTATTTCTGTGTTTTATACGCGAGCGGATTTACCAAAGAATCGATTCGTCTCTAAAACGACTGGCCTTCGCCGGGGAACTTGCCCTGCTCCACTTCCGACTTCCAAGTTGACACCGCAGTCGTAATTAGATTTGACAGATCTACGTACTGTTTGACAAAGCTCGGCACGTACCCGCTGGTCATTCCCAGCATGTCGTTGACGACCAGCACTTGGCCGTCACATCCCGCGCCCGCACCGATTCCGATCGTTGGAATTGTCAAAGCCTCAGAAACCTCGGCTGCGATATCGGCGGGAATGCATTCGAGCACGATTGAAAACGCGCCGGCTTTTTCGGCTGCCCAAGCATCAGCCAACAGCTGCTCACGATCGCGTTGGACCTTGTAACCGCCCATCACGTTGACCGCCTGAGGTCGCAGTCCAACGTGGGCCATGACAGGAATTCCGGCGGTTACCAGAGCCGCGATCACGTCGGCTTGTTCGGCACCGCCCTCCAGCTTGACCGCGTTGCAGCTCGTTTTTTTCATGATCTTCCCAGCTGCCTTGACCGCCGCGCGAACGCCGTGGTGATTAACGGGAAACGGGATATCGACGACGACCAAAGCCCGCTTTGCCGCTCGAGCGACTAGTTCGCCGTGGTAAATCATTTCGTCCAATGTGACCGGCAACGTTGTCTCGCGGCCCTGAACGACCATCGCCAAGCTATCGCCAACCAACAACGCGTCGACGCCAGCGTCGTCCAAGAGTTTTGCCGTTGAAAAGTCGTAGGCGGTCAACATCGTAATTTTTTCGCCGTCACGTTTTTTCTTGACAAAACGCGGCACGGTAACCGGGCGGGACGCAGGTTGCTTCTTTTTTTCAGACATGAACGGTCAGGGATAAAACAAAGACTTCCAGAATCTCGCAATTGTACTCGATCCAAGAAAAACCGCATCCGAAGCGTTACCGGACGGTAAGCGTTACCGGAAGGTAAGCTTCATCGCGTTTGACAACCAAGAGGCGTGTAGCAATTATGACGATTGACAAACGGCCGGCAACACTCGGAACGCTCGCGACAAATGCGAACACGTGTAGTGCTTATCCCAAAACTCAAAAATGCCCGCGGCTAGCGGCGTCGGCTCACAAGTGCTTGGTCACACCTTCATGTTCGGGTTGTCAACTTGCGGAAACTGTGGCGATCGAGTGACTTTCGTCGTCGGCCAAACCGAATTTTTAGAAGTCATTTCAGGAGTCACAAAGCACTCGTTGTGGAATAAGTACTTTGACGACGTTTGAACTGTTGACCGGTTTTGGGGCGCAAAATCGTTCATGCGCTGCCGTTAAGGCGATCGGCAGTTGAATTTCTACCGCTAATGTTTGCAACGATTGCGAATCCTGGGCATATTGCCCGGTAGTTTCTCAATTGCCTTTCGCCTAAAGCTGATATTTGTTGGAACTGGGCAATAAAACCACCGCCTGGCGCATCCAACTTACCGACGCTTCGCGGCGATGATTTTTCGCCTTGATCAAACAACGTTTTTTCTCAACCGACTTGCGAATAAGTGATATTCCATGACAAAAGAATTGCTTCTGTCCAAACTTGTTTTTTCTTTGACGGTTCTATGGTGCGTTTCTTCAGCGGCGGCAGGAGAACCCGATCGCAACATCAACGGCGACAGCAGCAACGCAGAATCAGCCAAAAATCCACCCGCCAAGGTATCTCGCGAATCGATTCTGAGAATCAGTAACCGAATCGATGAATTGGTTCAGGCGAAACTGGAAGACGAAGAACAGCAACGCAATCAGACCTCCAGCGACTCAGTTTTCTTGCGACGGATTTATTTGGACATCATTGGGCGCATTCCAACATTGGAAGAGACCCAGACGTTTCTTGATTCCAAGTCCAGCACAAAACGTGCCGACCTGATCGACGACCTGCAAAACTCGTACGGCTACACCAGTCGCCAATACAATTATTGGGCTGACCTGCTACGGATTAAATCTCGAGTTGCCGGTGGAATTACGGGTGCCTCGTACGTTGAATTTGTCAAAGACTCTTTGGCTCAAAACAAACCCTACGATCAGTTCGTCAGCGAACTTTTGACCGCCGACGGGGCCAACTTGGAACGCGGTAATGGGGCGGTTGGGTATTACCTGCGAGATCAAAACATGCCTGAAGACAACATGTCCAACACGGTCCGCGTTTTCTTAGGCACGCGACTCGAATGTGCTCAGTGCCACGACCACCCCTTCGACGATTGGTCTCAGCGGCAGTATTTTGAGATGGTTGCGTTCACCGGAGGCATTCGTTTTCGCAACGAGGACAAATCTTTGCGGATGGTTCGAAATCTAATTCGCAAAGAAGACGTCCCTGAAAAGTTGCGCCCTCAGATGAATCGCATTGTTCGATCAATCACTTACGGCGTGTCGGGCGGCGGCACGGGCTTGGCGAGACTACCAGAGGATTTTCTGGGCGACGAAGGGTCGCCTAACGAAGTTATCGTTGCCCGTGAGATGTTCGATGGGAAGGCTTTGACGCAGGCCAAGATCCCTGCCCCGCCCAAGCGAAAGAAAAACAATCGCAAGAAGAGGCCCAACCGACAGCAAGCGAACATCGTCGGCAGCAAGGACATTGATTCTCGGCAGATCTACGCCGACTGGATGACCTCGCCCGAAAACCCGCGTTTCGCCAAAGTGATTGCCAATCGACTTTGGAAACAAGCGATGGGACTGGGTTTGATTGAACCGGTTGACATTATCGAAAGCGGCACCGAAGCATCGAATCCGCAGCTCATGCAGTTTTTGACTGACACCATGATCGAACTTGATTTCGACATGAAGCAATTTTTACGAGCGATCTACATGACGCAAACGTATCAGGCCGAAGCGTTCGGCAGCGACGTGAGCGACCCGCAGGAATACTGCTTCAACGGCCCCATCGTCCGGCGCATGTCGGCCGAGCAAATTTGGGACTCGTTGCTGACTCTGACTCTGTCTGATATCGACGTCCGAAAGCCGTCACTCGATCCCTACGGTCGATACGGCGATCCGTACGAGCAGTTCGAAAAATTATCATCCGGTTCGCCTAAGGAAATCGTTGCGACCGCGAAAGAACTGGCTGAAAAGATGAGCCAAAAAGGGAAGAAGCGAAAGGCCTACAAAGACGACCCGCGAGTGAAAGCTTTGGCTGCTCAGCGTCAGCAAATCCAGAAGCAACTACGGACTGCAAGAAAACAAAGAAACGACAAAGCCGTGCGGCAGTTAATGACTAAACAGGCTCAGCTGGTTTCCGAGTTTCGCAAAAAAATCGGCGGCAACAACTTCATGCGAGCTTCCGAGTTGCAATCGCCCGCCCCGGCCAGCCACTTCCTTCGCGAATTTGGGCAGTCCGATCGCGAAGTCATTGATAACTCGAATCGCGAACCATCGGTTCCTCAGATTCTTTCAATGATGAACGGTCATATCGAAAAGAGCATTTGCCGTGACCAGAGCAGCGTCTTGATGCAGTCGGCGATCCAATGCCGGACTTCAAAACAATGTATCCAAACGGTCTACCTCTCGATGCTTAACCGCAAACCGACCGGCCAAGAAATATCCATGTGGCGGCGGGACTTTGACGCGGCCGTCAAAAAACGCGACCAGAGAAAAATCCTGGAGTCTTTCTCCGACTTGATTTGGACGCTGGCGAATTCGAACGAGTTTATCTTCCAAAAATAATCTGGAAACGTTTCGACTTTCGCCAGTTTCCTGGACGGGCACCGCAAGTCGAATAACTTTTTCAAATTGCAAACCAACCTATCTTTTGGCAACGACATGAATAATTTCAATATGATCAAAGACCCTTTCGCTCGTCGTCAATTTATTACCAGCGCCGCCAAAACGATGCTGGGCATTGGCGCAATGCCACTACTGACGCAACTTGCCGCAGCCGCTCCTCGAACGGCCAAGCCTGATAACGAATCCGGCAGCGGCAAAGCTAAGTCAGTGATTTATCTTTACATGAGTGGCGGCATGAGCCACTTGGATACGTTCGACACCAAACCGGGAGCCGAAACTCAGGGCCCGGTCGAATCAATCAGCACCAGTGCCGATGGCGTGCAAATCAGCGAATACTTTCCGACGCTGGCCAAGCAAATGCACAACGTGGCGGTAGTGAATTCGATGAATTCAACGCAAGGTGCCCACGCCCAAGGCCGCTATTTCATGCACACCAGCTATTTCGTTCGTGGAACTGTTCGTCACCCCGACATGGGTGCGTGGAGTGCTCGTGTTTTGGGCAAACGAAATAAGTCCTTGCCAGCGAATATTAAAATTGGCGGCAACAGCTCTGGTCTGGGCGGTGGATTTTTTGAATCAGAATATGCGGCGTTGCCGATTGGAGATCCCGAGGCGGGATTGCAGTACAGCAAAATGCTCAATGGCATGACCGAGGATCGTTTTGCCTCGCGGTTGAAAAAGCTGCAACGAATGAATACGGGTTTCGCTTCGAAGTTCGACACCAAACAGGCTCGAGCCTACGCTTCGATGTACGACGAAGCCGTCACGCTGATGAAGAGCAAGGATTTGGCTGCGTTTGACCTGACCCTGGAACCGGCCGAGATCCGTGACCGCTACGGTCGCAACCGCTTCGGACAGGGCTGTTTGCTGGCACGGCGGCTGGTCGAAAACGGCGTCCGATTTATCGAGGTCGACGACGGGGGCTGGGACACTCACGGCAACAATTTTGAACGCGTTCAAAGCAAGGGAGCCGTTTTGGACCAAGCCATGGGAGCTTTGCTGGCCGACTTGGAGGCAAGCGGTTTATTGGACTCAACGCTGGTCGTCTTGGCCACTGAGTTTGGTCGCACGCCCAAGATTTTTGCCGAACGCGATAACGGCCGGAACCACTACCCGAGTGCTTTCAGTTGCTTGTTGGCCGGCGCGGGTGTCAAAGGTGGCATCAAGTATGGCAAGACGGACGACGAAGGCCGTGAGATTGTCGAGAACATGGTCGAAGTCCCCGACTTCAACGCCACGATCGCCACCTGTCTGGGCATTCCGACCAAGAAAGAATTGGTCTCGCCCGACGGCCGGCCATTCACCGTCGCCGACAAGGGAACGGTGATCACCGACCTGCTGGCGTAGTAAGATCGACCAAGCTGGCGAAGCAAACGGAGCTTGGGTTTGCCGAAGTGTTGCTGGGCGAACTTGTTTGTGAGGCAAAACCGTCGCGAACGCTTTGCTGATTTATAAAACTTTCAGAAACAAAAATTGGAGCAACAAGATTAGCTTCGCCGCCGGGCAAAATCGCCGATAAAGAAAGCGTAATCGAGGGTTTGATGGCTTGAGCGACCGAGCACGCTGGCGACGAGAACCAAAATATCGACTGATGGGTCTTCTACTAATAAAAACACCGAGTTCAACGCTAGTGCCGGAAACCGGAATTGTGTACGAATTTAAGATGCCAGCATGATT
>CAZROJ010000063.1:0-4405 GCA_964601665.1 uncultured Pirellulaceae bacterium
GAAAGGCACAGCGAAATCCCCAGTGCCAACACAAGACAAAATCGAAGTTTTCTTGGCAGGAGCTGGGGCAAGTTGTTGTATGACATCTAGAAACCGATAAGAGAAGATGACCTAGAGACAGCACGAACGAGAATGATGCTTCCCAGGTCGCAAGCTGCCGATGCTAGCACTTAGTTTACCAAAACAACAACCGTTTGCCTTTCTATTTTGGAGTAATTTGAATTTTACGCGTGCTAGCTCAGTTGTTTGGTTGACTGACGGCCGTTCTCATGAATGGCGTTGTTTTCAGTCGGTGAATTTTGATTTCAAGCTAGGAAGATAGTTCGCGGAGTCTTGGGACTGTAACCGCGCACGCCATCAAAGGAATTTTTGCTTCATCTGGCGACCATCGATTTACCGGCGAGGTCTATTACGAATTTACTTTTCTGAATTCTCGTATTCGTTGTTTGTTTTTGATCCCGCCATCAGGTGGGTTTTTATCGTTCTGTCAAGAGCGATCAAGTTCATTGTTCCTTCTGCCTCGCATTCTCTAGTAGTGCGTGAGCAGCAGTAACCAGTTTTAATTTTTGGAGTTGCTATGAAAATTTCAGCCAAGATGTCCGTTTACCTAGTCGCCTTGCTGCTTTTGGTCTCGATAGGTGGTTTTTTCCAGCTCGGCAGTGGTTTATCCGCTGCTCCTCAAGGCACAAGCTATTCGCTTGGCCCTTTCGAGGCGATTGGAATCAGCACCAATCAATTTACTGCTCGCATCAAAGCGATGGGAGAAGTGTTTGATCAGGTCTACGGCCCCGGAGGCGTCGCTTCACAGCTTCCGGATGACGAAGCGGTTGTCGCCATCCATATTATTGATGAAGAGTTCTTTTCGCCGGAATACGTTATCACATATACAGTGACGGTCGACCAGATTTCCAGTACCCCCAAAGTTCCTAGCAGCCCTCTTGGCGGTGGTCTTGAGCAATAAAGAGCCAAAAAAATCGGGTGATAGGCCTGCTTCGTAGTAGATTGCAAAGCAATTAATTAGCCGAGATGTTCAAATGCCGCGCGGTCGCCAAAAGAAATTTTTGGCGACCTTATTTTTTGCAGGTTTAATTATGCCAAAAATCGGAACTGATCTGGACTAGAAAATAAGGCGCTCAAACCAGCCATTGACGACCGACCACATCAGTCCCAAGATCAGGAACGACATCGCCATTGGTATCAGCAGAATCCTAACCAAGAGGCCAATCGAACTGCCTGAGGTATTGGCTGACGTATTGGTTTCAGCGGAAGGTATTTTCGAGGCGGACGCCAATCGAAGTTCTGATGGGCTGGTGTTAGCATCTCTCTCTGGCTCGCCGTTGTTCTCTCGCTTCGTCGTGTTGCTGTCGGGAGCCACCCGAGCGACCGAAACATAGTTAGCCGTTGCATTGGCGACGGGTTGGTTATCGAGATCGTCGCTTTTTCGATTGAAAGAAGCTTGTGTGACATCCGAATCAACGATCACAGCAGGCGTTTCGTCAGCCTCTTTCGCGTCGTCTGTTTTGTCATCGGCCTCTTTTTCTTTTGCGGGCTCGTCGTCGTTCCAGTCGTCATCAGAGTCACCGATACCGAGGTAAAAATCGGCTCGCTCGACAGCCTGGGCGTCAATTTTCTTTAATTCCTCAATGTGTTTTTTCGCCTCTGGCTTTGGGCAGGCACGCAAGTAAGTAATGATAGGAACGCGTTGCCAATTCGAGTCTTGGTCGGCGTCTTTGAACATTTGCACCAGCTTGTCCATGACCGTCCAGTCTTTCCAGCGAGCCAGATCTTCGATGATGATATCGGCGTGGTCCGGGTGATCCAGCAGCACTCGAACCTGCGAAACGATATCCTCCGTCTTAATCACTTCCGCTTCGGTGGCATGAAACCGAAGAGCATCCACCACTTGCGAGATGTCGACGTAGTCCGCCTTGGGGTTGGTTAGGAATTGTTTGCCGATCAAGGGAAGCCCCTTCTCGCCAGCCAAGGTCAAGTAGCAACCCACCAGTGCGTCCAAGCCGGCCTGTTGTTTTCGGTTGCCAGACTTGATGAAGCCTTCGAGCATCTTAACATCTTCAGGTTCGCCACAAACGCCCAGCATGGTGAAGTAAAGACGCCGGCGATTGACCGTGGTTTTGGGAGACTTGATAAAGCCGAGTAACTTTTCGCGATCCATTTGATCTCGCATGGCGATCAAATCCTCGTACGGGGCGGAAGCGAATTCATCGTAGGCATCGAAGGCAAGAATCTTTTCCTTGTCCTCGAAGTAGTCTTGGAAAAATGTTAAACGCTCTGGACCTTTTGCGGGCAACCCACGAATTGTTTTCAGATACTCAAAAACGCGATCGGAGGCCTTCATCGGCGTTGTCCAGGCGACGTCAGGAACGCCCTGCCCCATTACCAAAAATTTTTGGCCGATCGGGTAGACACCCACCAGTTGTGTCGAAAACGTCATGCCCGTTGTGACGATGTCTCCACCTTTGAGAACGCCAACGATTTCGAACTGTCCATCAGGGAAGTCGTCCGAGTCAGCCGTAGGTGGCGGCGGAGCGACAACCAGTTTGGCGACGACGGCAACGTCCTTTTCGTTTAACTGTTCCGTGAAGGTCAGGGCAACAGCCGAGCAAAACGGGCAAACGGAAGTAGCGGCATTGGCATGCAGCGGTTGGCAGGCCAGTGAAAACATACTGGTTAGCACGACTGCGGCGAGCAAAAAGTGGATTTTGAGTCTGCCCGGGAGATGGGTCATTACAAAAATCTGTTCGTAAAAGGTGAGACGTTTCAACGGCGATATCCTAACGTTTACGATTTTTTTTTCAAAATCGATTCCGAGAAATCACCGCAAAACCTTGGTTTTATTCAATCTGACTGCACTCGGCAGTCGGGTAAATCGAATATTCGGGTCACGTTAACGAGTTAGACCTTATCGGTTATCATCCGGCGTCAAAAAAACGAATAGCTCGAATTTTGCTTTGAGGGTGAGATGGACGACATTCAATTAGAAAAGCTGTGCGAGACTGAGTTCAAGGAACAGGCGACCTTGCTGAAGGCAGTTTTAGAGCAAGAAGGCATCAAGACAATGCTCGAGGGAATGGAAGCCTCGGCGCTGGGAGATGCGTTGGACGGGACCGATTCGGTCCATGTTTTTGTGCCTGCGGTTCACATCGAAAACGCCAAGAAGATCTTGGATCAGATTTTGGCCGCCGGTGAAGAAACGATTCCGGCGTGGACTTGCGATTGTGGTGAAGAAGTCGACGAGGGGTTCTTTGTCTGTTGGTCTTGCCAGGCCGAGTACAAACAGGATGAGGATGAGGATGAGGATGGCGATACAGCGGAGAGCGATTTTCCGAAGGGTAATCCGCAATCGCCAACAGAAAATCAGGATTGAGTTTTTAAAGTAAAATAAATGGCCAAGAATAATAAAAAACACTCCAAGCAATCTGCCGCCGAGAAATGGACTGCTGAAATCCCGTCCAAAAAACAAACGAACAAGCGAAACGAAAAGCCGCCGATGCGTTGGGGGCTGATTCTGCTCTTCTTATCCATCTCGCTCGGTGGTACCTATCTGGCGATCGCCTTGCGTCCGAAACCTTCGGTCCCTGAATTCAAAGCCGTCGAGATTGCTCGATACCCTCACGACCCGACTGCGTTTACTCAAGGACTGGTTTGGGACGGAGAAGTTTTGTGGGAAAGCACTGGGCTAAAGGGGAAGTCGACGATCAGGATGGTCGATCTGGCAAGTGGCAAGGTGCTCAAAAGCGTGCCGCTCAAAGACGAGTATTTCGGTGAGGGGCTCGCTCTTCATCGCGGCCAGTTGTATCAGCAAACTTGGAAAAACAATAAGGCATTAGTTTACGATCTTGATCTAAATCCAGTTCGCGAGATTTCGTACGCAGGCGAGGGGTGGGGGCTGACAACCGATGGCGAATATCTAATTTTCAGTGACGGGTCATCCAAAATTCGATTTGTCGATCATAAGACTTTCGAAACGGTTCGCTCGATTTCAGTTTTTCGAAAAAGTGGCGGTCGGGTCTACGAGTTGAACGAGTTGGAATACATCGGCGGAAAGATTTATGCCAATCGCTGGAAGAGCGATAAGATCTACGAGATTGATCCTGAAACTGGCGACGTCACCAAGAGTATTAGCCTGGCCGGGCTCTGGCCGCAGGCTGATCGACCTGAAGGCGGGACGATGAACGGCATCGCGTACAACGGAAAGACCGGCAAAATGCTGGTGACGGGTAAATACTGCCCGCATGTTTTCGAAGTTAGCCTCGTCCCGGTTGGCAACTAGCCTGTCGCTGCCGCTGAACATCGGCTGAGGGCGTATTGGGTGAGGCCACGAATCCCTCCGACCTGTCCCTGCCATTGTTTTCGTTGCGACTTTGTTCGTTGCAACTTGATTCGT
>CAZROJ010000063.1:4505-12291 GCA_964601665.1 uncultured Pirellulaceae bacterium
TTCGTTGCAACTTGATTCGTATTCAAAGAATCGTCGTGCCGGGCCCAAGGGCCGAGCCGTGCTTTACGTGCTTTACGTGCTTTACCCAAGTGCGAAGAGTTCGAGGCAATAGCATTGCGTCACTTAAGCGGTCAAATATTTACCGCTGCAGCCACTCGGCTGGCGTGATCAAACCGTCGCCGTCTTTGTCTTTTTTGTTGAACGCGTCGAGCGTTTTTTGGGTCCAGCGATCCGAGTACTCGTGCATCTGCAGGATGTTGTCGTTGTTTTTGTCCTTGCCACCAAAAACGCTCGGCTTGGCTGAGGAACCGCCGGACTTGCTCGATGACGAACCGCGATCGCGACGTCCTGATTGAGTTCGCGACTTGGATGACGAGGCAGGCTTGCGGCCCGTGACCGAAGTCTTGGGCATTTGCGAAGCAACAAATTCGCTCTTGGAGACACGGCCATCGTTGTTCGTGTCGGCACTGGTTGGCGGGCGACGCATTTTTTTAAGTTCGTCTTTTTCGAGCATGCCGTTTTTATTGGTGTCGTGCTTTTGGAAGTAGCCTTCGGCGTACTTGATGATTTTATCTAGTTGTTTTTGCGAGATACCCGGCGAGGCTGGCGTGGTCGTCGACGAAGCGACTCGTGATGAAGCACCGACTGTTTGTCCGCTGCTTCCGCGATACGACGTGAGCAACGTGCTTTTTGGGCGAGCGAGTTGCTGTTTCGTTGAGGCTCTTCGGCGATCTTTGGCCGCGAGTTCTCGGGCGTGGTAACGGCTTTCGATTTCTGACAGCGAAAGTCGCCCGTCACCATTTTTGTCGTTTTGAGATGGTTTGGGGCTGCCCCAAGGAATTTTTTTCATCTCGTCTTCATCCAGCACGTTATTCTTGTTGCTGTCGTACTTACGCAGAAGTTCCAACGCCTGCTTCTTGGTGTCCTCCGAATAGTCCGGCGCTTGGTTGATTCCAAACGACAATACGCCGTCCACGCTGGTTTCATCCTTTTCGACGCCAAAGCCCGGCACTTTTGAGTCGGATGAAGGTGGCGGAGCGTTTCCCTTGGCCTTTTCAATCACGCGTACGACGGAACTGATCCTGACAGAGCGATTGGTGTCGAAGCCCTTGCTGCGCAAGTAACGTTTAATCTGCGGTGTCATTTCTTCCGTGTCAACGCGACTGTCACGGTCGGCATCGAACTTGCGCAAAAAACGCTCAATCTTTTCCTGCCCAGACGAAAGATTCTGCGGAAGCAGTGAGAATAGGAACACGGCACACAACAGCGTGAAAGTTCTGTTCATCATGGTGGTAAGCCGCCCCGGCGACGCAGCGATATAATATTCAAAAAACGATTCAAAGACACGTGTTTGAAACATAGTTTGCGAACCAAAGTTCCGGTTGGCCGCGAAAAAGTCAGCAAAACGATGCCTGGGTCGCGATTATAAGTCGCATTTCGTTTTTGCGGGGCAATTTGGTTTAAATCGATCCAATCCTTTGGCAATCAGCCAAGTTTGGCCCGCAGAGTCAACATTGTTGTTAACTTGCCTATCGGCAAAACGGTGAATCTGGGACGCAAAATTTGACGCCGAAACGTATCGAGTTGATAATGAAAGCACTCGGGCCGGTGCTCCCGCCAATTTTGGCCACTTCCAGAACTCTCGTCACGCGGAAAAATTATGAAACATGCCTGCCCAGAGTGCCACCAAAAATTGGAAGAATTCGCTATTCGATGCGACTGCGGGTGGGAGCTTGCAATCGTTTTAGACGAGTCGATCAACCGCGGACTTTCGACCACCGCCGAACGGCAACGGCAAGACGTCGTAGTGATTCCTACTCGATCTTCGAACCAGATGGACGACGATTTCACCTCCGGTGCGACCCATGACGATGATGTTCCGCTGCCGGTCGAATTGCAGCTTGTTCGGGCAAAGGAGCTGATCGAACAGGAAGAATTTTCCAAGGCGATTGCGTGTGTGAATCGAGCGTTGGCCGGTGCCCCGGCTGACCGGCGGGCCGAGTGTTTGGCGTTGAAGGGTTACACGCATTTCCGGCTGGGCGAATTGGATCGAGCCGAACAGGCCTGCTCGGAAGCGATCGACGAAAACTGGGAGGACGCGCGAACTTTTGCATGGCGGGCAGCAGCGCGTGGCGAACAAAATAAATGGCGACTTGCGTTTGAAGATCTGCACGAAGCCTGTGAGCTCGCCGCGCCGCACGAAGAAGAATATTTGAAGTTGATGGAAAAGTACGCCGATCCCGCGCGGCAATTTTTTCGATCGACGATTAAAAGTGGCGATGCAACGGCGGATACGTTTTGTGATCGCGGCTGGGTTTATCTGCGACGAGGGATCCTGCGGAAGGCGGAACGAGATTTCAAACACGCGTTGTCATTGGACATTGAACATCGCTGGGCAGCACTGGGGCTCGCTTTGACGCACCGACAAGCTGGCGTCACCAAGCATCTGGAGTCGCTTTTGATTGCGGCTACGCAAGGGCCGCTGGAATGTCGAAGGTTGGCGTTTGAGACCAGCAGTCGAATCAATCATGAAGCTGATCTCATTGCGGCCACCGACCACGACCTGCATCACTTGCATCGAATGGCACGCGGGGATTCGGCCAAAATGATCCAAGCCTGCCGACTGCGGGCACAGCTCGGTTTTCCGATTCGGTCGATTGATATTTTGACCAAGCTGCTAAAAAAATCGCCCGACGCAACGCTCGGTTGGCTCGTCCGCGGCGAATGTTATGCCGCGATAAAAAGTTACTCCTTGGCCTGCAAAGATTTCACTCGTTTTCTGAACGTGTACCCCGACCACGTCAATGCACTGATCGCTCGCGGCGGCGCACTGCTGGTGATTCAAAAGTACAACCTGGGGCACATGGACATCGATCGAGTGCTCGAACTGCAACCGAATAATTTTGAAGCGTTGTTGCTGCGGGCAAAGTTGTTTCTTGCCGAGGGCCGATTGAACGAGGCCTTGGCGGCCTGCCAAGAAGCAACAAACGCGGAAAGCCTAGCAGGAGGTTTTGCAGTCAAGGCGGAGATCTATCACAAGCTGTGTAACTTTACCGAGTCATTCGAAGAGTACAGCCGCGCGATCGAGTTGGCTCGGGAGCCCGAGGAGCAGGCCGAATATTACTACCGTCGCGGCGCGGCTTTGTACGAGCTGCAAAAATTTGAACCCGCTTACGAGGACCTCCGTCAAAGTTGCAAGCTTCGCCCGAATCATTCGGGGGCTTGGGTTTGGAAAGCGGCCACTTCGGCAAGGTTGGAAAAATGGCATACGGCGATCGCGGCATTGCAAGCGGCCGTCGATGCTCGCCCATCCGCTGCCAAGCAATATCGAAAACTCGGCCGTCCGGTCGCGGAAAAGGCTGTCGGATTTTTTGACCAGCAAGAACAACGGGCACCCGACACCCAAAATTTGCACCACTACCGAGCGATGGCTCATCAGTTTCTTGGCGATCAAGAAAATGCGGCTAAAGATTTTTCTACCGCTTATAAGAAAAACCCGGACGATTCGAGTTTGTTGGTTCATCGCGCGCAAGTTTATGCTGAACTTGGCCACCATGAAAAGGCAAAGACCGATTTGTCTGCGGTCATTAGCAACGACCCGCAGCATCATTTGGCGTTGTACTGCCACGCAAACTCACTTACCGAACTCGGACAGCATGAACAGGCTCGTTCGGATCTAAGAAAAGCAATCAGTATCGCTCCCGACCAAGCGAAATATCATTTGTTGCATGGCCAGCTTTACTTAAATAGCGGTGACAAGAAAAAAGCGACGCGTGCACTCGACAAAGCGATCGTTCACGACCCGACCGATCCGCTCAGCTACCGTCGCCGGGCGGGCGTTTATATGTCGTTGGCAAGATACCGCCGAGCGATCCGCGATTACTCGCACGCGATCGAATTGTCTCCTGGCCAAGCTGAAGTGTTGGAGCAACGCGGCCTTGCGTATATGAAATTCCAGCAGCCCGAGTTGGCTTTGGAGGATTTCGAAGCGGCACTTATGCTTAATCCGCAGCTGGCCAAATCGTATCGTGGCCGGGCCAGTATCTTGGCTTCGCGCGGTCAGCATGAATATGTTCTGATCTGGCTAACCAAGGCCATTCACCGGTTCGAAAACCCGCGAGACTTGGTCGAAGTTCTTTTCGCGCGCGGCAAGGCGTTCGCTCAAATGGGCCGTTGGAATCCGGCTGTCAGTGATTTCTCTGCGGTGATCAATTTGAAGCGAGAGGATCCGCAGTTGGTTTTGGCCGCTCGTCACGCTCGTGGCCTAACCAACGTTCAGGCCGGCCGGTTTGAAAAAGCTGCCAAAGATTTTATGCGAATTAAACGATTGCTGTCCGCGGATATTCCGGATGGAACTCCGCCGCCGCAGTCAATCCAGCAAGTGGATCAAATTTTGGATTGGCTGGAAAAGGCGGAGGTCGATCCGAACCTGCCGTGGCTGGAGGCGATGGGGAAACCGATCAAGTCAAAGACGCCGACGCGGCCGCCGGTGATTCGCCGCGGTGTCAAACTGGACGAAACGATTGTTAACGCTTGGAAGAACGAACCGCCGTACGACAGCTGGGTCATTCGAGCGTCCGCCGATCGCGAGTACGGGCCGGTGCGATTCGGGATTTTAGCCAGCTGGATTCAGGACGGCCGCGTCGATGTCGGCATGAAGTTGCTGCGAGCCGATTGGGCCAAGTGGAAACGGGTGGAACGTCTATTCCCTGACATTTTGCCTTCGAACGATAGGCTGGTGGAAGACTTTCCGGGCATTGAACTTTAGGGAATTGCAAAAACTGCGGTTGCTGAAGAAAGCTGCCGCTGTTGAAGCGCTGTCAAATAAAAAAGCCGAACCGTTGGCCGGTTCGGCTGATTGTCTTTAACCGCGAATTAGTTTGACGAAAGAGTCGGGCGAGTACGCGTTATCGTCGCCGCGTCTGTGTTTCGCGGTTGGCTTCGATCGCGGCCCGGCCTGGTTGAGACGTGCCTTTCAGGAAGTTGTCGATCTGAGCGTTGTCGCGAATCGATTGGAATCGTCGAGTCATCGCGATTCGCATTTTCTTCTCCAAAATGTCTTCGGCCAAGTCGTCTCGAACGGCGTCCAGGTCGGCAACGACCGGTTCCGTGCGGCCCAAGCAAAGCAAAATCACCCATGAATCACGCAATTGAATCAAGCCAGAGATTTCGCCTTTCTTCAGGCTGAAGGCTTCTTGTTCGAGTTTTGGCCGGCCGCCATGTTTTCGGATCGGTGGCACGACGCCGTAGTTGTTCATCGACGCGGGGTCGATCGAGTAGGCATGGGCCAGTTCGCCGAAGTAGTCACGAGTCGAGTTGGCTTTGGCCATGTTCCAGATCTTGGTCGCCTTGCGATGTTCATTCGTCTCAATCCACAGCACTTCAACTCGCGGCCCGAAGTTGGCTTCAAAGCTTTTTTGAAGATCTTCGCGGGTCACTTGGACCGAGCTGCTGACTAACTTTTTCAAAGCCACCGTCGGCCAGACTTCGTCTTCGATGTAAAAGACTTCTTTGTCCGGCGTGTTGTTGGTGACGTGCTTGAGCCAAGCCGCGTCGTCAACGGTTTGATCTTTTCGCAGAAAACCGTTCGCCTTGGCCGCGCGATAAATTTCGTCGGTTAGGTCGTTTTCAGCAACCGCCATGCCGGCGCGTTTGAGCGACTGCAGCAGGATGGTTCGATTGATCTCCGTGTCCAGCATGCCCGCGCCGTAACGCGTGATACAGGCTTCGGCGACTTGATTGAGCAGAACCTTTTGCCCATTGACGACCGCAGCAACGCCCGGCATTTGCTTTCGCAAATTGGGATCGTTAAGGACGTTCACGATTTTTGTTTCTTGCTCCAGACGCTTGAACATTTTGGCGGCTTCGGAGTTAAGCTTTTCGTTCGAGATTTGCTCGATCAACCGGTCGTGCATCGCAGACAACTGTTGGTCGGCAATTTTTTCGGCTGGCAGAACGCGTTCGCATTTGAAAATCACAAACTTATCGGCGACCGGCAAAACGCTGGATACTTCGCCTTTGCTTAAGCTGAAAACCATGTTCTCGAGTTCAGGGAATCCACCATTGCGGCGAACGGCGTGCATGATCAGGCCGCCCATCGGACGACTGACTTGGTCAACCGAAAATTCTTTGGCCAGCCGTTCAAAGTTGGCCGGATTAGCGGCGGCTTGGGCTTGGATTTTTTGAGCCTGTTGCATTGAATCAAGGACGATTTGCCGGATTTGAACGCGAGGACCAAATTCAAAATCCATCCGCTTGTTTAGCTCTTCGGGCGTCACGTTGATATTTTGAGCGGCGAGCCGGCGAAGCGCCAATTCATTCCAGATGAAGTTATTGCGGAATTCGTCAAGCGTCAGGTTGCGACCTTTGCAAATGGTTTGCGTGTAGCGTTCGCCGGACATGCCATGCGGCTTGCCTCGGTTTTCGATTTCTTGATCGATGTCCTGTTCGGTTACTTGGAGACCGGCACGCTGGAGTTCGACGACGACCAAGTGTTTGTTTATGATCGTCTTGAGTGTCTCTGAACCAAACCGACGCATGCACTCATCGGCAATTTGCTGACGAGTGATTTCTTGACCGTTGACAACGGCCAGGGTTTGAATCTGGCGCGCCTGAGCTTGCAGCTGGGGCTGGGCGTGTCGCTGCTGAGCTTGGGCAGTCGTCGTGGCGGATGTAGTGACACTGATTGTGGCAATGACCGCAATCGCGATCGACGTTTTGAATGCGGCAAAGAGCGACTTTTGCGGCAGTGACGCAGTGGGGGCGTACCGAGTCATTTTTGGTTTCTCCATCAACCATTTTGTTTCGTGCGACCGGTCCGTCGGTCGAAGCATGCCGAAACTTGAGCGGCATGCGAATATTCGAACGGAGTATAGGAGCGACGATTCGATCGGGTCAAGGGAAATTGAAGATCTAGGGCGTTTGCGGCTGCAGGGTGCTTGCGGGGTGGGAAATTCCGACGCTGCGAAGATAAATTTCGAGCTCAGGAATGCTAGCTAAAGAAAGTTCTTGAAAGTCTAGCTTGCGCAATTGGACGCGAACTGTCTCTTCAAATGTTTTTCGCCAAACCGTCGCAGTCGAGGATTTCGCTGACAACTTGAGCTGTTTGTGGTAGACATCGAGTCGATCGACCATGCGCTTTGAATGCTGGTGCAGTAATGAACTATACCTTGGTTCGTTGGGCAGAGCTTCGATGAGCTTAAGCAGGCAGATTGCCAAGTCGAAACCAATTCCATGCTTTTGATCGAAGGTCTCTAGGCCAACCGAGTTTTCGGCATTGATTAAAATCTGGATTGCTTCGGAGTCTTGCCCCGTTTCGAAGAGTGAAACGGCAAGTCGAGTGGCGTTCACGAGGTATCGTGCTCGTGTTTGTGCTGTTTTTTCGTCGCTCCAATTGACCTGGATGATTTCAAGAACCTGCCGGCGCACTTGCGCTGATTGACGATGCAGAAATTTTCTGGCCTCTGGGTTAGAGGAACGGACGGCTTCTGCCAAATAGGTGTCGGCTAGGTCCCAGCCAAAAGAAATCTGAAGACGACGAAGAGCGATCGATCCTGGGTCAGCGGAGGCAAGTTTTTTTACCAAGCTAACTGCCGTCGAAAGTTCATCGCGGGCTTCCTGATATTTGCGTTCGGAAGTCAGCCGCATGCCTCTGGCTGCCTTCAGTTTGGCCAGAATGATTTGGCAGTCAGAGGAAAATTGAGGGTCGCTAGAGCTGGCGTTGATCGTTGTTTTCAACAATGCATCGGCTTTGTCGTAATAAAAAAAAGATCCTCTGCCCTCGGCT
>CAZROJ010000063.1:12391-22616 GCA_964601665.1 uncultured Pirellulaceae bacterium
TCCTCTGCCCTCGGCTTTACGTAGGACTGCGGCGGGGTAAGCCTGTTGGTAGAAGTTGAGCCCGACAGTCATGTAAATTTCTGCCAGCGCTAGGCTGCCACGCTGGGTCAACGAATTTCCATCTTCGCGCAGAACTGATTTCGCGATCGACCAGCCTGTTCTCCCGGACTCCTCTTTCGACCAAGCGGCAAGGTATTGCGGGCGGTGACTATCGACCACAAGCACTCGCCCCGTTTCAATGTACAAATCGCCTAAATAAAATTTGGCGATCGTGTCGGGGTGGATCGCGGCGTATTGAGCGGCGGCTTCGCGGAGCAAGGACGCGGCGTTATCTCGTTGGGCACCGATGGCCAGCTCAAATTTGATGCGTGAGAGAATCGCTAAAAATTGAATCTCCAAGCACTGGCTTTCGACCCGTAGCTTATCGCCCCATTTGTTTTGCTCGGCAAGCGAGTTTAAACCATCGGCTGGAGTTGAGCCGTTAATTCTTTTGGCCAGCTTCAAGGCTCGACGAACAATTTCCAAATTGTCCGCGAAACGATCGACCTCCATCCGGCTTTTGACCAGGTTAAGCGTGAACTTCAATCTCGGGATTAAAAACTTATTTTGCAGCGGAATCCCTTCGGGTACCGCCAAAAGCAAGTTGGCTACGTTTTGGCGATTGGCCAGTCCATTTCGCTTTTCTTCACGTTTTTCAGTTGCGATGGAGTCTTCGCTGAAAAGACTAATCGCCTCCAATTGGTTGTTGCTTAACCACTGGCTGGCTCGATCTTTCTCTCGCAAGTTTGCCGTGTACGAAGCCAACCCGGCCGTCACGATTCCTAGAATTAAACCGAGTGCAAGAAAGCAAACGGCGATCAGCGACTCGACAGGATAAGTGCGAATCGCTCCGCTGAGTTTTCGTCGGTAGCTAATTTCGTACTTGGGTGTTTGTCCCGCCAGCATAACACCCAGCAAAGACTGCAACTCTCCGGCATCGGCGGGGCGATAGTCTGGGACCTTTGTCGTACAAATAGTTCGCAGCCGAACGAAGGCGCTTATCCAAGCGTCCGAGTCCAAATCGATTCTTCGGCCAGCTGAATCGCTGGGTTCGCTTTTGTCGCGTTGCCGAAGATGCAGAGAGTTGACCAACCATTCCAACTGCTCAAACAAATGCAAAACGTCAATCGCGGGCGAGAGTGCTCGGCTAGGATATTGTGTCTCTTGGATATCGTAATTGCTCTGCGTGCCAAAGTCGCGTTGGTTGAAACCTCGGTCTAGCGGCGAACCACTAAAAATCTGAGACGCATTGAAGTCCAGCAGAACTGGTTTGCCGTTGTTTGAAAGAAATAAATTGTTCAGGTGCAAATCGCCATGTACGATCCCTAGGCGGTGAACGGTGTTGACCAGTTTGCAGACATCTTGCATGAATCGAAGTATTTCTTCCGCCGTCTGGAATTGGTGTGCCGAATCTTCGACGGACTTTATTCCGGGGATGTATTTCAGCACAATGTAAGGCACGCGGCGCTGCTGGTCGTCAATCAAGACGCCTTCGGTGACCCGCTGTGGTAGTTGATTCCGTTTTTCAGGCGAAAGCTTGGCGGCAGCAATTCGCTTCAGTGCAATGGATTCGGCTTCGAACGCGTTGGCGATTTTCTGCGCGTAGGCGTCGGGTTCTCCAGAGTTTTCGGAGTCCAGTTTGGCCAGCTTCACCAGTAAGTGTTCATTCGATTTACCAATGGCGTGAAACACATTCGACAACCGAGGCCGACGCGGCAAACACGATATAAATTTGACATCTTTGATGGCGTCTTGCTGAAGCCAATCCGGAGCGGTCGTTGAATTGTCCCAAAGTTGTAGGGTCGCCGAGTGATTCTCTGGCGTGGCCAAAAGTTGTTCTTGGAACGTGAGCGAGGAATACCAGATTTGTTGCAGCGAATCTGGGTCGCCATGCCAAATTGACGAAGTTTTATCCTTCTGATTCATCGAGCAAATGCCCTTCTTCATGCTGGTCGATTTTACGATCAAACGGCGGTTCGCCACAAAGTGCCTTGCCGACTTTTTCTGATACCTCGATTGTGCTCGTCCGGATTTGAGTTTGAATCCGGAGCTGCTTTTCAGGGTCGGCATTGATTGTGTCATTGCCAAACACCCATTCCGCGCTGGAAAAGGCACTCCACATCGCTCTTGCAAAAACCATTTTTGAAATGCCGTGATCGGTCGCTTCTTTGCGGGCGAAGTGAAACTGACTGTTCTCGAGCAAGCAAAGCCCGTACAGCGTCATCTTGGCGTATTGTTTTTCTTGCTGTTCGCGGCCGGAGGGGCCCGTTTTGCCTTTAAATTCTAAAGAAGGGTAATCGAGATTTACTTGTTGAATGTCTTTGGGACTTGGTCCCTTTCCGGAAACGCCGTTGAATCTCAACTGCAGCAGTCTCGCTGCCGAATTGGCGGCATTGCTGTGAGCCGGCATGGTGAAGCGTTCTTGCGGTTGCCCGGTAAACAGCGCGACCTTCCAATAGAAATCGGACGGAATTCGCTGGACTCGATTGTGCCTAGCGTCGTGTCGTTTACCCAGTTCATGGGTCTCAAAAAAACGCGTCGTGTTGAAACTGCCCAACGATGTCACGTACTTCCGAGCGTTGTCATCGGAGAACCCGAAGATCCTTTGGATCAGGTGACGCATTAGCCAACGCAGTCGTTGTCGTTTTTTCTTGGGGGCTTGGTCGCGTTGTTCAGGGCCGATGCCGAGAAAGTCTTTGGCGAGGCTGCAATCGTCCAAGTCGCCATCGACAACTTTTAAAATATGCTCCGCACCGCGCCAAAAATAACGTCGACTCGCGACCTCTTGGGCGAGGTTGGAATACCGAGCGGCTTCGGCGGCCATTTCTTTTTTTCGGCGATCGGAGACGTTTGGGAAGTGCTGCCGTATCGATTCATGGATCGTATTTTCGCAACAGATCCAGCGGGGATCCAAACCGAACCTGACAAAACGTTCGTCAATCATGTCTGCCAAAGCCGTGGTTAAATTTTCGGTGCAACGCGTTCTTGAAGTTATCTCGGTTTCATCTATTTGGCAACGCCCTCCATGATGGTGGCGCTGTTTTGGCGGCAGTGGAGCGGCCCCACAAATTAGTGGGGCTAATGAGGCAGTCGCGTTGGTCCGCGCGTTGCGGGCGCGGGCGACTGAACGCAGCTTCAGTTGTCAAAAAACAACTGCCAGCGATGCGTCTACCTCGTTCGATTGCCACTCGGTGTTTACCCAGTCAATCGGTTTGTACCGGGGAAAGACGATGTTTTAGCAGCGCTGGGCATCACGGCTGCCTTGTTCTGCTTTGTTGTTTCGCAGACTCGGTGCAGCATCGTCGAGGTTCGAATTGAAGCAAGGTGCTGCGACGTTTTGAAAAACGAAAAATGAAAAGTAGATTTTCTGCCGACCTCGATCTAGCTTGAAAAAGCAGGCAAGAAACTGGTCAAGCTTTGGCCGACGCCGCTGGCAACGCAAATGCGGGTGGCGGCGATTGGATGACGCTTGGGAACGTTAAAACATTTGGGTTGTTCGATGGGAAATGAAACACACCAAGACATGCAATCGTTGAGCGGCCAGCTCCAAGAGATGCTGGCAGCTCACGGTGCCGATCCGACGCTGGTCGATGTGTTTGCTGATGCAATGCGCGAACCCGATTTGACGATGGAAGAACTGGCAAATCGGCTCGCCGGCGCGGCGACCGTCGTTGATCTGCAGCAAGAAAAATCGACAGCTGAAATGCGCCGCGATGGCGGTTCGCTAGGCAAACCCGTCAATTCGCCCGAAAACGCAGGGGATAGCAAAAGAGCAAAAACGGTTGCGGAGTTGACTGCTCCTGACTTAACCGTTGCTGATTTGACGTTGGCCGACTCAGCCGATTCAAGCTTGAGCGTTGCTGGCTTAACGGTTGCAACAGGGGCGACCGGCGAATTGACCGCAGTCGATGCTCAATCACCGTCGGTCGAACGAGACGATACGGGGCGTTCGGATGTGGAAGGCGACGTTTTCGAAGTGCCCCAAAGCAAACGAAAAAAAGCCGATGGCCAAGATGCGCAAGAGACCGAGGTCTTGGCTGACGTCGATTCGTTGTTCCATGACGCAGGTGCGCCCGCGACGCTAATAAGCGGCAATTTCGATTTGCATGATTCGTTCGATGCCGGTTTTGAGTCGCCCGAGACGCAAGATGATGCCAGTCAAATCCCAACCAAGCAACCGGAAACGATCGAGTCGGTCAATCAGCGAACGCGTCCCGATGGCGTTTCCATGCGGGAAGGCGAGACCGCTTTGCAGCGTGGTTCCGTGCAGGCAATGCATGACTATCGAGTGCACAAAAAGCACGCCGAAGGCGGCCTGGGGGCAGTCTATCTTGCGCAGGATGAAGCGCTCCAGCGATTCGTGGCGCTAAAGGAAATGAAGCCAAAGTTCGCGCGAAACCAAAAGCTAAAAAATCGCTTTCTGCTGGAGGCTCAGGTGACCGCACGGCTTGACCACCCAAGCATTGCACCGGTCTACCAGCTTGGCTTCAATCCCGACGGTTCGCCCTTCTACACAATGAAATTCATTGTTGGCCAAACACTACAAACAAAGATAAAAAAGCTACACCAAGACCGCAAGGAAATTTCCAAGGCGGATTGGAACGATCGACTAAAAGCATTGCTTAGGCCGTTCATCAATAGTTGTCACGCGCTGGGCTTTGCCCATGCCAACGGAATTTTGCACCGAGACATCAAACCCGAAAACATCATGCTCGGCGAGTTTGGTGAATCAATCGTTGTTGATTGGGGGCTGGCAAAAGTAATCGACAATAGCGGTCAGGAAACGATCGTTGATGTGCAAGTCGATGACGACCAAGACGAATTTGATTTTGGCAATCGTGCAAATTCAAAAAGTGTAAATTTACAATCAAATTCAAACGCACTGGGCGGCGGTCGCGGCAGCACCTTTAATACCTTCGTTTCCACTGAGCACACGCAGGATGGCCACGTGTCAGGGACACTGGCCTACATGAGCCCTGAACAAATCCTTGGGCAGCAGTCAAAACTGAACGCAACCTCGGATATTTATAGTCTCGGCGCAACGCTGTACACGATGCTAACCGGACGTACACCGGTGAAGGAAAAAACGGTGGCGGAATATACTCGACGAATTTGCGAACAAGACATCGAGCGCCCGCAAGCGGTAAACCCTTGGGCGCCGCGGGCCTTGGTTGCGATTTGCGATAAAGCGATGAGCGTCGAACAGACGGATCGCTATCCCAGCATCCAAGAAATGATCGATGACCTTGAGGCTTGGCTGGACGACCGGCCGATAAGTGCCGTTGCTGACAGTCCATGGTCAACCGCAGCAAGATGGCTGCGTCGAAATCGGACGGTTGCTCAAGTGGGCTTTCTGGCTTTGCTGCTGACGACGCTAACCGCGACCGTGAGTTGTTTTCTGGTCGATCGTGCTCGGAATGTGGCCGAAGATGCTTTGGTTAGCGAGCGAGTAGCGTTGGTTGCCGAAACGCAGGCGCTCGAAAACGAACAAGCCGCGCGATTGCAAACTCGCAAGGCACTCGACACGGTAACTGATGGCGTGATCGGCGAACTGCTCGCACGCCAGTCCAGTTTAACGCCGCAGGACAGAAGTTTCCTCGAAACCGTTCTGCTGCAATACGACCAACTGGCCAACGCAAAGGGGGGTTCCGATTCGGAGCGTTATTTTCAAGCTCAAGGCAAATTTCGCATCGGCGACATTCACAAACAGCTCGGCGATTTGGACGAAGCCGCGACGGCCTATCATTCGGCCTTGTCGACACTGAAGTTGGTTTCGCCCAGTGATGAAACCCAACGATTAACCGGTCAAATTCGTAACAACTTGGGCGGCGTCTATGAGCAACAAGGTGATTCAAACGCAGCTCAAGTTTGTTATCAATCCGCTGTAAATGTTCTCCAGCGAATTGTTACCGACGCCAGCGAAAACGAACTTCGCTTGGATCTTGCAGGGGCCATGAATAACCTTGGCAATGTTTTTTGGCGTTTGGGTGACAAGGAAATCGCTGCAGAGAACATCGAGGGTGCCTTGAAGTTGCTGTCTGACGCGTCTGCCCAAGAAGCACCGCTGACTCGGATTCAGATTCTAACGAACTATGCGGGTTTGTTGCGAACAGGCGATCAATTGGCGTCATCGGAGTCTTTTGCTCGAGAAGCGGTTGACCTTTGGGACAACCTTGCAAATGGCGGTGCGGAAAACTCGCGGCAACGTTTTGCGACGCCCAATTCACGCATGACCGGCGTGCTCGCGCGAACCGAATTGGCGACGTCGCTTTTCAAAACTGAAAACTACGCCGACGCGGTTCGTCAGTTAAAAATGGCCGTTGATGAACAAGACGCTCTCGTAAAGCAGTTCCCGCAACGAACCGCCTACCAGCGGCAGCTAAACCGGTCCAAGTTGAAATTAGGACAGAACTTAGACGCGTTGGGGCATCCGGCCGCAGGCAACTTTTTGGAGACTGCCGAAACCGGGACTCGCTCGCTCGCGACGAGATTTCCGAGCCAAAATGTATTTCGGACTGATTTAGCTTTTGCACTTGAAACCATCGGTGCCGCACGTGTCACTCGCAAGAAAAAAACTGCGATTCAAAAGCTTGTGCAAGCGGAAAAACTTCGCCATGAACTCTTTGATTTGGAACCGGACAATCGGCAGTTGATTAACGACTGGCTAGCCACCCGGTTAAACCTGGCCAACGAATACCGGCTGGGTGAAAAGTATGCGGATGCCCAGCGGATTTATGAGGCGGTTTGTAAAGCGGTCGCACAGCGGCCGGCAGAAGAGCGTCGCGAAATGGCGGAGCTCGAGCACAAAGCTTTGCTCGGCCGTGCGGATTCACTCAGCCGTCAAGGCAAGCACGGGCTTGCTTTGTCCGTTTGGGAAACGTTGGCAAAAGATCAGCAGCACCCCGAGTGGAACGTTTACGAATTGCAGCGGATCTTGTGCTTGTTACGCACTGGCAAAATCGACGCCGGGCTGCAGGCGGTCCAACGGTTGCAGGTGGGCGGCCTGCGAAATTTGAATCCGACCGATCACTACGACATCGCTTGTTGCTACTCGGTGGCGATCGAGGAAACCCAAGCTCGCGATCGAAAGTTCGAACGAAAGTTCGACAAGGCGGAATTGATTCGGCTTTGCATCGCCGCGTTGCAAAAAGCGCACGCGGCTGGTTTTTTTGAAAACGAAGTGTTGGCTTCCGCGTTCGCTAAAGATAGGGACCTCATTGCGATCAGCGGCAGCGCGGAGTTTCAGGGGTTTCTGGATGAACACAGGCTCAAGTACCGGCCGAAAGAGCAAGGGCGAATAGAGAACTGATTGGACGTAAAGGCCGCTAGGCGAACAAAAATCATGGGAATAAAAGTAAACTATTTTAAAGTCGATATTGATATGACCAAATTCAGAAGAAAGCTGGCCGTGGCTTGCCTGGCCGCAACAACTCTACTCATGCTGGAGAGCGGAGTTAATGGGCAAAATTGGACTGGCGCGGTCGGGGATGGGCTTTGGAGCAACGGTGCAAACTGGAGTGGAGGCGTCCCGGCTGACGGAACCTCGGACATTACGATTTCTGGTACGACCACTCGTCAGGATGTCAATGCTGACATGGCTTCCCCCTTGGTCATCGGGGCAATTGGCTCAGGAGGATTCCGGGAATTTATCGTTTCATCAGGAAGCAATGCCGGTGGGCTCGGGGTGGATATAAGCGGGCAAACGTTTGACTGGGTTAATGCCAGGCTGCGAATTTCAGGCGAAAATAACTCCTTTTCCAATGATTGGATTTTGTCAAACACATTGACGTTAATTGTCCAGCCAAACGCCAACTCCGTCGGCCCGTTGGCGATCTCGGGTGACGTTACCGGATCCGGCGGAATGAATGTGCAGGCACCGATTGCAATCACCGGCAATTATTCCGCCACAGGTTTTATGAGTTTTAACGGAACAAATGTTGCCAATGGCAGCTTGATTTTAGATGGAACAATTAGTTCGGCTGCAAACTCAATTAGTTTTTCGAATTCAACGTTGCGCGGCGGCGGCACTATCAATCGCGATGTGACAATTGGAAGCAGTAGTAGTGCAGTATTTGGTTCGTTAGATCAAGCGTCGACACTAACATTCAATGCGGGACTGCAGTTTGGATCTTCAAGCTCCAGAGGCAATCGACGGGTCAGTATTCAAAATAATGTCGCGGCAAATGGTAGTGTGCTAGTTTCAGGCGATGGTAGTGTTGGGCAAAGTGCCAGCCTGTCAGGGGCGGGGGACATTAGTTTTGCGGCAAATGCCAGGTTCTGGAACGACGGATTGATTTCAGGTGGGCGAACAATTTTTATTGGCAGGGATGCAGAGTTTTTCGGGGCCACCGGAGGGGTTGTAGCGGCCGGTGTAGATGTCCAAGTCAATGGTGGCGAGCTTAACTCGGGCAACACTTTTAACGGCCAAGTTTCAATGCTTGGCGGTGGCCGTATTTCTGGCGGCGTTTTCAATGCAAGTGTGTTTGCCAATGCCGGTGAAATTGGGAGATTCGGAAACAACGATACGACGACGTTCAATTCTGACTTGAATCTGTTCGGTTCAGTTCAAATTAGTTCTGAATTGATTGAAGGGACAGGCACGATCAACGTTGGTGCAGTCGGAGATTCTGCTGTCGCAACGATTACCAACGTTAATGTTCCCACGCAGTTTTCCAATACAATTAATTGGAACGTAACCGAGTCAAGTGTTGGTGGTTTAGGTCAAGCTGCGGCTGGCACATTCTTGGGTAACAATGTTCAACTCAACTCAGGAACACTAAACGGCAATGATACCAACTATGTCGTCGCGGGCAATTTAAACTCCAGCGGAACTTCGACTCTCAATCAGAGCGTTACGGTAAATGGTGACACCACAGTTGACTCTGGCACACTTACGATCGCGGGCGGGCGAACGCTCAATGCGAGCAATTTGGTGCTAAACAATGCCGGCACCTTGATTAACAACGGCACGCTAGGAACGGGTAATATCGTGCTTGAATCAGCCTTGCTTGGCGGCAATGTCGATGTTTCCAATGGGTTGGTTGTCAGAACTAGCGGTACTTCAGAAATAACCAGCGGTTCGTCAGTTGAGGTAGTTGGCTTGACCGAAGTACAGGCCGGTACGTTGCAGGTCGCAAGCGGCGCAACGCTTTCAGGTACCGGTGGTCTAGAGATTGATTCTCTGGCCACCGTAGACCTGCAGGGGGCCATTGTAAAAGACGTCACCGTGCTGAGCGGAGGGACGCTTGGCGGCGTCGGAACCATCGAAGGCCTGCTGGCCGTTGAGGGGGACCTCGGCCCTGGCAATTCTGCAGGGACTTTGACAGTCGACGGAGCGGTCGACGTCAAAGAAAATGCAACGGTGGTTATCGAGCTCGGTGGAATTGATCTGGGCTCCGGTTACGACTCAGTCGACGGCAATGGAACCTCTTCTCTGTCACTCGACGGATTGCTGGATGTCAGCTTCATTAACGGGTTTAACGCGCTCAGTACCGACGACTTTTTTGTGCTCAACAACTTCGCAACAGTTTCCGGGCGTTTCAACAATACCATGGCGGACGAGCTAGTGTTTGACGGCGGTACTTTCGATGTCGAATATGGAAGTAGTTTCGTAAGGCTTTACAATTTCGAGTCAGCTGTTGCCGTGCCTGAGCCGAATTGCGCAGTCGTGTTGATCATCTATGCGGCCCTCGTCGGTCGCCGTCGACGCCGGGCATAACGTTTGGTTGCTACAATTGCCCGCGGCAAAGTTGCTTTCTCGGGGCACCAATGACAGGCGGAAAGAACTTCCAGCTTTACCTTCGGTTGACGGCAGCTGAATTCCATTGCCAACGAATCTGAGCGGCAATTCGACCCGGGCGGTTGGATCCGGGTTATTCGGCTCAAACAAATGTTTTGGCTTCAGCTGAAGGAGATAAGTGCCGAAACACTGGTGGTCCGATGATCGAAGCCGTCGATAAGACTCGACAAATCAGAGGTCTCTGGAAAACTTCTCGGTTTTTTAACAAAGGCCGTTGACACTGTGCCAAAGACCGATATCATTGGGCCTCACACGAGCGAGCAATCGTTCGTTTTTTCATCGAGTGACATTCACTTGGAAGCTATTGGTTTCTGGTGGGCTGTATTCGGTGAGAATTGTTCTTTGACAATTTGGTAGAAACCTCTTGTTAATTTCTGGTCGAATTTA
>CAZROJ010000064.1:0-22478 GCA_964601665.1 uncultured Pirellulaceae bacterium
GGGCAAGCCCGACGGAAGCGGCAAAACACCCCAAAAGTGGCGCTGTCCAACTAAGGGATGAGCACTAAGGGATGAGCACTAAGTTAAGGCTGAAAACTCTAGGTCATAAAATCGGGCCGTCCAACTAAAAATTCGAACATTCGCCTGGCCAAAAGCGACTTAAACTAGTGAAGACGCGTTAAAAATCGACCCGTTTCCTCGCAATCCGGGCTCACCCTTTAAACGCGATCGCAGTTTGCACCGTTGAAAAATGAATATCGACAATGTCTTCGATATGGGGGGCGTAACCACCAGCCATCGCCGCCGCGGCAGGAATTTTTCGCTCCTTGCAAAATCCAAACACGATCTCATCACGAGCCCGCAGACCTGCCTTGCTCAGACTCAGCAACCCCAACCGATCGCCGACGAATGGATCTGCTCCCGCCAAATAAAAGACAAAGTCCGCTTCGAACTGACGTTCAATTTCGACCAACCCATACCGCAACTGATCCAAGTAATAAGTGTCTTCGGTTCCAGCGGGCAACGCCAAGTCCAAATCGCCGCTGGTCTTTTTAAAGGGATAGTTTTTCGAACAGTGCATCGAAAACGAAAAAATGCTTGGATCATTTTTTACAATACTCGACGTGCCGTTACCTTGATGGACATCCAAGTCAATCACCAAAACGTTGTTTGCCAAACCGGCTTGCTGCAACACTCGACTGGCAACGCAAACGTCATTGAACACGCAGAATCCTTGGCCGCTATCGGCGAACGAGTGGTGCGTTCCTCCAGCTAAATTGATAGCCACACCGTTTTGTTGTGCCGACAGGCCCGCCGCGATGCTCGCCCCGGTCGAACGACGCGAACGTTCGACCATCTTTTCTGACCAAGGAAAGCCAATCCGTCGTTCTTGAACTTTCGTCAAATCGCCTGACTTGATCGCCGACACATAATCGAGCGTATGGACTAACAGCAATTGTTCATCCGTAGCCGCCGGCGGCAACGACAATTGACACGCCCCACTGCCGACCAACTGCTGCTCGATTCGATTGCGAAGCAGCGTATACTTCGCCATCGGAAATCGATGTCCATCCGGTAACGGCAGTTCAAAGGTATCCGAGTAAAACAAATCCATCACGATTCCATCAAAACGACCGCTCTGCGACGCAGCAATAAATCACCAGCCATAAAACGAACGCCCAAGACGGGTTTAAAATTCGCCCGCGGCAAAGCCTTTCGCTAGTTGAACTGTTGGCTTTGAACGCGACGCAAAATCGCGTCCGACTGGTGCTGGCTAATATCGGCGACAACTTCCGCTGATGAATTTTCCGTCTCCCAAACCACCACTTTGGACAAAATCAAATCGTATCCGCGAATTGTCGAAATCAATTGCGGCCCGATTTGCGTCAACAAGTAACGAGCCAAATTTTCGGCTGTCGGGTTGTAAGGCAAGCGATAAATTTTGTTCGGGCGAACTTGTTCCATCGCGTCCAACGCGTTGTCATCGGTATCCCACAAGATAAACCCGTGGTCCCAATGGGTATCGATCCAACCTTGGAATAACCGCTTGATGTCCGCAAAATCAACGACTCGCCCCAATTCGTCAATTTCATTGCCCGTCACATGAAATTCAATCATGTAGTTATGCCCGTGCAAGTTGGCACATTTGCCTTGGTGATTCAAAAGGCGATGCCCAGCACTAAACTGGACTTTTTTCATAACCGTAATGCTCATCGTCGAATCGATTTCCGTAGTGGTAGCAGGCAAAATATCTTGATACAAAGGCGGCCATCGAAAAACTTCCAAACGTCAAAAAAGGCCGCCGCGAATTTTACTTGAGTTTGGGATTGTTGTGATGTCGATCTTTGTCCCGAATCGTCTTTTTGGCCAGGTTTTTCTTCAAAGCGTCTGCTAAATTCACACCCGTCTGATTGGCCAAACAGATCAACACAAACATGACATCGGCCATCTCGTCAGCCAAAACTGATTTCTGTGCTAAATCCTTTTCTGAATCCTTGAAACTTTGTTCGCCATACGTCCGAGAAATAATCCTTGCCAACTCGCCCACTTCTTCGACCAGTTGAGCCAAATTAGTCAGCTCCGAAAAGTATCTGACGCCGATCGTTTTGATCCATTGATCGACTTGGTCTTGGGCTTGATTTAAAGTCAACTGAGATTCTGACACGCGGGTGGCTCCCCAATAACGACGACGACGATTAAAATAGCGTTTGTAGCAGAAAATCGCCGCCACGCGATGGACGCCACGCCCGAGTTTCCAGTTGTAGCGAAAAATTTGCTCGGCCAGATTTCGGACTGCCGCAGTCCGTTTTGATGCTTATCAAACTCTTACCCCGAACCGGCACTTCGCCAACCAAAAAATGCTTCCCACGATTGTTACTTGCTTTCCAGTTCCAGACCACTTGATTCAAAAGATCAAGGACGGCGTCGCGGGGCGTTTTGAGGTCATCGCGTCCGATCAAGATCAAATCGCCGACGACTTGTTCAAAGCGGATATTTTTTGTGGACACGCCAAAGTTCCCGTCGACTGGCAGGGCGTTGTGGACGCCGGAAAACTGAACTGGATTCAGTCTTCGGCGGCGGGCTTGGACCATTGCCTGACCCCAGCGGTGGTCGAGTCGGACATTTTGGTCAGCGGCTGTTCGGGGCTGTTCGCGCCGCAAGTTGCCGAACAATCGATGGCCTTACTGATGGGTTTAATCCGCCGCGCACCCGTTTTTTTTCGAGCCCAACAAACCAAGAAATACGTTCGTCGCCAAACTGATAACTTGGAAGGCAAACGAGTTTTGATCGTTGGCTTTGGAGGCAACGGCCAAAAGATCGCACGAACCGTGCGCCCGATGGCCCATCAAATCGTTGCCACCGATTTCTTTCCAGAAGCAGGCCAAGCTTTGGTCGCCGAGGGCATCGTTGAAGCCGTCAAACCGGCCGGCGATCTGAACGCTTTGCTACCAGAGGCTGACGTGATTATCGTGACTTTACCCCTGTCGCAAATGAACGAAAAGCTGATCGGGAATGACCAATTCGCGATCACTAAACCCGGCGCTTATTTGATCAATGTGGGGCGCGGTAGCGTCGTCGATACGGCCGCGATGATTCACTGGCTGGACAAAGGCCGGCTGGGCGGAGTCGGTATCGATGTCGTGGACCCGGAACCCCTGCCAATCGATTCGGCTCTCTGGGAAATGGACAACGTGATTATTTCGCCGCACGTTGGTGCTCAATCGCCTCTTCGAGTCCCCACGACGGTCGATCTTTTCCTAAAAAATGTCGCTCGATTTGAAAAAAAGCAGAGCCTTTTGAACCAAGTGGACAAACAATTGGGATTCCCACGCCCCGAATACAGAATTGAGCTATAAATTGAGCTTGGCGGATCATTCAACTTGGTGGATAACCGGGTGACCGAGCATCGCGTGGATCGTTTTAGCGACGGTCGCCGCCCCAACCCCGCACTTGTAGCCCGAACGCATTTTCTTCTTTGAGTCACGACTTGTCTTCTGACGACCCATTTAAGCTAAACCAAGATACCCGGCTTTTCGCGCCTGCCAGCGGCGATCAAAATCCGACGGTAACCCAAGGCATGTCGCCAGAATTGGGACGCTGCAAAGAACTTTGTCAGCGCTACGATCAAGTGCTGCACGAGAAGCGGCATAGCTGGACATCGCACCTGCGTTTGCTCAAAAAAATCGGTGCCGGCGGACAGGGCGTGGTTTACTTGACCGAGCGACGCGGATCGGATAGTTTTACTCTGCCGGTGGCCCTGAAAGTTTTTTCGCCTGCACGCTACGCGACGCCGATGCACTACGATTCGGACATGGCTCGCATTGGCCGAGTCGCGGCAACGGTCGCTCAGATTCAACACGACAATCTTTTGGTCGTCGAAAACTTTTTGGATCGCGACAAAATCCGCATGATGGTCATGGAGTGGGTCGAAGGCTTTGACCTGCGGCAATTGCTCCGCCCCGAAGTCTTGGTCGCACTACAACAACATCTTTCCCAAGACCGCTGGAACCACATCAACGACGTCTTGATCACCGCCGGTCCTGCGCAATCGCGTTTCCGCCCGGGCGCGGCGGTCGCAATCGTACGCGACTGCTTGGAAGCACTGGCCGCGATGCACCGGCAAGGCATCGTTCATAGCGATGTCAAACCCGGCAACATTATGCTCAAACGCACAGGCCACTCGAAGATCATCGATATTGGATCAGCCTTTGATCTGAGCGACCCGCCGCAAAAAAGAACTTGTACGCCAACCTATGCGGCGTTGGAAGTTCTCGAAGGTGGCGAAAACACGCCGCGCAGTGACTTGGCCAGCCTCGGCTATGTTTTGATTGAATTGATTTCTGGCAAATCAATTTTCGCCGATATGAGTGACTACAAAGAATTGGCCGATGCCAAACGTGAATTTCGCGATCGCGTCTATGATTTCGTTCCAGAAGAAGTCGCGTCCAACGAGCTCTTAATGTCGTTTCTCTCGGGCATGATTCATCCCGACCCGACCGAGCGATTCCCGGACGCCGAAGCTGCCCACCTGGTCGACGTCGGCGCCGCGGCATTCCATCGGCAGCTGGTCAAAAACGACCTAGCCACCGAATACGAAAACGACATTCGTGTCTTGATCGACGAATTGTTGGGCTTGGAAGCCAAATCGCCTGGCATCTTTTCGGTATAGCGATTCGAACGTGTTTGAAAACAGTTCAGCACTAACGCTCCCGGTGGAATCTCCAACGGTACCCATCGATCGATATCGAGCCAATCATCGTCAAACTGACCGACCGAGTTTTTGAATAACCCCAAAAGGCCATGGCCAGTTTTTCGCTGACTCGTTAGACTTTCCGCTTCAATTTGTTCAGCAACTTTCACTTTGCAATAGTCCCATGAACGACGTCGCACCGTCAGAATCAAACGCCGGCGAAGACCCGCGCCGCGAAAAACTGCAACGAATCATCGACCTTGGCCACGACCCTTGGGGCCATCGCTTTGACGACCGTGAAATGATTGGCGGACTTCAGAAACGCACGGACGAAATCCACTATTTGACCGAAGCCGGCGAAAAAATTTCTCTACCCAGCGAAACGGAACTCGGCGAAAAATCATTTCGGGAATGGCTGAAAGAACAAGACAAAGGCCAGATGATGGGACCGACCGTTCGCGCTGCCGGCCGAATTTTGCTGCACCGCGACAAAGGCAAACTGCAGTTTATTGACATCGAGGATTGGACGGGCAAAATCCAATTGTTTGTCGGGCAAAATCAAGTCATCGATGGCAACTGGGATCTAATTCAGTGCCTCGACTTAGGTGACTTAATCGGCGTCGACGGAGTCCTACGCCGCACGATGACCGGCGAGCTTTCCATCTTCGCCAAGGAAATTCATATCCTCTGCAAAACGCTGGACCAACCTCCGGCTAAACACAAAGGCTTGGTCGACGCCGAACTTCGTCAACGCCGTCGCTACGTTGACCTCGCTTACAACGAAGGCGTCCGCGATCGCTTTCTGGATCGATCCAAAATCGTCGCCTCGGTGCGCCAAACCCTGACGAACCAACACTTCGTGGAAATCGAAGGGCCGACCTTGCACACGGTGGCCGGTGGCGCGGCAGCGCGACCATTCGAAACGCATCACAACGCACTGGACATGCCGCTGAACATGCGAATCGCGCTCGAGTTGCACCTGAAGCGTCTGATGGTCGGCGGTATGGAACGCGTTTTCGAACTCGGACGCGTTTACCGCAACGAAGGCATCAGCCCCAAGCACAATCCTGAATTCACGATGCTGGAAGTCTACCAAGCCTTCGGCGATTACGGCTCGATGATGGATTTAACCGAAGCCGTCATCACGAACGCATTGGCGGCGATTGGCGTCGGCCCGATCGTTCCCTACGGCGATACGACAATTAATTTCACAGCGCCTTTCGAGCGTAAAACGTACAACGAACTTTTTCAAACTCATACCGGCGTCGACCCAACGGATGCGGTGGCAGTAAAAGCTTATGCGGAAGGACTTGGGCTTCCGACCGAAGGCAAACACCCGGACGTGGTGAAGAGCGAAGTGTTCGAAGAAAAAGTCGAAGACGCTTTGGTCGGTCCCGTTTTCGTGACCGATTACCCCGCCAGTATTTGCCCGCTGACCAAACGAAAAGCCGACCAACCGGAACTGGCCGAACGATTTGAGTTGTTCATTAACGGAATGGAACTGGCGAACGCTTACACGGAACTGAACGATCCCGACTTGCAAGAGCAGTTATTCAGCCAACAGCTTGAAGGCCAAGACGACGAAGATTCGATGGCCAAAATGGACCACGATTTCGTTCGGGCCCTTCGCAACGGCATGCCACCGGCGGGCGGACTGGGCATCGGCATCGACCGCATGGTGATGCTGCTGACCAACAGCCAATCGATCCGCGACATCATCTTGTTCCCGCTCCTAAGATCCTCGCAAGAAGACTAAGGATCAAGATTGGCGTCGGCGGCCGGAGTGGACAACGCGACAAGTCCTTTCGTCCTCTGGTACTTCAGAACTTGTGACGTCGTCCACTACCGCCAAAACTTAACGAAACCGGGCCTGCCCCAAAACTCAACGAAATCAGGCCTACCGAAACTTCTCGGCAGGCCTGCTATCTAAAAAATCAGTTTTTGTAACCTTGATCGACTACCAACCGCAGCCTCGGCGACCACCGTAGAATCCACCGCCGTGAAAACCTCCACCACGATAGAATCCGCTGTGCCGGAAGCCCGAATGAACCGGCACTCGGTAGACTGGCCTCGCCCGATAAAAGCCCGGTCCAACACCAACGAAACCGGAATTGATACCAAACGAGTTAAACCCGAACGCGGGACCAAAGCCCGGTCCAAATCCTCCACGACCAACGCTGAAGCTAATCCCGCTGCCGCCCCAGCCACCGAAACCGCGATTGAAATGCTGCGCCTCCGCCGACGAGGATGTTAAAAACGTCATCGCCGCTACGGCAAACATTACTGCTATCAATTTCTTCATCGCTCTACCTTTTCAAAAACGAAATTTGAACTTCCAAGGCCTCGTCGGCGAACGGGTTACCAGTGGGTCGCTTAAACAGTCGAACGCAGCTCAGGCCTTTTGAAAAACCGTTGATCCGAGCCTATCAAAACGGAGAAAAAATCTTTTGCGGACAAGCATTTTTCTTGCTCGCCAAATTGCGATCGACACGACACTTAAGATTAATCTGCAACATCGACCACTCGCTTGCCGTGGTAGTACGTTAGACCAAGCTTTTGATGAAGAGTCGGAAGGTTGCCAGCAGTAATACTCCCTGCCGCGATCAATTCGATCGAACTGTTGCCCTGGGCCAGCCTATCTCGCATTCGGCCAAGCTGAACTTGGCCTGCTGCCGCTGTTTTTTCACCGCCAGAACTCAGAACAAAACGCACGCAATCGGCTTCGATCAGCATCCCCAACGCCCACTCTAAATCACTCGTTTGATCGATCGCTTTGTGGAACGTCAGCGGCAACGACGTTGATTCGGCAATCCGCTTAACCGCTTCAATATCCGGCAATTTCTGTTCAGTCAAAGCCC
This sequence comes from uncultured Pirellulaceae bacterium, assembly GCA_964601665.1. Lineage (GTDB taxonomy): Bacteria > Planctomycetota > Planctomycetia > Pirellulales > Pirellulaceae > Mariniblastus. The sequence continues at coordinate 7,549 of CAZROJ010000064.1, forward strand.
CAAAAACAAATCCTGAAACCCCGAGCGATTCCAATTCACGCATCGAGCGAACGATGCCATCCATTTGGCTGCCGTTGTAGCAGTAGTCAAATGCAACCGGATTTAAAATCACTTTGACCGGCAAAGACACCGCGTCCAACACCGCTTGAACCAAATCAGTTGGCGGCGTCGTTCCGTCCAGGTCCAGTCGATCGCAAAGTTCGAGCTGACCGGCACCGTTTCGCTCGGCACGAACCGCTTGTTCAACCGTGCCAACGCAAGCTTCCAAGATCATCGAGCATTCTCTTTCAGCACCAAAAAACAAAAAAACTGGGCCAATCGCCAAAAAGGAAATCGGCCCGCTCGTGACTCAATTATCCAACACTCGACCTAGATTTAATGGCCGATCTGCGTTTCCAAAAATCGAGCCAAACGGTGGAAATCGCTGTTGGTGTCGATGTAGCGAACCAAGGTAACCAACGTTTCTGGATCGACCAATTTTTCGAAGGGCTCGTAGTGCAGATCCAGCTGCCCCGAAACACTCACCATCACACCGTTTAGTTTTTCTTCGACCAACGCCCGGAACGCACCCACGCCCAACTGACTGCCCAACATCGCGTCGAAAGCATGCGGCTTGGCACAACGTGCTTCGTACCCCAACTGCAAGCCCTTGATCGCGCGACTGCCCCCCGTTTTCTCGGTGTACTTCGCTTCAATCGCCTTCGACATAATCGAGTGCAAACTGACGGCCGTAATATTGATGTGGCCATGTTCGTCACGCGAAATTCCCTCGACATAGTTAAACGGCAAAAATTCCGCCAAACCTTCAGCGACCACAATCACACCGTAGTGTTTGCCTTCGGCTTCGCGAGCCAGCATCGTCTGGACGATCCGATCCGAAACGGCATCCATGTTCATGCATTGGCGACTCTGAGTCGCCCCGTCGCCGTCGGTGTATTGTTCCTCGACCAAAAACCCAGCTTTGATATCTTCGACACTGATAACCAAACTCGCCTCACCAGCGATCGCGGCACCATAAGAAAGCCATCCCGCCGATCGTCCCATCGTTTCGCACAAAAAGTAGGCTCGCGTCGCTTCCGCATCGTGCATCAGCGTGCGAATCTCAGTCGCCAAAAAATCGACCGCTGTGAAGAAACCAAAAGTAAAATCGATCCCGTGGTAGTCGTTGTCAATCGTTTTGGGCAAGTGCACGACCGGCATGATCTTTTTGTCAGCTCGATTCTTTTGCTGATGCAACTTAAACTTGTTGGCGGTTTTCAAAGTGTCGTCGCCGCCGATCGAGATCAAAGCATCGACGCCGATCGATTGCAGCGCTTCACAAACTCGTTCCATCGGAGCACACTTTTCCGCGTCGTCCAAATCCGCTGGGCTCTTGATGTGTTTTCCCGGGTTCGTTCGAGCGGTCCCGATCATGATGCCTTGGCTGCTGCGCGTGCGACGAAGAGTGATCGGTGTCAGCAGAACGTAGTCCTTGCCTTCTTCAAGAGGTTGGCTTGAATCAAAATCCGCCAGCGAGCTATAGCCGTGTTTGATGCCGATAACTTCTACGCCTGCCCGCAAAAACGATGCGGCTGCAGCAGAAATCACAGCATTAGCCGCCGGGGCAGGGCCGCCAGCGAACAAAATAGCAATTCGCTTAAAATCTGATTGAGCGATCGACGTCGAAAGGGTATTGGGCACGGCAAACCTTCTATTAAAAATCAGTACGTGTGTGTAACTTTAAGGCTGCATTTTAGAAAACTAACGGAAATCTGAACACCGCTAATCGACTCTCGCCAATCCGCAACGCATCCGCGCCTGTCGTCCCAGCGAGGCCCAGCTAAAACATTAAACCTTGCCATTGCACTGAAGCCAAAGGTCCAGAATCCACTGTTAGGCGAAAGCTGATTAGGAAACGACCGAGCACCAAGCCCCGGACTCGTAATCGTTGCCAACATCAGCGATGGAACTTTAACGACCGATCGCCTTACGAGCCAGCAAAGTCCGATTTTCGGCCAGCGAAATAATGGGTGAACCTTGCGTTCCAAATTCTGTCAGGCTGTCATCGGATTCTCAACAGTCAGAATCTAATTTCTCTATTGGGTCAAGTTCCATGTTTGTTCGGTTCTACCTGATCGCCCCGTGCGACGCGTTGAAAGTTTGCCTGTCGGGAGACAGAGCCGCGATAAACAAATGCGCTTTTTTGGTTGCCTAACACGCTTGCCCTGCAAGCCAACGACGTACCTTCATTGTCGTCGCCAGCAACCAATCTCATCGCATTCGCGAAGTTCGTGGCGGTGACGGCGGCGCAACCATGGATTCGCACCCGATCGAAGAACGTCGTGGTATCACGATCAATTCAGCCGCGACGCGAATTGGTTGGCGCGACCACAGCATTAACATCATCGATACGCCGGGACACGTCGACTTCACAGTTGAAGTGGAACGCAGCTTGCGGGTTTTGGACGGAGCCGTTTTGGTACTTTGTGCTTCTCGCGGAGTCCAAAGCCAAACACTTACCGTGGACCGGCAAATGCAACGCTACCAAGGCACTTTGCAAAAGGGCCAATCTTATTTCAACGCGAGGACGGGCAAACCCATTCGCTTTGGCCGATTGGTCCGAATGCACGCCGACGCACGCGAGGATATTGAACTGGCCACCGCGGGTGACATTGTTGGCGCAGTTGGTATCGATTGCTACTCGGGTGATACGTTCACCCAAAACCGAAACCATGTGGCTCTGGAATCTTTCGAGGTTGCTGAACCCGTCGTTCGCTTGGCAATCGCGCCGGAAAATCGTGACGACGCCGACAAACTGGCGTTGGCGTTGGAACGCTTGACTCGCGAAGACCCAACTTTCCAAGTTGTTGCCGATGCCGATTCGGGCGAAACGTTGATCGCCGGAATGGGCCAATTGCATCTTCAAGTTTACGTGGAAAGGATTGAGGAAGAATATGGCTGTAAGTGTATCGTTGGTTCGCCCAGCGTGACCTACCAAGAACGTCCTTCCAAACCCGTTGAATTTGCGCATCAGTTCCGCAAACAGACGGGCGGGCCAGGGCAGTTTGCGAAGGTTGTCGGGGCGACTGATGTATTGGAAGAACAGGCGGACATTGATTTTCAATTCGAAGATGAAGTGTCCAATTGATTCGCAAACGAGGTTCAATCCAAGGTTCAGTCGTGATTGGCGACTTATGTCGCATCGACGCCGAGGCACCTTTGGCGGAATTGTTCGAATATTCAAACGAAATTCGTTCGATCACCAAAGGCAACGGGACGTTTACGATGGAACCGCGAGGCTACCAGAAAGTGCCCACTCATGTTCAAAACGAGATTTTGAAATGAGCGACATAAGAAATTAGCCAGCGAGCTGCAAATCCTGCAGCCGCGCTGAACCATGCCCAACATTGCCCCGGCGATGTTGGGCTTTTTTATTCCTCAAGCAACGTGTCGTTGAAACCGAACTACATATTTCGCTCGACCCACTTCGTGTCGACTTTGCCGTTCACGAAATCGTCGTGCAGCAATACCGACTTTTGGAATTCGGCGGTCGTCGCGATGCCTTCGATTCTTAGTTCGTCCAAACAACGTACCATCGTCGCGATCGCTTGAGCTCGCGTTGGCTGGTGAACGATCAATTTGCCGACCATCGAATCGTAGTAAGGCGGAACGGTGTAGCCGGCGTGAACATGAGTGTCAAAACGGACGCCTAACCCACCCGGAATACAAATCGCGTCGATCGTGCCAGGGTTGGGCGCGAAATTACGCGTCGGATCTTCCGCGTTAATCCGGCACTCGATCGAAACGCCGTTGCAAGGAATGTCGTCCTGAGTGAACGAAAGCTTCTCGCCAGCGGCAACGCGAATCTGCTGCTGAATCAAATCAATCCCCGTCACCATTTCAGTCACCGGATGTTCGACTTGAATCCGAGCGTTCACTTCGATGAAGTAAAAGTTGTTGTCTTTGTCGACAATGAACTCAACCGTCGCCGCATTGAAGTAATCGGCCGCTTTGATCATTCGAACAGCCGCCTCACAAATCGACGTTCGCACTTCCGGAGGAAGCGTCGGAGCCGGAGCTTCTTCGATCAGTTTTTGGTGACGTCGCTGAGTCGAACAGTCGCGCTCCCAAAGGTGCACGACGTTGCCATGCGTGTCCGCAATGACTTGAACTTCAACGTGCCGAGGAAGCTCAACAAACTTTTCCAAATAAACGCCACCGTCACCAAACGCTGCCTTCGCTTCCTGGGCCGCTTGTTCGAGCGCGTTTTGTAGAGCGCCCTCGTTTTCGGCGACTCGCATCCCTTTGCCACCGCCACCTGCGGTCGCTTTGACCAAAACTGGAAAACCAATTTCTTTGGCAACCTTGATCGCTTCCTTTGGATCGTCAATCAAACCAGCGGATCCAGGCACGACCGGCACTTCGGCTTTTCGCGCCAAAGCACGGGCTGAATTCTTATCGCCCAGCATTCGCATGGCGTCCGGTGACGGACCAATGAAATTGATATTCGAATCGCGACAGGCTTCGTTGAAGTCCGCGTTTTCACCCATGAATCCGTAGCCCGGGTGAATCGCTTCGGCTCCTGAAACTTCCGCAGCACTGATCAGCTGAGTCGTCCGCAAATAGCTATCTGACGATCGAGCGTTACCGACGCAGTACGCTTCGTCGGCGAGCTCCAAGTACTTGCTTCCGCGATCGGCTTCGCTGAAAACAGCAACCGTTTCGATACCCATTTCTTTGCACGCGCGAATAATGCGCAGCGCGATTTCGCCACGATTGGCGATCATAATTCGATTAAACATTGGCTCGGCAGCAAGTGGTTAGTTAGGAGCGACGCGGAACAACGGCTTGTTGTTGTCGACGGGTTCTTCGTTTTTGACCAAAACTTCAACGATCTTGCCGGACACGCCCGCAGGAATTTCGTTAAACATTTTCATTGCTTCGACGATGCAAACGATCGTATCCGCCGTCACTGTGTCGCCAACCTTCACATAATCGTCGGCCTCTGGCTTGGACCGCGAATAAAACGTGCCGATCGTCGGGCTGTCGATCGTGACCGTGTTGGCGTCTTCAGCCGGGGCCGCGGGAGCGGTTGCTGCAGCAGGGGCACTGGCTGCAGGAGCCGGCGCGGCGGCTTGCGGAGCGTAGACCATCGGCTGGCCGGCGGGGCCGCGCCGCAGTCGAATACGTTGATCGGCCTGCTTCAGATCGACTTCACTCAACTCGTGATCTTGCATCAGCTCGATCAACTCGCGAATTTTTCCGACTTCAAATACCGAATCGCTTCCTGATTCATTCTTCGCTTTGGCCATCATTGCTCCAAAGTTATTTTTATAGTTAGATGCGATCGGCAGTTAAAAATTCGCTGGAATTTCGACGCACGAAAAATCGACAAAAAGTTCGCCGTCTCGTTTCGTCTACCGACCGCCTTGGTTCACCGATAAAATAGGTAAACTTGGTGGGTGTAAAGGTCGCAATTGTAGCCAAAACGGTTACCCGTCGCCAAGCCGGACCAAGCATTGTTCTCTATCTTTCGGCAGATTACTGAGTAATTCGCAGCCATTTTCGGTGACTAACAGGTCATCTTCCAACCGAACCCCGGCAATTCCCGGCAAATAGATTCCCGGCTCAATCGTCAAAACCATTCCGGCTTGTAACTCGATGGCCGTGCTGGGCGACAAAAACGGCGACTCATGGATTTGCAGACCAAAGCTATGGCCGCAGCCGTGCCCAAAGAATTCGCCAAACCCGGCATCCTCGATCACCCGCCGAGCCGCACCGTCCACCTCATTCGTTTTCGCCCCGGGCCCAACGGCATCAATCGCGGCCAGCTGAGCCTCCAAAACGATCGCATAAATTTCGACCAACTTTTCGCTCGGCTCGCGCGTGATCACCATCCGAGTCAGATCGCTTAGATACCCATCAACGTTGGCTCCCCAGTCGACCAAAAAGTTATCGCTTGAACCCAACTGAACATCCGTCGGCCGACCGTGAGGCAATGCCGCTCGCGGGCCGACCCCAACAATGGCGTCGAAAGCCAAGCCCGACGCCCCCAGCAATCGCATTTCGTGCTCCAGCCGATAAGCAAATTCTCGCTCGGTTTGCTCGGCCGTCGCAGCGGCAACCGCGTTTTGAAAAGCCGTTTGATTGACCGCGACCGATCGCCGGATCGCAGCAATTTCAACCGAGTCTTTAATCGCTCGCAGGTCCTCGACCACACCTTGAGTTTCCACCAACTCAACCGCAGAAAGTTCACTCTGCAATTGGTCAAATTCGACCTTCGTTAGTCGATGAGCTTCAATCGCCAGCCGCCTCAAGCCCCACGATTTGGACAGCCGTTTGGACGAATCGATCAAGGTCGCCGATACATCGCGAATGTCGACGGGCAAGTTGGCACATTCGTCGGCCAATTGAACTTCATAGCGACAATCGCTCAACAACACCTGCGATTCACCGCTAACCAGCAAATACGCCGCGCTGCCAGTAAAACCGGTCAAGTAACGGACGTTTTTGATGTCGGTCACCAAGAACGCGTCGGCCTCCAAAACGTCAAGTTTTGCAACGAGGTTTTTGCGACGTTTTTCAAATGGGTTCACTGTTTGCTTTCAACGTTGAGTGGCCGATGTCAGACATTTGATATTTATCGCTTATCCCAAAACTCAAAATGCCCGCGGCTAGGGCCGTCGGCGCTCGGGTAGTGGGATAAGCTCTTCGCCACATGGACTTATTTAACACGATTGGAAAAAAATTATCGTAAGCTTTGCTCGCCCGCGCCGTCGACCCCATTAAAATCGGCCGAACCGATTTTGAGCTTGCCGTTCGTGTCCCCGCAAGAAGGTCTTTCCGATGATCAAGTTGTTACTTCGTTGTCTGGCTCTAGCCGGAGCCGTGGCATTACCGCTACTTCTTCTGGCCCCACCGCTGGCCAGCCAGCAAACGCTCGCAACCACCGTAACTTCTGACGACGAATCCACGCCGCCGGAGCAGGGCAGCGTCAACTGGCTGCGCGACTACGATGCGGCCATTTCTCGATCGGCCAGCACGGGTAAGCCGTTGTTTGTTTTGTTTCAAGAAGTCCCCGGCTGATCGACTTGCCAAACTTTTGGCCGTGAGCCAATGTCGTACCCGCTGCTGGTCGAAACGATCGAAACCGAATTCGTTCCGCTACTCATTCACAACAATAAAAGTGGCATCGATGCCAAGCTCTTGAAAAAATTTGGCGAGCCATCGTGGAACAATCCGGTCGTTCGGTTTTTGGACAAAGACGCTCAAGACGTGATCCCAAGAAAAGACCGCGTTTGGTCGACCGTCGGTATCGCTGGTCGCATGGCCGCAGCGCTCAAAGCAGCCAAACGACCGATTCCGTTTTACTTTGACGCTTTTCTCCGTTCGACACAAAAGGCACCGGCAACGGCCACCTTTGCGATGTTTTGCTATTGGGAAGGTGAAGCGAAACTGGGATCGATCGACGGCGTCCTGTCAACTCGATCCGGATGGCAATCGGGTTTGGAAGTGGTGACCGTTCACTACGATCCTACGGTTGTCGACTACCGCCAGCTCGTAAAAACCGCTCAAAGCTTTTCTTGCGCCAGCAAGATTTTTGCTCACGACTCCAACCAATTGAAAATCGCCACCGAACTGGCCGGCGATCAAGCGACGATGCTGCCAAAAAATCAGCCGACTCGCGACGCCAAAGCATCGGACCAAAAATACTATCTGGCCCACACTCCGCTGATCCATTTGCCGCTGACGGAAGTCCAAGCGACCAAACTGAACGCGGCCGTCAAAGCCAGGAATGCTGATTTTAGAAAACTACTTAGCCCAAATCAACGAAACCTCTTTCGGTCAGTTTTGGCAGCCAAAAAATTAAACGCCAACGCTTTACAAGGATTGGTTTTCCCGCGAGCCCCCGGGCAATTACCAAGCTATGAAATAAAACTGACGGATCGACTGAGCAGCGTTTTGAAAGCGAAATAGCGTTTAAAACAGTTCTACGGCGCGGGAATAGGCGGATTTTATGCCGTTTTGTGAATACTGGTTGCCAAACGCGACACAGCCATCACACTATTGGTATCGTTTCGTTGATTCCCTCCCACGACTGTTAAAGCTTTCAGGAACCACCATCCATGCCCATTAAGGTCAATTGCGGAAGCTGTAGTGCGAGTTTTAAAGCCAAAGATGAACTGGCCGGCCGGCGAGTCAAATGCCCAAAATGCCAACAGCCGATTGTCATTGCCGCTGCACCGGTGGCCGCCAAACCTGCGCCCACTAACCGCCCAGCCAACCCATTGCTGGACTTGTTGGATGACGAAGACGTTCGCTCAGTCGCTCGTGGGCCCATCTGTGGCAATTGCGGTGTCGAAGTAAAACACGGAACCGTGATTTGTATCGAGTGCGGTTTCAATCAAGAAACGGGCGACCGGCTCACGACCGAAGCCAGCGAAGATGTTGCCGCTGGTGCGAATATGTCCGGCACCGAACAAATGATGCGGAAGGCCGAACGCGACTTAGAAGACATTCCGATCTCGACCGACGAAGACGATTTTGGCGACGGTGCGGAATCTTATATTATCGCGTTGGTGGCGGCTTTCTTTGGTGCGATCCTGCTGGGGATTTGCATGGCGGTTATTCTTTCGATGGAGCAGCTGAGCCAACTGATGGCTCCGGCGGGTATCAGCTTCATCGCCTCGATTTTGCTTTATGTCGGCATGGCTGCCTGGTTGACGATCGTGGCTTTTAAAGCCGCCACCGGCCACGGGATTGCCTGCGTCGCCTCCGGCGGACTCTACTGTCCCATCTTCGGTTTCATGCAAGGCAAAACTTTGCTGTTGCCGGCGATCGTGATGTTGGTCGCCTTGTTCATGATGACCGCGACCGGGCTTTACGTTTCGTGGTACGGTTGGGTTCCGGTAGAGTAGCCTCGGAGGGACGACGCTACGCTTCTTTGCGTTTGAGATGAATTCCTTCGATGCCGTTGTAGGTCATAATCAACGCACCCTCAGCCGCCGTCTTTTCAAAAACCGACTCAAAAAATTCGTCCTCGCCTGGCCACGGAAAAGCAAACACCAAGTCGAACTCATCCATCTGAAAACCAATCTGCTCGTAAACATCGTCCTCGGACGTATCCACGTGCTCGATGCCAACCGCTAAATCTGAATAGCCCTCGATCCCGCGCGGGACAAAACTTCCGCAGTAAAAACTGGCATCGACTTTTAGGGCTTGGCCCAACTTTTCAGCCTCAGCCACCAACACTGATTCGATCTCGATGCCACTGGCCTCCATCCCATGAATCGCCGCCAAGATCGTCACCGCGCCAAAACCGCTTCCGTATTCAAGAAATCGATTTCCGGTCAGCAAATGGTTTTGCAACACCCAGCCAATCGCTTGATCGACCAAGTGAAAATCGCAATTCACAAAATTGCTAAAAAAGTGCTCGTCCGCCAACATGAATCGCTCAATCGCTTCATGAGCCTCATCGATTGCGTGCTCCGATCGCGTCGTATGCGAAATCTCACGCAGTGAATCGGGAATTTGGACTTTGACAAGTGGCATTGAGTGCTCGTTGGTCGGTGGAGGATAAATCGATTACCTATTGCTGATCCCAACGCCACGGGACCAAAAGGAAAACGCGTCAATCCAGCAGGCAGTCGGGTCAGCCCTTAACGCGGTCCAATGTAGAACCTTTGGCTTGCGACTGAAAGTCACACCAGCCAGCTCGACACTCGAGTTATTCGAATTAACCAATCTCACTACCAACAAAACCGTCAGCCAATCCCCAATCAACGCCCAGCCAATGTTCGCTGCCGTTTATTTGGCATGCCATCGCCCCATTTTACCTAACCGGGCTCCAACTGCGGCAATCCCAGCCGAATTCGGCGACCATTGACATGGACTTGGATAATTTTCATCGGTAACCTTATTGGCAGCATCCCGCAAGCACAGGCGATTCGAGCACGCGTTTTTACACGACGCTACGTTTTGCCGCTGCGAGAAAATTTGTAGCGTTTCCTCGGCCCCGTCAAAAGATCGGCGACACTTCGATCGACTATGAGCAATCCAAAGCCAACATACTCGCGTCCAATTACGGTTTGGCCGTTCAAATACTTCGGCAGCGTCTCGATGCTTCTGCTGTGCACGGTCTGCTTTTTCTTGCCCTTTGCATTGCGCGGAGCCAAACTCTCTCTGCAGGGCATTCAAAACAACGTGGCCGACTGGCTGCCAGACCATTACGACGAAACAGTCGAACTGAAAGAGTTCGGTAAATACTTCGACGGCGGCGATCGGTTCTTGGTGCTGACGGGCCCGTGGTGCAAAGAAGGCAATCCGACCTACGACAAACTGCTCGGGAAAATTCGCGAAGAATCGCTCGAATACGAAGACGAACTTCGCGGCAACAAAATGTTCGATCAGATTCAGGCTCATCGGCTCGGCGATAAATTGGGCCTGCTGTTCGCCGATTCGTACCATGAAGACTGGGGCGAACAACGCGAAAAATGGCTCAAAGGATCCAACAATCAGTGGTACTTTATTACTCGCGACGGATACCTGTACCGCTGGGGCGGCCAAAATAATGTGATCGAAGGCATCCAGCGAATGGCCGAGCGGTCCGTCCACGGCAAAAATAAAGTCGACAAGGCTTACTTCATTCAAGAATTTATTTCGCCTGACAACGACCCCAACGAGTACTACCAGAACCCCGAAAAACTTTTCTGTCGGCCGTTTAAATCCGTCGTCTCCGGCCCAGAGATTTTAGAACAAATGGCTGGCCCCGGCGGTACGCTTCGCATCGGCAAAGGCGGCGACGAACAAGAAAAATCTACGCTCGAAGCAAAAATCGAAGCCCACAAACGCCTGACCGGTTCGCTCTTCGGACCGACGCCGTCCACCGAATTTGAATGGACTTTCAATTCGTTGCTGCGCGAAGTCGACCAAGATAAACGCGACGAACTTTTAGGCGTCAGCGAAAGCGGTCCCACTCGTGACGACTACGCCAAACGCGTTCGCGAGTCGTTCGAGCGTTTCGTGGGCAACGTCGTCAATGATGACTTCGACGGCGACCTGTCAAAATTATGCAATGCCAAGCACGACACCCAACTGGAACTCTGGTACCGAATGTGGTTCGACATGGGCATCGAAGCACCCGCCCGACAGACCTGTTTGGTCGTCACCCTAAACGAACCCATCATTCAAGAACTGGCCCGCGTAATCGGACGTCCGATTTTGGGCAAACCCCGCGGTCGACTGCTGGAGTTGGCGACCGGGTTCTGCGGCATCTCACCCGAAAACGTTCGCATTGGCGGACCACCAAGTGATAACGTTGCCATCGATGAAGAAGGAACCAATACGCTCGTCCGCTTGGCTGGCCTTTCGCTGCTGATCGGGATCACGCTGGCGTACCTGAGCTTTTCCAGCATCCGCGTCGCCTTGATGCTGTTCTTTGTCGGCGGCATGTCGGCGATCGCCAGCCTTTCATACGTTTGGTTTGGCGGTTACACGATGGACGCGATTCTGATGTCCATGCCATCGCTGGTCTACGTGCTGGGTCTCTCCAGTGCCGTTCATATCGTCAACTATTATCGCGACGCCTGCCATGAGTCTGGGCCCAAACTGGCGGTCGAAAAAGCGGTCAGCCATAGCCTCGTCCCGTGTTCGATCGCTGCTTTTACAACTTCGTTGGGTTTGTTCTCGTTGATGATGAGCAACCTGACGCCGATCTATAAATTCGGACTGTTTTCAGGCATCGCGGTCATGGCGACGGTCGTGCTGCTATTCGCTTACCTGCCCAGTGCGTTGTACATTTGGCCCGCCGGCTACGACAAAAAAGATCCGGAAGAACTCGAAAAAGAATCCGGCATCACCGCGGCAGTCAATCGGTTTTGGGCCGCCGTCGGACGTTGGGTCGTTCGAAACCACTGGCTTGTCTCGGTTACTTCAGTCGCGGGTTTGATATTTTTTGCCGTCGGCGTGTCACGAATCGAAACCTCTGTCCACCTGCTCAAGCTATTTGATTCGGACGCAAAAATCCTCAAGGACTACGGCTGGATCGAAGAGAACCTCGGACAACTGGTGCCCGCGGAAATCGCCCCCACGATCGAAGTCGCGGCACAACAAGAACCCTTCCAAGAAGCCTACCTGGATAAGCTTTACGAATCCAAAAAAGCCGACTTCCCCGATGACACGCCTCGCGATGAAGTCATTGGCGTACCCGAATACTCAGCCGAGTATCGGATGGAAAACGACCTTAAATACACGATGCTCGAACGCGTCGAACTCTCCCGACGCGTGCGGCAAAAACTTGAACGCTACTTTGGTCAAGATGGGCTTGGAATCATCGGCGCTGGCATGTCGATGGACGTCTTCACGCCGCTGTATCAAATCGAAGATCAAGTCCAGTCGCGCACGCGGACGCTGTTCGCTCAAGAACTCTGGCGCAGTCGCCGCGAAATGCTCGAACAAGATTACTACGCCGTTCAAGACGGCCGCGAAGAAAAATCAACAGCGATCAATCCGAACGTGGTGGGTGCCGAAATCTGGCGAGTCAGTATTCGACTGGGCGGACTGACTAATATCGATTACGGCCAATTCGTTAACGATTTAAAAGCAGTCGTCGAACCGATCATGACGGCCTATCAAGCCAGAACCGAACTGCTAAAAACGCTACAAGAAGAACTCCAAGAAAAATCGCTGGATGAGTGCCGCGTCTTGGTTTTGGGGCGCGATCCGGATACGAAAGTCAACACCATTCGCGAACAAGTCGCCAACGGTGCCACGATCTCAGAGGTCATCGATCAAACCTTTATTTTCGCCGACACCTTCCAAGACCTGTTGGAAAACCGAGGCATCTCGCGAAAAAAGAACAGTAAAAAACGCTACCTCTGGGCAGACCCGGACAAAGACGCCGTTCGCGAAAAGGCCGACATGATCAACTCGGCCGATTACCTACAGAAGTTCGATTGCATTGTGCTTTTGGAAGATGATTCTGTTTTCGATGCCAAATCAATCGCAGCCGCCACCAAGTCGCGAGGAACCGATGGCGATGCTCCCGTACTGCTCGATTTCCGCGATCATAAATTCAAAATCAATCCGGATACCAAACAGCCTTTGCCCGGCATGCTGACTGCCAAGGAAAAGCTTGCCGAAGGTGACGACAACGTCAATATCTCAGCTATGTACACAGGTATCGTCCCCATCGTCTATAAGGCACAGCGGTCGCTCTTGCAGAGCCTGATCGAAAGTATTGGTTTGGCGTTCGTGCTGATCTCGATCGTGATGATGCTGTTGCTGCGTCCCCATGGCAGTCGTCCAACTCCGGGAAACCTGCTGAATTTCCGTGGCGGTATGATTTCCATGCTGCCCAACATGTTCCCCGTGATCGTCGTTTTTGGTTGCATGGGACATCTGAACCGCTGGTTTGGCGGTTCCATCGATTCGTTCTTGGTCGACATCGGCTCCATGATGACAGCCAGTGTCGCGATGGGTGTCGCGGTCGATGATACGATTCACTATTTAAACTGGTACCGCGGGGCACTGGCCAAAGGCTACGACCGGAAGTCAGCGATCAAAATTGCTTACGATCGAGTCGCCACGGCGATGACCCAGACGACTTTGATCGGTGGCTTTGGACTTTCGGCGTTCGCGCTCAGCACCTTCACGCCGACCCAACGCTTTGGCGTCCTAATGCTGATCCTTTTAGCGATGGCGTTGATTGGTGACTTGATTTTGCTGCCCGCGCTGATCGCCGGTCCGCTGGGGAAATACTTCGGCAAAGAACGCCCCGGAGCGAATCCGAACGGGCTCGCCGAGAACGGCACGCCGCTTCCAGCTGGCGACACGGACCACACATTGCGAATCGTCGAAGACGAAAATTCACCGACTCATCGATCCAGCGATCTTCCCGAAGTCGTCATGCCCGCCCCCGAAGCCATGTGATCGGGTTCAGTTTTTAGAAAACTAATTGAATCATCGGACAAGAAGCGGTGCATTAAATAGCCCTGCGAACAAGGCTTCGCTGCGGCCAACCAACGTTTTGGTTGCAGTCGTGCCGGTATTGCCGATCATTCTCTCGCTTCGACCCTCAGCCTCTGAATAATCGGCGGCGACTAAACATTTTCGACTCAACGCACCGATGTCCGTGCTATCAGAGCGAAGAAGTTTTTGCGTTAGTCGCTTTCCATATCGACCTGTCATTAGTCCGAACAGGTCACTCAGCCAAAGATAGAGGTATCTCGATGTTGAAGTTTTTTGTTGTTGCCGTAGTAGGCGTTTGTACACTTCCTTGTTTTGCTTCAGCTCAGGAAGTCGGATCCGTCATGGCCGAACCAGCTGTTGCTCCCATTGTTGACATGCAAGCTGTCCCAATGACAGACATGCAATCCGCCCCAATGGCGAACATGCAAGCCGCCCCAATGAACGACATGCAAATTGTCGGTTCGCAAATGATGGCTTCTCCCGCAGGTGACTGCGGTTGCTCAGCACCCGTTTCAAGCTGCGGTTGCCAAGACGAATGTGCTCCCCGCACTCGCAAGAAGTTGGCTTTGGTCAGCGTTCAGAAGACTCGCTGCCGTCTGAAGTTGGCTTGCACAACCGATGCGTGCGGTTGTTCAAAGCGTAAGTTGGTCCGCGAAAAAGTTTCGGTTTGCCGTAAACGTTTGACTTTGGTCGACGCTCCAGCACGCGAACGATGCGGATGTGCCGGCGGACGCCTAAAGGGTCTTGTTGCTAAACTTGGTAGCCTTGGTGGCGGCGGTTGCGGATGCAACTCAGCTCCGGCCCCAGCTTGCGGTTGCGACGCAGCTCCTGCCCCAGCATGCGGCTGTGGCAACTAGTCTTACCGACTAAACCGTTGATGCAGTTCATTGGACACCATCAACTGAATCGAGTAGCAACGATTCGTCTCCAGTAATGAAGCACCGAACAACGTCCGTTGTTCGGTGCTTTTTTCGTTCCCTAAA
>CAZROJ010000065.1:0-22430 GCA_964601665.1 uncultured Pirellulaceae bacterium
GCAATCACGCTGGCATCTTAAATTCGTACACAATTCCGGTTTCCGGCACTAGTGCTTTGTGACTTCTAAAAATTCGGGTTGGCCAACGTCGAAAGTCACTGGATTGCCACAGTTTCGCCATGTTGACAACCCGAACATTGACAACCCGAACATTAAGGTGTGACAAAGCACTAACGCCTTCGGCTCAACTTTTAGCGCATAAAAAAACCTCTCGAACGTAGACACTCGAGAGGCTTTTTTGTTTTTTCAAATCAACCGAAAGACACCTGACCGACCGCTGAAGCTCAACGATTGGTCACAGCATTCGACCGACGATTAATCCTTGACTTCGAACTCTGCGTCAATCGCATCGTCCTCCGCAGGAGCGGCGTCGGCCGACTCTTGCGGAGCCGATTCGTCACCGGCTTCGGCGTTGGCGTACATCGCAGCACTCATCGCGTGCGAAGCTTGCTCGAGTTCCGATACCGCACTCTTGATCGCGTCCGTATCCACGCCCTTGGTCGCTTCGCGGACTTTGGTGATTGCCGCCTCGATCGGTTCTTTGTCGCTGTCCTTGAGCTTTTCAGCATTTTCCTTGAGCAACTTTTCGACTTGGTAACACATCGTTTCGCCCTCGTTGCGAGCGGTCACCAATTCGTATTGTTTACGATCCTCTTCCGCGTTCATTTCGGCGTCTTGTTTCATCTTGTTGATTTCATCTTCCGATAGACCCGAAGACTCGTTGATTTCAACATTGGCTTCTTTGCCCGTGCCAAGGTCCTTGGCCGACACGTTCAAAATACCGTTCTGGTCGATGTCAAATTTGACTTCAACCTGCGGCACGCCGCGAGGAGCAGGAGGAATGTCGGTCAAGTCGAATTTGCCAAGCAAACGGTTGTTGATCGCCATCTTGCGTTCGCCTTGGAACACCTGGATCGTGACCGCTGTTTGGTTGTCAGCCGCCGTGCTAAAGGTCTGCTTCTTTTCGGTTGGGATCGTCGTGTTACGTTCGACCAAAGCCGTCAGCACGCCACCTTCGGTTTCAATTCCCAAAGTCAACGGCGTCACATCCAACAGCAAAACGTCTTTGCGATCGCCAGCCAAAACCGAACCTTGAATCGCCGCTCCAATCGCCACAACCTCGTCCGGATTCACACCCTTGTGCGGGTCCTTGCCAAAAATGTCCTTGACCATCGTCTGAACTTTAGGCACACGAGTCGAACCGCCGACCAAAACGATCTCATCGATGTCACTTGGTGAAAGCTTGGCATCTTTCAACGCCTGCTGAACCGGCGTCTTGCAACGCTCGACCAACGGATCAATTAACTCCTCGAATTTGGCTCGGCTGATGTTCATCTGCAAGTGCTTTGGCCCGCTGGCGTCAGCTGTGATAAACGGCAAATTAATATCCGAAGCCTGAGCCGAGCTCAATTCCTTCTTGGCTTTTTCGCAAGCCTCTTGAAGACGCTGCAACGCCATCGTGTCGTCGCGCAGATCGACACCGTTTGATTTTTTGAATTCGTCGGCAACAAAATTGATCAACACTTCGTCAAAGTCATCGCCACCAAGGTGCGTGTCACCGCTGGTGCTGATCACTTCGAAAACTTTCATGCCATCGTCATCGTTCAATTCCAAAACGGAAACGTCGAACGTACCACCGCCCAAGTCAAAGACGACGATCTTTTGTTCTGACTGCGTTTTGTCCAAACCGTAAGCCATCGCCGCAGCGGTTGGCTCGTTGATGATCCGAGCGACTTCTAAACCGGCGATCTGGCCGGCGTCTTTGGTGGCCTGTCGCTGAGCGTCGTTAAAGTAAGCCGGAACCGTGATCACGGCTTTGTTGACGGTCTGACCCAAATACGACTCGGCGGCTTCTTTGAGCTTTCGCAGCGTCTTGGCCGAAATTTCTTGAGGCGTGTATTCTTTTTCGCCCACGCCGATCTTCACGTATTCGTCGGCGTTGCCTTTGACATCATACGGGACCATTTTTTCTTCCGAGGAGACTTCGCTGTGGCGACGTCCCATGAAACGTTTGACCGAGTAAACGGTGCGTGTCGGGTTGGTAACTCGTTGGTTTCGAGCAGGAGCACCCACGATGGTTTCTTCGCCATCGGTGAACGCGATTACACTGGGAGTCGTGCGATCACCTTCCTGGTTTGCAATCACGGTAGGCTCGTTGCCGTCCATTACCGCAACCACTGAGTTTGTGGTTCCTAAATCGATGCCGATAATTTTTTCGCCTTGAGCCATCATGCTCTCCTTTGAAAATCAAAAATCTATTTTTACTCGCCCCACAACAACAGCTATTGGGCCGAGTCAACAACGACTTTCTGACGAGCCGTCGCGAATGGTAAAAGTGGTCAAACCGCAGCCCTTTTGGGTGTTCGGGCTTCACATCGAAGCCGCTTCGCTGGCAGGCCACGGTAGATGTCCCTTCCAAAGCAAAGCTTGTGCCAAAAGCAATAAACAATGGCTTCGGTTGGGTTTTTCCCGAAAAGACGGTATTTTGGTTGCGTCAGCCGCTCGAAAAGCAGAAATTTCGACCGTTTAACTCTGCCGATGACAATTTGTCATCCGCGGCGAGTAAGTAATTGCTTAATAATACGTCGGTGCCTAGGAAATTGTTACATTGGAATGGTTTGGGATTCGTAACAACAACCGTCGACCAAAAAACACGTAAGTAAACAACGAAGCATCAACCCCGTTTTTCTCTGGCAGCATGCTGCGAACCGACGACCTAATCAGGCAACCACTGGCAGACTCCAACATGCAAAAAACATTTCGGCCGACTGAACGCTTCCCCGGAAATTGTTGCTTCATCGTCGCCTTTGCTTGTTCTTTTTTCATCATGGGCTCGGCCTCGATCACGCCGGCACAAGATCGCTCGAAAGCCCGGAACCTGGGTGCTCCTTCGCCAGCCGAGATGCTGATTCGCCTTCAATACCGCAAGCAACAGGAGACGCCGCTTTTTGATTTGCTCCGTAATTCCGGCCGAGACATTTTTTCAAAGCTGGGCGATGACGAGCGAAAGTTTGCCGAGCGTTTTGCGGAGGACTTGATTCAGAAACGTGGTTTGGATTCGGCGGAAGTCCAAGAGCTGATGAGTCAGATGAACGTCACGCCGGAAATGCAAAAAGCCATTTCTGACAGCCTGAGAGGAGCCGACTTGGGTCGCTTGGACAGCCAATCATCATCGAATTCAAAAATCGATTTTGATCGCCTCAAACGTCGTCTCGAGAACGTTCGCCAAAAACAATTGCTCGACCAGATGGCCGCCAATCCGCCAAGATTCGGCAATCCAAGTAATTCCACCGCGGCCACGAATCCAAACAATCCATCAAATCCTAATTCGAGATCAACTTCGAATGAAGCAAACCCCGGCCAGCAGACCACCGGCAACTCGAACAATTCGTTTGACCAGCGCAACAACTCGCAATCAAACTCCGGCACCGCCAATCGAAATAATGCCGCCAACGGCTCCCAAAACAATTCATCAGTAACCCAGTCGCCCGCCCAAACGAACTCGCCAGAACCCAATCGGCGAACCGACGAACGCTCCAAACCCGCCAATCGCGCCCGACGACTTCCACGCCTCGGAGCAACGCCCGAGATCCCAGGAAACTTCGAAAGCCAATTTCCCGACAACGGAAACATTCCGCAGAGAAACGTCGACGATCGCCCGTCCGGCTCAGTCCCAACGGGCACTCGGCAGCCCAATGCTGACGCTTCGCCGCTACTGGATCCCAGCCAACGTCAAGTCGTCGAAAAACTCAAAGCGGCCATCGCCCCCAATTCATCGTCGGGCCGCGAAACACGCCAAGGACTCGAGCAACTCAAACAAGCCAAAGATCCGACGGAATTTTTGGATCAATTGCAGAAGCTGTCCAAACAAATTGAATCGGATCGGCAAAAGCAAAAGCTGATCGAGAAAGCTGCCGAAGGACTTTCCGAATCTGACGAACAGATTATTCAGTCCTTCGTCAAACCCTTCAGCCCGGAACTTGCCAAGTCGTTGCGTGGATCGAATCAAAACCAAGCTCGAGCTTCAGTTCAACCCAACACTCCCCAAGGCCTTAACAGCCCCCAAGGCCTCAACACTCCCCAAGGCATCAACACTCCCCAAGGCATCAACAATCGCGAGCCTGACAAGCAGGAACTGGACCTCCGCGATTCGAAATCTTCCAACCCGGAAGATTGGGCCGAGAGTGAATTTCTGAAAAAGGCGATCTCTTATTACAACGACGAAGAATCCGGTTTCCAGAAACCCAAGGGCTTTGACCGCCTTTTGAATGACAAAGCCAATCGCGGTGGCGGCACGACAATGAATTTTGAAGCGGCCAAAAAACTTTGGCAGCAGGGATCGGACATTTTTAACGAACGGCCCAACGAGGCGGGCAATTCCAATCGAATTAAGCCGGGCCAGCGAATTGACCAATCGGTCATGGAAGCCATCAAAAAGGTTTCAGCCAACGACTCTGAATC
This sequence comes from uncultured Pirellulaceae bacterium, assembly GCA_964601665.1. Taxonomy (GTDB): domain Bacteria; phylum Planctomycetota; class Planctomycetia; order Pirellulales; family Pirellulaceae; genus Mariniblastus. Next base: position 4,462 of record CAZROJ010000065.1, read on the forward strand.
GTCGCCGAACGAAAAATCGATGTTCACCAATGCCCTGAATGGTCTGATTGGAACCGCGATGGACAAGGCCGAAGAAACGGCAAAAGACAAAATCGCTCGCCGCAAACAACGCCAGCGTCGGGACCTAAACGGCGACAATGGCAGCGGCGACTCGCAAAATTCTCGCGACAGCAATAACTCATTTGCCCAGACTTTTAACAACATCACCTCGAACGCTTCATTGAACAACGCTCAACCGAACGGGTCGTCGCCGGCGGTCAGTCCCACGCTGCCAACATTGCCGGAGGTCGGGGCCAACATCGGCCCGATCCTGTATTCGGTGATCGCGATTGCCCTGCTGGGAACGTTGTTATTTTTCGTCGAGCGAATGTTCAAACCGGTTGACGAAGTCGCTTTGCAAACCAAACAGTTACAGCAAAAACTTCGCTCTGGCGTCGATGCCAAGCCGAGTGATTTCATTGAAGCGGTCGACTTGTTGCTGCTAACCAAGTTTGGTCCCGCTTCGTCATGGTGGAATTCGTATCGCGCCGCCGAGAAGCTGCAAACGGCCAAACCAGGTTGGCACGACAAGATCGGGTCGGTGTTTCAGGTTTATCGCTGGTCCAGGTATCGTGCGGCTTCGGATTCGACGATCCCCGACGAACAAAAATCAGTCGTAACGGATGTTTTAAAACAACTGGCAAACGAACCGGGCACGGTGTTTCGCGACTTGGCAAATCAATTGCCTTGTGCATCGAGTGAACCAAGCGATTCTTTGTCGAAAACAGCCGGTCGCTCGGTCGACGATACTGAAGAGGCAAACCCGTGAAACATTTGCCGAAACAGCTTTTTATCATTTTGGTTTTGCTGGCCAGCATCGCCGGTTTATCTCTTCAAACGGCCGCCGGCCAGCAGCCGATCAAGAGCGACGACTGGCCTTTTGGTCACGAAGGATTGAATTTATTGATTCAAGAAACGGGCATCCAAATCTGCAATTTTGGGAAGTGGAACCGGTTGCCCAGCGAAGAAAAATTCATGATGATTCTTGACCATCCCGGCTGGGCACCTTCGCTGCGAAACGTGCCGACGTTAATCACTTCGGACAGCCGATCTGCGGCAGGATTAGTCTTTCGATCGATTTCCAGACGAGCCATGGTCGACGCCGCCAATCGACAGGATTACTTCGAATCGACAGACTGCCCGATCGTGCGCCCCAATTCGGACCACCCCGTATTTGCGGGCGTCGATCGAATCATTTGCAATCGCCCCGGCTATCTGGCTCGGACATCGTCGAACATCACCGCCAACGACACTCAAACTTTTCCGCTGTTGGATCGCCGAGGCAACGCGAGACGGTTTTCGGTAATCGACAATCAGAAAAAATTGATTGCGGTGGCTGACCGAAATTTGTTCACCAACCAAATGCTGTTTAAGGGCGACAACTTGTTATTGGCCGAAAACATTTTGACATGGCTGTCGGATGATTTTCGCCGCAAAAATGTTTTGCTGGTCATCCAAGGACGCGTCGTATCGCCGATCGACGAAAGTGATTTAGAGATCCAAACTCCCGTCCCGACTCGGGAAGAGGTTTTAGCCGCGCTGAAAAATCTGCCCGCGGATAAAATGCTTGAATTTGCCAATTCAGTGGCGGCCGTATCCGAAGACGAACAACTGCTTAACGATATGGCTCATAAGTTAACCGACGGGCTGCGCCCCAAAGCCCTCAATCGAATTTTGCTGTTAGCCTTGTTCGCCACGTGCTGTTTATTTGGACTGGTCACTTATTTTTGGCAACGAAAGATTTTGCGAAAAACTTCTATCGACATCGCCGGAAAAAGACGCCGCACGTTTACCAACAAGGAGTCGTCAGTTTCGGGATCGGAACGTCAAGCTGCCGCTTCGATGATCTTGAACGCCTTTTGCTTGGACGTGGCCAATCGCCGTTTGGCCGACTGGGCAGAATTCCCTGCTCCCTTAGACTCAAGCCACGAACTGGTTGCCAAACGAGCCACCCACGAGATGGCTGATGCGTTTTGGTCGCTAAAAACAAAACCTAAATCCTACTGGACTGCCGAACGCTTGCGAGAACTCGAAGCGGCGGCGTTACGATGGCGAGAGTTGATTCAACAGATCAACGCCACCATCGACATTGACCAAGAAGACCTGCTGTAAAATTGCAAAACACCAATTCGAACCGTTTGTCGTCGGTCGTTATTTAAAACTGACGGATGACAACATTGACTGATTAGCTTTTATGACACACCCCACGTCCATGCCGCCACAAATGTCACCCGCGGACATCAAGAACTTAACCGAACCCGCCAGCCAATTGCTTGCCCGCACCAAGGCAACGCTGGGGCAAACTTTGATCGATTTGGATTCGGTGATCGAACTGGTTTTGATCGCTACCGTCGCTCAGGGGCACGTTCTTTTAGAAGGCGTGCCCGGTACGGCCAAGACGACGCTTTGTCGTACGTTGGCCAGCACCGTTGGGCTGGATTTTCGCCGAATTCAATTCACGCCCGACCTGCTACCTTCGGACGTCACCGGCACGAAGATCTTGGACCAAGCCAAATCAAAATTTGTGCTGCAGCCGGGCCCCATCTTTTGCCAATTGCTCTTGGCCGACGAATTGAATCGCTCGCCCGCGCGAACCCAAGCGGCGTTGTTGGAGGCGATGCAAGAAAACCAAGTCACCATCGAAGGCGACACCTTGCCTTTGCCCCAGCCCTTCGTCGTGCTGGCGACGCAAAACCCAGTCGAACAGGAAGGCGTCTATCGATTGCCCGAAGCCCAGTTGGACCGGTTTTTGTTCCGCGTGAATGTCGGGTATCCGAACCGCAGTAGCGAAATTGATCTGTTGGAATTGCAAGAAAAGGCCAAGCCGGTTCTCCAACAGATATGCGATGCCGAAATGATTTTGAAATTGCAGCAAGCGGTGCCGCACGTTCACGCGACTCGCGAAATGAAGGAATACATCGTCGATCTGACTCGAGCGACCCGCGAACATCAGGAAGTTCTTTTGGGAGCCAGCCCTCGCGCGGGAATTTACTTGCTGAAGGCGGCTCGCGCTCGAGCATTGCTCAAAGGGCGCGACTTTATTTCTCACGAGGACGTTCAGGCGATGGCCGGGTCAGTGCTCGAACATCGAATCATTATGCGACCGGAGGCCGAATTGTCGGGTCAAACGGCCGGGCAATTGGTCGGGGACGTTGTCCGCAGCGTCGCGATCCGAGAGGCTTAATTTAAATGCTCACGGTCCGCAGCAGCTTCTTGCTCTGCCTTTCCATTTTTGGAATGGCTTTCGGAATTCTCCAACAGCGAGAGTTCGTTGCGTTGTTATGCCTGGCCGTCGTGATTTGGGTTTGGCTCCAGTGGCTGGCTTTCGAACGATTTCGACGCAGCATCAAAAAATTCCAAGCGTCCATGGTCAGGACCATCAATCAACACCGCCAAGATCGAGTTTCGTTGGTAGCCGAACGATGGTATGACGTCGACGTGGAATTCGATTTGGCTCGGCTGAAACCCGGCTATCGCATCACACTGCAAGACTGCGTGCCGGATGGTTTTGCGTTGGAAGGTCACGCTTTTACCGTTTTTGAATCGACCGACGACAAAGCATTTTTGTCGCTCAGTTTTAAACAAACGCCACGTGTTGCTCGTTTGGGCTATCGCATTTCGTCACCGATCTGCGGCAAGTTTTCTTTTGCGGGAATCAAGCTGGAGATTGCCGATACGGTCGGATTTTTTCGATATCAATTCTTTGTGCCGCTGCACCAAACCGTCACGCTGTTGCCCTATTTGATTCGGCCCCAAACCACCGTCTCGATATTAAAACACAACAATCTGCAAAAACATCTGGGGCATCATCGTCACCGAAGTTCGGGCATCAGTTCCGAACTGCACGGCATTCGCGACTACCGCGCCGGCGATCCGCCGCGATCGATTGCTTGGAAAGCGACCGGGAAACTGGGCCGGCTGATGACGTCGGAATACGAAAACGAAGTTCCGATCCGCGCGACGATGCTGGTCGATTTGGCCGGATATCAATTTGAAGGCCGACCGGCGGCCACTGCGGGCGACCGAGCGATCAGCACGGCCGCTTCGATCGCCAAACTGCTGTTGGCCGACCGCGATCCTGTAGCGGCGCTGTTGATTAACGACCACAAGACAAGCCTTATTAAACATGGCAGCGGTGAACGGCATTTGACGAAACTGTTGCAACATCTGATCGACGCGTCTAAGCCGAGTGCTCCGTTGTCGAGCTTTGTTTTTGCCGATTTAATCCAAGTGATTTTCGAACACGCGACGCAGCGATTCGCACCGCTGATGGATGAAAAGTTTAACCACGGCAAGCAACCCTGGAATTTTCCATGGTTGTTTCCATCGGAGGCGGATTACTTCCGCCGGCCGCTGGCGATTTTGTTCGAACACCTGTTCGATCTGCCTTGTGGTTCGGCCACGCGTTTGCAATACGACGAAGTTTGGATGCGTCGACTGTGCCTTCGATACGCGACTGAATACTCGGTCGATTCTGCCTCGACGACGTTGGCAATCGATCCGCCCTACCAAGACATGGGAAGCTGGTTGAACGTTAGAAACCGAATTTGGCTGGAGCTGTCCGAGCAACTGAATCAGCTGCGAGCCCGGGCTCGGGAGAATGAGTTATTCGTGATCATTTCGCCTGAACCCTATGACCTGTTGGGTTGTGAAATGATGGAAACGGCAATCAAAACGACCATTGCGGCCAAACATCGCGTGATCTTTGTCGCGCCAGAAGCACCCTCGTTTCCGGACCAAATTTCGGACCCGATCGCTGCCGAAATTTTTGCTAGGAACCGGCGAGCCAGCTTTCGCAATGCGGACAGCGAAATGGGTGACCGGCTAGGACAACTGGGCGTTGCCTTTGCTCGGATCGACGACCCACGACTGATGCAGTTGGTTTCTGCCGAGATCGGTATTTTGCAGTCCGGATCCCGCCGAGCCGGTGGCGGCAATGTACGAGCGAGGAGCTAGCGATGTCAAATAACTCGCGGTTGCAAAACGAGCCGATGCCCGCTGCCGAAGGGTCGCCTGAGACACGCGTGAAAGCGCTGTCGTTGATGCGCGGTCAGACTCGACCCGTGCGAATCATGTTGGCAACGCTATTGTTTGTGCTAGGTTTAGTTTCTGCCGTGGTTTGCGGTGCTCCATGGTCGGGAATGCTGGTCGCTGGGTTGGTATTGTTTGCGTTCGTTCGGACTGGGCACACTGCGTGGTTGTTTGTGTTTTGTTTTGCAGTGATCGCCGTTCAAGCATCTGGTGGATTTTTGGGGCAGTATCGCCAGACGTTTTCCGGCGCTGAATTGCTCCAAGTCGTATTGATATTTTTGATCATGGTGGCGGGCTTCCGATTTGCGGAACTTACCAAATACTCGGCAGCGTTTAACATCGACAAAGTTTACGACTCAGCCGCCGGCGAGCCCGGTCAGCGTTTGGGTTTCCAGTGGCAATGGGTAGGTCAGATCGTTCGTCGTCATTGGGCGTTATCGATGATCGCCCTGCTCGGATCGTTCTTGCTGTTAAGCTACCTGCCGCTGGACGATTCGTACCTGTACAAATATTGGTTGCAGCCGCGGCCGGGTCGGTTGATCATCCTTTCACTGCTTTTATTTTTCGCGTGGTTCATTTGCCGGGCGGTCATTGGAATTTTGGAGTGGTTGGAATTGACACCCCAGAAAGCTGACGTCGCGTTTCGTTCTTGGTACAACCGAGAAATGTGGAGCGAAATGGCGGGCGTTGAAAGCAGACGCCGCAAACTGAGAACTTCGGATGACGACGTAACCCGTGCTTCTGCCGAGTAACTTATAAAAGGGAAACAGATGATTGGATCGAGAGAAATTCTTGGGATCGTATTGATGCTGATCGGCCTTGGACTGATTGGGTTTGTACTCATGCTGGCCTTGAACCGCAACATTTTCGAAGCGCTCGCCTTGTCCGTGCCGGCGGCGATCGTATTTCGTGCGGGCGTGGGGCTATTGCGGATGGCCACCGCCGCTCGAGTAGCAATGAAACTGAACCGCCGCGACTGAAGGCCCCTATTTTTAAAAGCCCCTGCGAAGTTCCGTTTCCCGGCCGGGCCAACTGGGCCCAATTTTTGTTCAAACTCAACACCTCGGTCAACTTTGACGATTCGTTCTAGCGAGGTGGTTTTGCTAGATTCAAAAAAAACAAAAATTCCCTAAAATTCTTGGGCCACTTCGGAACTTGACACAAATCGAATGGTTACAGGATTACATGGTCGGTAGCTCTACCCAATGCCACAAAAAACGGCCATGAAATTTTACCCTAAAAGAAAATTCACGGAGAGTCTTATGTCAAAGTCCTTGCGAAGCACTGTGGCGTTCGTTTTTGCAGTTGCCGTTATTTCATCTTTGGCGGCTGATGCCAACGCTCAACGCCGAGGTGGTTTTGGCCAGAGTGACGAATTTAGCTTGCTACGAAGCTCGCAGGTTCAAGAAGAACTGGACCTGATGGACGATCAGAAAGAGCAAATTAAAGAGCTTGAACAAGAGATGCGTGCGAGCATGCGAGAAATGTTTTCCGGGAATCGTCAGGACTGGAGTGGTAAATCGGCCGACGAACGTCGCGAAATGTGGACCGAAATCCAAGGCAAAATGAAGGCCCAAATGGAGGACATGAAGCCAAAGCTGAATGAGGTGTTGCTTCCAGTTCAGCAAAAACGACTTGGAGAGCTGACATTCCAAAGTCAAATCCAGCGGTCCGGCGGCATGTTGAGCGAACGAGGTTCAAGCGTTCTTAAGGAAAAGCTGAACATCACGGACGAACAATTTGAAGCCATGAAGAAAAAGGCCGAAGAAGCTCGTAAAACGTTCGAAGCGAAAGTAGCCAAGCTACGACGTGAAGCCGAAGCTCAAGTACTTTCAGTGCTCAGTGAACAACAACGCAGCGAGTACAAATCCCTGCAGGGCGAATCGTTTGAGTTTTCCACTGACCGCGGCAGGAACACTCGCAACCGTGGTAACGATCGCGGTCGCGGACGCGGTGGCGATCGGAACCAAGACGGCGACGGCGCCTAATTTGGATCAATCGTTGGCTCCCGTTGGAATTTCAGGGGCTAACGCGCGATAGCTTGTCAGGTTTGATTCGCTATTCAAAATCTCTTCAAAATGCCAAGCGTCGATCCTCGATGCTTGGCTTTTTTCGTGGCCCTGCCAAATCATTGGAAAATGGACAAAAATCCGAAACCCGGCCAAATTGACGGGGTTTTAAGTTCACGAGTGAGTTGTATTTTGCTTCGCCGCGAATCACCACACACGACCTTGCCTAGTTCGAAATCGCATGACCGTCACAATCGTTACATGATTTGATCGAGACACGCGGTTGGCGGCCATTTGTCGCTTGGATTCGATTCGCCAGCTATAGTCGATGCCTGTAAAATTTTGTCCGTTTCCAACTTCTGTTAAAAGCTGTCGGTTACGCCCTCCTTCAATTTGATCTGTCGCCCATGAATCTTTCACAAACGCTTGTTCGCCGAGGCATGATTTCGGAACAGGATCTGCTGAACGCGGAAAATAAAGGCGGCGATGTTGTCGCAAACTTGGTCAGCAACGGCATCGTTGACCACGAGGCGGCACAAAATGCGATCGCGGACGAAGCGGGCGTCGATTATGTGGACCTGTCCAAAACGGAGGTTGATCTGTCGTTGCTGGACGGTTTCCCACAAAAAATCATCTACCGCCATTTGCTATTTCCCGTTCGTAAGACGGATGACTCGATCATTATCGCCACCGCCGATCCGATGGATTTTTATCCGCTGGACGAGATCGCGTCGGCGACGGGCTTGGCGGTCGAACCGGTTTTGGGTGACAAAGTCGAAATTGCCAAACTGATAAAGACGCATCTGGGCGTCGGCGGCGAAACGATCGAAGGCTTGATCGAACAAAAGATGGAAGAGGACGGCGTCGAACTTTTAGATGCCATTGAAACCGACGGCAGTGAACTTTCCGAAATGGCGCAAGAGGCCAGCGTTGTTCGGCTGGTCAATGAGATCCTGTTGGAAGCGGTCGAGACACGCACCAGTGACGTTCACATCGAATCGCAGCAAGACGGAATCGTGATTCGATATCGTATCGACGGGATTTTGCACACGCAGCCGGTGCCACAAGAGATCAATCATTTTCGAGCGGCGATTATCAGTCGTTTGAAAATTATGGCCAAGCTGAACATCGCCGAAAAACGCCTGCCGCAAGATGGTCGAATCAAAATTCGCGTCAAGGGCCGCGAAGTGGACGTTCGTGTTTCGGTCATTCCAATGATTCACGGCGAAGGGCTCGTGATGAGGATTTTGGATAAAGGCGCGATGAAGTTTGAGCTGAAAAGCTTGGGCATGGCCGAATCGACTTATGCGATTTTCAAAAAACTCATTTCGCTACCGCACGGAATTATTTTGGTGACCGGCCCGACCGGATCGGGTAAAACGACCACGTTGTACAGCTCACTAATTGAAATTAACGATCCCACGACCAAAATTATTACTACCGAGGACCCGGTCGAATACCAGTTGCCGGGCATCAACCAGATTCAGGTTCACCCAAAAATTGGGCTCACGTTTGCTCAGTCGCTGCGAAGCATTCTGCGTCACGATCCAGACGTGGTTTTGGTCGGTGAGATTCGCGATTTGGAAACCGCCGAAAACGCCATCCAAGCTTCGTTGACCGGTCACTTGGTGTTTTCAACGTTGCACACCAATGATGCTTCCGGAGCGTTCACGCGGATGGGCGATATGGGCGTGGAACCGTTCTTGGTCGCTTCGACCGTCGAAGCCATTATGGCCCAGCGACTTGTCCGACGACTGTGCAAAAACTGCTGCGAGATCGTTGACCCAGCAACGCTCGACTTGCCCGTTGACTTTCCACACGAAATGTTCGCCGGGCAAGAAGTTTTCGGGCCCGTCGGCTGTCGCGAATGCCGCGGCGTCGGTTACCGCGGCCGCCTGGGCATTTACGAATTGCTGGTTAACGACGACAAGCTTCGCGAATTGGCTCAAGAGCGTTCGAGCACTTGGGAGATCAAAAAGACGGCCGTTGCCAACGGCATGAAAACGCTGCGTGATGATGGCTGGCTAAAAGTGCTGGCCGGTGAAACGTCGATCGACGAAGTGCTTCGAATCACCAAGAGCGACCGAATGAAGTAATTTTGTCGATCGCCTGTTTGCCTTTCGTCCCGACCCGAATAACATTTACCAACCCTCCGATTTATGCCCGATTTTTCTTACACCGCCAGAGACATGGCCGGCCAATTGGTCACGGGAAATCTATCTGCAAACACCGAAAACGATGTGATCGCGAAGCTGAGCGGTCAGTCGTTGTTTCCGATCAAGGTTGTGTCGGCCGAAGCGAAAAAACCAAAACAAATTTCGTTTGGTAGCGGGCGGGTCAGCGATCAAAAGATTTCGGTTTTCTACGAGCAGTTGGCGACGCTGATCAAGAACGGCGTTCCGATGCTAAAGTCGCTGCGAATTTTGCAAGAACAAACGCAGATCCCATCGTTCTCGGAAGCCTTGAATGACGTCATTGGCCGCATCGAAGACGGCGAAACGCTCTCGGATGCCTTTAGACGACACCCCAAGATTTTCAGCGAGATGGCCGTCAACATGTCGCGAGCCGGAGCCGAAGGTGGCTTTCTTGAGGACGCGTTAACACGGGTGGCCAGCTTCACCGAACAACAGGCAGAACTGAAATCCAAAACTGTTGGGGCACTGATTTATCCCGGTGTGCTGTTCACGATTGGAAGCTTGATCACGGGCGTCTTGCTGATCTTTTTCGTTCCCAGTTTTGCCAATATTTTTGATCAGTTGCGACAACAGGGCGAATTGCCGTGGGCGACCGAGGCGCTTTTGGGTTTTAGCGAACTGCTTCAGTCTTGGTGGTGGGCGATAGCGATCTTGATCGCGGTAGCGGCGTTCTTTGCCAAATTACAGGCTGCGACGCCCGCAGGCCGGATGTTCGTAGACAAGTGGATTTTAAAAGTGCCGCTGCTCGGATCGGTGATGCTGAACTTGGCCATTTGTCGCTTTTGCCGAGTGCTCGGAACGTTGCTTAAAAACGGAGTCCCGATTCTTCGCGGGCTGGAAATCAGTGCCGAAGCGACGGGCAACCGAGTTTTAGCTGGGGCGATCATGGACGCTTCGGAGAACATTACCTCGGGCGAACCGTTGGCCAAACCACTGGCCAAATCCGGCAAATTCCCGCGGAACGTTTGTGAGATGATCAGCGTTGCCGAAGAATCAAACACGCTGGATGACGTTTTGATCAATATTTCCGAGGGCCTCGAGAAGCAAACCACGCGTAAACTCGAGATCATGGTGAAGCTGGTCGAGCCACTCATGTTGGTGGCCATGGCCGGCGTGGTGATGTTTATCGTGATTGCTTTGCTGACCCCGATCATGAAAATGGGCCAAACGATGGGCTAGTGCTGCGTCAAAGCTTAGTTTTAGGATTGGGGGTAAATCATGAATGGCGTTTCGAGTTGATTTTCGCCAGTTCAAATGCTGGATTGGAAACGTGGAATTCCCAATCTTTACCTTTGACAAAGCACTAGACGCCGCTTCGACCGGTGAACACTGGCAATGTTTTTGACAAAATCTGGAAAAAAACGCAACTCGATCCGCACTTCGCGGGTTTAAATTTTCACAGCACACACAATACGATCGTCTGCCAATCGGCCCGGAAGTAAATTAGCTTCACGGCCCATTTCGGGCCTATTCCGGGGTTATTCCGGGGTTATTCCGGGCCTGTTTCAGACGACGTTCAAATTACTGGTCAGGCGAATTACTGACCAACCAAAGACCACTTTTGATTTTGGAGTTTAAAGATGACATCGATTTCTCGCCGCAGGGCTCGTCACACTCGCCGCACCCGTGAAGGTTTTACTTTGCTTGAGTTGATGTTGGTGCTTGTGATTTTGGTTGTCCTTGCCGGCTTGTCGACTTTCGCCGTGCTTCGTATGCAAGCCACAGGTTACTCTCGTGCTGCCAGCGTTGAAGTTCAAACTTTGGCTGACGCTTGCAAAATGTACAAGCTGGACGTGGGTGCTTTTCCAACGTCTTTGAACGACTTGGTGATCAAGCCGAGCGGGATCGATCAAGGCATTTGGCAAGGCCCGTACTTGGAAGAACCGATCACGGCCGACCCTTGGAATCGCCCTTACAAATATTCACCGAACGACCAAAACAACCAGATTTTAATTCAATCAGGTGGAGCCGACGGGCAGATGGGTGGTGCTGATGACATCGCCAATATGAACATCAACGGTGCCCAGTAGGTTTTCAGATTCGGCGATTGTCCGATTAAAATCTGACCGCCGAAAATCCTGAAACGCCACGAGGTCGCTCACGCGGCCTCATTTTTTGTTTTTGCAGCCACTATTTTTGTTTGGCGATTTAAGTTTTGCGATTCCATTCAACCAATCGAATCTCGACCGGTAGCTTCCCGTGCTTGGGCAAGTTGGATCGTCGTGCGTTTACGATGGTTGAACTGGTGTTGGTCATGGTGATCATTGTCGTCATCGCGTCGTTGGCGGTGCCGGCGATTCAAAACACGGTTAACAATCAGGCGATCAGCAAAGCCGCCGACCGCGTCCGAGTGGCGATGGGGCAAGCCCGAGTCCGCGCGATTCGCAGCGGCAAAGTTCATGCGTTGTACTATTCCCAAGGCGGTCAATGGTTCGAAGTCGCACCGCTTGAAAATTATGCTCAATTCGCTGGCCAGTTCAACAATTCGAATCAGACCACGACGTTGGACCGCGACTTTAGCGAGAACTTTCTGCCCCGCGATGTACGGTTCGTTGCTGGACAGGCAAGCATGGACAATCGCTCGGAATCGGCCAAACAGAACTCTGATGGCGGCGCTGGCATGAACGCCATTTTGTTCTACCCGGATGGCACGTCGCAGGACGCTCGCCTGATTTTACAAAACGCTCGCGGTGCCTTGATCAGCGTCGAGTTACGTGGTTTGACGGGCATCGCCAAATCAGTTCGCATGGTGTCCCAGCAATGAATGGAACCCGCAACCAAAAATGCGGCTCTCAATGCTCGCGAAAGTTTAACACTCGCCGTCGACATGGCCTGTCGTTGCTCGAGGTCTTGCTTTCGGTGGCGATCCTTGGCGTTTCGATGGTCGCGATCGGGCATCTGTTCAACCTTGGTTTCCGCGCGGCCTCGGATGTGAGAATTCGCAGTGAAGCGAACATGATCGCCGACGCGACGATGGCTGAAATTGCCGCCGGAGTGATTGATTTCAAATCCGGCGGTGGAAATGTCGATTCCAATCCCGGCTGGGAGTACACGATTACCTCGCAACCGTCGGTGCAACCGGGTTTGTTGTCTATCACCGTCACAGTTGCTCAACGCCTGTCAACCAATAATGTTTCGGTTTCCTTGGTGCGGTTAGTTGCTGACCCCGATTACGAACCTGAACCGGACGAGGGGTAACATGACGCGTGCCAACCCAAAAAACAATTCGCGTCGCGGTTACACGCTGCTTGAACTGCTGCTGAGCCTAACGCTGTCGGTCGTCATCATCGGCGCGATCGGTGTGGCGATCCAATTGTACTTGATCGCCCTGAGTCGACAGCAAGCGTTGATCGAGCGGAAGCAGATTGCTCGCAGCGTCACGCAGATGATTTCCAGTGACTTACGAGCGGGCGTGCAATACAAAGCCGCCGACTATTCGGGGCTGGAGAATTTGGTCAAAACACAAATGTTGACCGCGAATAATCCTCAGCCTACTGAAGAGGGCGAGGAAGAAATGTCAGAAGAAATGTCGGATGAAGAGGCGATGCCGGTTGTGGACGAGGAGGCGGTTTCGTCGCGGCCGTCGCTGGTGGGCGGACCCAACTCGATCACGATCGACATAAGTCGGCTGCCAAGATTGGATCAGTACAATCCGTTAATCGCTGACAACAATGGCGGGATGCAAACCAAGTCGGATGTCAAAACGTTGGCTTATTTTTTTTCCAACGCCAATCCAACCAACCAAAACGGCGTCCAGTTCTCGCCGACGGCCGCGCCGGGCGGGTTGTATCGACGAACGATTGATCGGGCCGTCGCCAAATTCAATGGCGACTCGGGGCTGACGTCGACGCCTGACGAATATTGCGAACTGGTGGCCAATGAAGTGGCCGAGATTCAATTTCGTTTCTTTGATGGTCAAACGTGGTTAACCGACTGGGACTCCGAAGAAAACGGCGGCTTTCCGCCGGCGGTCGAGGTGACGATCGTGATAGACCCGCGCCGGATGTCCGGCGGCCGAAACTACGCTTACGGTGGTTTTGACCGACAAGTGATGGAATTGTATCGCGGCGTGGTCCACCTACCAGGCGCCGAAGTGATCGAGGAGGAAGAAGAATGAAGAACTCGACTGTCTTTGCAAATTTAACCGCGGCTAATTGCAGCGTAGCAAATCGCAATTCGTGGAAACCATTGAGCCAACGAATCAGCGGCCGTCGCGATGGCTCGCTGCTGTTAATCGTTTTAGTAACCATCATCGTGCTGTCTCTTTCGGCCTACACGTTTACCTCGTTGATGCGTACCGAAGCCGAAGCCACACGCCTGATGACCCTTCGGCTGCAGACAAAATACCTGTCCGACTCAGGTCTTGATTACGCGCGACTATTTCTATCCAACAGCGACGCGACGATCCGAGAAAAAGGCGGGCGATGGAATAACGAAACCAAGTTTCGCGGTATTCCGGTTGCCAATGAAGTCAACCAAGGCACACGTCGCGGTTTTTTTTCGATTGTCGCGCCGAGCTTGGACTTTGACGGTCTGCCCAGCGGTTCCCGGTACGGGCTGGTCGATGAGAGCAGCAAAATTAATTTGAACACGTTGGTGTTCTCCGATGTTCTTCAACCAGGCAGCGGTCGAGCGATCTTGATGCAGTTGCCGGACATGACCGAGGACATCGCGGACTCGATTTTGGATTGGCTGGACTCGGACGAAGACGTTCGCGATTACGGTGCCGAAAGCGGTGTTTACCAAGGTCAAAATCCGCCCTATTCCGCCAAGAATGGGCCGATGGAGAGTCTTGACGAATTGCTGTTGATCAATGGAGTGACCCCGCAGTTGCTGTTTGGTTTGGACATGAATCGCAACGGGTTGCTCGATCCTGCCGAAGCCGCGTCCAACGATGTATCGGTGGACGAAGCGGATTTGTATTTGGGCTGGGCCGCCTACCTGACGCTCTACAGCAAAGAATCGAACTTGACCGCGGAGGGACTGCCACGGATCAACGTCAACGCCGACGATCTGGAACAGCTGTATGATGACCTGAAAAGTAAATTCAATGATGAATGGGCAAACTTTATTATTCTCTACCGCTGTGCTCCAGAAGACCGCATCAAGCCGATTGATTTGGCTGACTTGCAAAACGACGTCAAGACGTTGGGCGGTAACCGCGTGCAGCTCGATTTTGGTGCCTTGCAGAGCGAGCGAAAATTCGACTCGATTCTGGACATCATGAATATCGCCATCGATGCGGGTTCGACCTTTGGAGAATTCCCCGGAGTGACCACGCCCGACGATAACTTTAACGACGATGTCAATTCGCCCGTGAACATTATCAACATGGGGTTCAACGTCCCGCTGATGATGGCTTCGCTGACCACTTACGAAGGCACCTCGATTCCGGGGCGCATTAATGTGATGCAAGCGCCGCGTCGAGTATTACTGGCGATCCCGGGGCTGACCGAAGAGATTGTCGACCAAATAATCGAACGTCGCGGTGACGATTTTGAGCTGGATGATCCTGACGGCGCTGACATCAATCGCCGCTACGAGACGTGGTTGATGGTGGAGGGAATCGTGCCGTTGGAACTGATGAAGACGCTGATGACCTACGTTTGTACCGATGGTGACGTCTACCGAGCGGAGATCGTCGGATTTTTTCCTGACGGAATCGGAACTTCTAGGGCCGAAGCAGTGATTGATACTACGGTCCCGATCCCTCGCGTATTATTCTGGAGAGACAAAAGCCATCTCTCGACAGGCTTTTCCACCGACTTTTTGGGGTCCGAACTGGACCTCGACTGACATTCGTTTATTTCAAATCAGATATTTAGCTTACTTGAGTTTCAATTATGGCCCGCGTTGCAATCGAATTTGATGACAACCAGATCTTTCTGGCGTCGATGCAAACGGCGTCCCGTCGTTCGCAGTTAAAACACGTTGCCTGCATTCCCGCCAGTGGCACGACCGAAGAAATCACGGCTGCTCTGGAAGCCAAAATCAACGAAGCGGGCTTGACCAAGTCGGATGCCTGCGTGGTCATTGGTCGCGATGATGTGGAGCTTCGCTTGCTGGATGTTCCGCCGGCTCCTAAAAACGAACTTCCAGGCATGGTTCGCTTTCTTGCCAAGAACAAATTTGCATCGTTGAATGACAGCTGGATGTTAGACTTTGTTCGATTGAGCGGTGATGCGAATACGGCCGGACGAGTGATGGCTGCGGGCCTTTCTCCAGAATCAAAAAAACGCTTCAAGCAGATCGTTGGAAACGCGGGCCTGCGTCTTCGAAATATCGTGTTCCGCCCCTACGCGATTACGAAGTACCTGTCCGACAAACTGGAATCCACAGGTCCAACTGTCTTGGTCGAACCGATCGGCGACGAAGCTGAAATCATGGTAATGCAAGGCAAGTCGATCATCGCTGTTCGCAAATTCAAGTTAACCGGCGACAATCACACTCGACAGCTCGAACGAGAAATCAAACGAACCGTTGCCACCGAATCCGCCACGCTCGACGGCAAACCTCTGTCGAAGATCATTTTGCTGGGCAAGTCCGAAAGCCTCGAACCCGTCGGTGAATCGTTAGCCAATTCTTTGGACGTCGGCTACGAAGTCATCGATCCCGAGAAGGACCCTTTTCACGGCAGCGAAGTGAAAAAAATCGACGATTCCAATCGCGTCGCCGCCTTAATCGGTGCACTCAGCGAATCCGACGACATGGAGGGGCTCGATTTTTTAAACCCGCGTCAACCCATTATCGAAAAAAGAGACTATTCAAAGTGGAGACTTTACGGCTGGGTTGCCGCGGCTGTTTTCTTGCTAATGTGCGGCTTTGGCTGGTGGACGCTTTCGAATCAATCCAAAGAGATCCAAGCCATGCAGGCTTCTTTGGCATCGATCACGGCGAAAAATCAAGGCAACGGGGCAAACCAACCTGCCGTTGAAGACACACTGCAAGAAGTCGGTGCGATTGATGATTGGGTGTTGGCATCCACGAACTGGCAGGAAAACCTGTTGACCTACAGCCAACACGCTTTGACAGCCGACGACGCGATTGTGGATCGCCTGGAAGGACGATTGAAAGCGAAAGACAAAACGGTAACGATTGGTATCCAAAATCGAGCCGCCGATAACGCCGCCGAAGCCGCATTAGTCGAAGAGCTTTCAAAAGTCTTCGACGTCGCACTGCAAAAAACAGAATTCGTTGCTGACGACGAATACAAAGCTCAATCGAATTTAACCGTCGCTAAAACTGTCGACACCGAAAGTCAGATCAAACAAATTGACAAGCGGGCCGAAGAATTCCTGAAAACGATCCGCAAAGCCAACGCCTCGGCTGCCAACAACCAGACCAACAACCAATAGTAGTACCGACCCATGTTTGAAAATTTATCCGATCGCGAAAAGAAGCTGTTGCTGGGTGTTGGTACGCTGGTTCCCATCGCCGTCTTGTTCCTTGTCATATTCTGGTGGATCGGCGCGATCGATGAAAACAATCGCACGCTGACAGGCTTGGATCAGCAAGTCGCCGAACAAAAAGATTTGCAGATGGAAGGCAAACTCGCCAACCGCCGCAAAATTTACTACAGCCATATTTCGTTGCCACAGTCGGTCAACAACGCCAGCAACGATTACCAACGCTGGCTCAAGACGAAACTCACCGCAGCCGGGCTGAAACTCGACTCGATCACGCCACGCGATGGCAGCCCGATTCGCTCGGGCAAACGCTCCATCGGCAAGAGCAAAATTTTGCAAGTTCGCGCCTCGGGCCGCTTGGAAAACTTCAACCAGTATCTTAAAGATTTCTATTCGCTAAACCTCTTGCACCGAATCAATTCGCTGACGTTGATTCCGAAAACAGAAAAGACAAACAACAAGATTGTTCGCAATGGTTCGTTGACCGTCATCATGACCATCGAAATCATGTCGTTGTCGACGGGCAAGGATCGCGAAGACTTTCAAGACTTAGTCAGCGAACCGGTTCGTCCGGACGAAGAGTACGCGACGATTTTGTACCGCAACGTATTCGGCCCTGCCAACAATCAACCTCTGCTGGACGGATCGGCGGCCAAAACGGTGAACGAAGACAGCCCAGTTTCGTTTTCAGTTGCTGGCAAGGACGCTGACGTATCGGATAATCTGCAATTTAAATTAGTGGAAAGCCCGATCGAAGAAGCCAAGCTTGAACAACGCAAAGACACCGATCGACGAGCCCGCTTTACGATGCCGGGACAGAAACCTGGAAAATACGAATTTAAAATCGAAATCAGCGACAACGGTTACCCTAGCAAATCGACGCTCGAAACCTTCACGGTCACGGTTCGCGAAAAACGCAAGCCAACGGTGGCTAAAAAGGAAGAACCTGAACCGGAACTCGATTACATCAAATTGGTTCGCGTGCGTGGCATCACAACAGACTCCGATGGTATTGAAAGAGCGTGGTTAGAAATCCCAAACCTAGGCGGCATCAAGCGTCTGGCCGTCAACGAGTCCTTTGACATTGATGAAAAACAATATTCCGTTGTTTCGATCGATTCAAAGGAAGTGAAAATTTCTGGCGACGAAAAGACCTTCGCCGGCAAACTAGGATTCTCCAGCGGACAGCTGGTTGAACTCCAGTAGTTGGCTTTCCGAACGACCAGCGAATTATGCTAGTGCTGTGAATCTCAATTCCGTGCGGTTCTTCGTGCCAGCACCTTTACCAA
>CAZROJ010000066.1:0-22337 GCA_964601665.1 uncultured Pirellulaceae bacterium
ATCGCCTTATCGCCTTTCGACTTATCGCAAAACTAAAAATGCCCGCGGTTCGTGGTGTCGGCTCACTGGTTGCGGGACAAGCTTTGTATTGCAGGGCCTGCTAAGCCTTCGCGTCGGCCAGTTGGTCTCGAATGATTTTTAACAGCGTTTCTACGACTTCTTCAATCGATTGATGATCCGAGTTGACCTCGATCGCGTCGTCCGCTTTTTGGAGACGCCCCACGGGCCGACTTTTGTCTTGTTGATCTCGCAGTTCTTGTTCGCGAACAATTTGATCGAAGTCAACAAAGTGTCCTGCTTTTTCCAATTGCTCGGATCGACGTTGGGCTCGAGCTTTCGACGACGCGGTTAGATAGATTTTGCAAAAAGCATCAGGAAAAGCGACCGTACCTTGGTCTCGGCCTTCGCAGACAAAATTTCCGGAGCTCGCGATGCGTCGCTGCAGCGATACCAATTCGGATCGAACGGCAATCGCATCCGCTACCTTAACGACGTTCCGAGTAACCTCCGGAGTGCGGATGGATTTTGAAACGTCACATTCGTCAATGAACACTTGATCTTCATTAAAGCGCAGCTGGATTTGATTGGCAATTTTTTGGAGTGCTGATTCGTCATCCAGACTCAAGCCTTGCTCGATCGCGCTCCACGTGACCGCACGGTACATTGCCCCCGTATCCAAAAACTGAAACCCAAGTCGCTCAGCCAGCAAACGAGTCACAGTACTTTTTCCAGCTCCGGCTGGGCCATCGATGGTAACGATCATAGTGGGAAGTAAAGCCTTATTTCAAAATACGACAACGGCTCAATCCTAAATTTTATTTTACTTTGGTCTTCGGGAGTCGCTTCCAACGTCGAAATGGGCTCGCCATTAAACCCCACAATCTCTGCGGATTGGAGGTCACGAAAACTGCGAATTTCAAGCTCCGTCGCTCGTGACTCTGTTTCTTTGAGCCGAAACGCTGCGCCGGCCAAAGTACCGCCTGCATCGAAAATCGGTTCAGCAAACGTCACCAAAACATTCTTCCGACTAAGGTGAAAACACCAAGGCCGCAATCGCGGCGATTTGGCATCGGTAGCGATTTGGACGACAGGCGAAAGCCTCTCCGCTGCCGCGGCCGCGGGATAGTTTTGATCAACATCCAGAGCAAAAGAATACTCGCCGATCGACTCGTTGCCAATCATCAAAACGGAATCCAACATTCGGCGATTCGGACGACGATGAAAAGGCAATCCGCCGGTCAACAGAGTCACCGAAGACTCGTCTTTGATCGTAATATACTGAGTACCATGAAACCATTCGTTGGACACTTGCATTTGAGAATCCAAGATGTTCGAAAAAAGCCGAGCCGCCTCGGATTTCCACGCCAATCGCGAACAGAGGTAATGATTGCGAGAATTTGCCGTTAGCGGTTGAAAGAGCGGTTGGCAAAGTTTGACTTGCCCTTCGATTTCGATTCGATTGATGCCTCGAGTGACTCGCACGATCTGAGAATATTCAGCCAGCGTGTGTTCGCCCGCGACCAATCGACCTTGGGAATGGATGGCCGCCGTCAAAGCCTGGCTATCGATCGCCTGGACGCGATCGGCCACCATCGTCGCGTAACGTTGCTTGGAGTGATGTTTAGCGGGCAGCCGAATCGAAAGCTGCTGGCCGACCAAGTTCGTTCGGCCCAAATGCTTGCGAACGCTCTTAATTCCGCCGGACTTCGAATCGATCAAGACACGAAAAAATTCGTTCTGCAATTCCAAGTCAGTTACCAACGCGGGATCTTTTTTGAATTGATCTTTTGGGTTTACATCCTGCCAATTGATCATCGCTTGCCCAAAGGCAGGCAGTTCCAGCACCCAAGCCCGGCCAGCGTCCGAGTTGGCAGCAAATAGCACAGGAGCTTTGTCGCGCACCGTTCCGGTTGGAAGCTTCTTCGGAACGTGATTCGAATCCGGCGAAATCACAACGCGCGTCTTTCTTGATTGGACATTGACGACCAAAGCCGCAGCAGAATCGCGGACCGGCGATTCGGGGTGGAGCAAATTTTTGGATTGTTGAAAAAGAGCTTGCAACCGTTCGTCCGTCGAATTCGCCGCATCGCCATCGGTTTCCGAATTGCCCACTAAAAACTCAATCCGATTTTGCAATTCGCAAATTTCCTTTTGAAGCTCGGCCAAGTCGGCTTGACCAAGGTTGTGCCAGCAGGCAGCGATCAGCACCAGTCGACGAATCGTCTCCAGTTCGTGGCGTCGCCGCCAATAGTCAGTATGTCGCGATATCGGATTGGTTTGGCTGGTCGTCAACGCGTTGGTCAAATGAGGCGATTTATATTCGTCGGCCGAAAATGACTGACCATAGCCGGGATCGTAGGCTTCGTCGAATAGTTGATCCAGTGTGACGAAATTCCCAAAAAGCGGCACAAACGAGGCGATGCGTTTGAGGTCTTGAAGGGCCAGACACGTTTTATTCGGCCAATGAACAAGCAGCCCCGTCGCCGTATGCACGGAGTCGATCATTTCGCCAAGACGAATGCTCAGCCGCAGAAACGTACCGCTGTCCGCAGCATCCATCGGTTTCTCGCTGACCGCCAGAACAGATTCGCTATCGTCGCCGTCCCAACGCATAATGCCGTTACCCATATCAGGGATCTGGCCGGTCGAAAAGTTTGCGTGAACAACGCCTGCGTAGCCAAATTTTTGCAGGATGTTTGGCGTCGTTGGATTCAAACCAAATTGCCGCCGAGCAAACGCGTTCGGTGGCTGACCGAAAATTCTGGTTAGCGTTTCGCGGCCGAATTTCAGCTGATTAACCCAAGTGTCGCTTGAGACTAGCTCATTTGCGATTTCATTTTCCAGCCCGCCCAGCAAACAAGCCAACTCGTTGGTTAGCCGAGATTTAATTTGCTCGACCGCCCCAGGGTTTTTGGCGGCGAGTTTTTTTGCCAGTTGACCGTCGAGCAAAATATTGATCGGCCTGTCGGTGTCTTGAAGTTCTTCGTTTAGGCTTGTTCCGATCGTGTTGTCGTGCAGCAACAGAATTTCACAGAGCTGCGGTTCAACTGGGTAATAACAATTTTTTTCTTCCAACAGCAAGTCGAAACACGCGAAAAGTTTTTCGCGCGTCACGTTGTTGTCGCCTGCCAGGGCCGATTTTGCGGCATCGGTAAGGGCAGTTAAGAACTTGGCTTCGTTCAAGTTGGAAGAATAACGGAGCTTTCGTGTCATTAACTGAAGTTGCAAATAGCCGTAGCCCAAAGCGTAAAAATCGGCCACCGTCGCCTCAGAGATCTTGCCCAGCGACGTTTGAATACTGGGCGACTCGCAAGCGGCCCGCGAACAGATCGTTTCGCGGTCGAGTGGTTGTTCGACCAAAACTGGGTCAGAATCAATTGACCAAGCCATCAACATGTCCGAGGCCAAAGGATCAGCGCCGATCGCGGGCACGACCAAGAGCGGGCATGGACGATTTTCCGAATCTGAGTCTGAATCCGAATTTGAATCCGACGTCAGCCAAACCGTTTCTGTGGCATGGGCCGATTGAATCTGGGGAACTTGTTGTGCTTCATTGATCAACGCCGGATGCCATAACCCTGTCCAGCAGCACAAAAGACTTGTCGCTTCCGGGTCATGGTGGTGCGTCGGAAAGTCGTCAAGACTCTCACAAGGAAGCACGATAACAAGGTCAGAGATTGGAGGCATGGGGAGAAAAACCGGCGTGGAAGACGTAAGCCGAAATGATAATCGGCTATTAAACAGCCGTTAGAATTGTTTTAATCGCAAAAGGCTGAATTCATTACTGGTAAAGTTAATAATTGTTAGCCGATGCCACAAAGTGTATCCCGGTGAATGGAAATCGAGGCTCGCGAGCGTACAATTAAGACGTTGGCGTTTGGAACACAACGTTTGATCGGCTTGTGCCAGTTTTTTTCAAACAAAAGCCTAATACGATGCCTTCGGAATCGTCAAATTAACGTTCTTCGAGTATTCAGCTAACCAAAACGGGCTGAAATCTCCACTTCCAATCCCCCTCGAAGCTCAAAACAGCCTAACGATCTGAAGGTATTGGATCTATAATGGGCGATCATAAAACTGCGCGATTCGACTGGTCACCGCCCAACGGATTGCTCGATTGAAAATTTTTGGAAGATCAAAAGGCGAACATCGATGGCAAAAAAGAACGCCGTGTGGGGACTCGACATCGGACAATGTGCTTTAAAGGCGCTGCGTTGCACGATCGACGGAGACGGAAACACGATTGTCGCGGACAAATACGACGTCATTGAGTATCCGAAAATCTTAAGTGCATCGGATGCGGACCCGGAAGAGATGGTGTCCGAGGCGCTGCAACAGTTCCTCAGTCGTAACAGCGTGGTCGGCGACAAGGTCGCGATCAGCGTGGCCGGCCAGGCGGGGCTTTCGCGATTCTTCAAGCCACCCCCCGTCGAAGTGCAAACCTTGCCGGACATTGTCAAATACGAAGTCAAAGCCCAGATCCCGTTTCCGATCGAGGACGTGATTTGGGATTGGCAGCAAATGGGCGGAACGGTTGTCGACGGCCGAACCGTTGACGCTGAAATTGGTTTGTTTGCAATGAAGCGTGATGCGGTGTTCAACGCGCTCAAGCCCTTTGATGATGCCGACATTGATGTGGATTTTGTTCAGCTTTCGCCGTTGTCGATTTTCAACGTGGTTTGCCATGATTTGATCGACGAAATCCCCAACCCAGAAGATTTCGATCCCGAGAATCCGCCGCCTTCGATTGTTGTGATGTCGATGGGCACCGACACGACGGACTTGATCGTGACCAACGGCATTCGCATGTGGCTGCGAAACATTCCGATTGGCGGAAATCACTTTACTAAACAGTTGTCGCGCGAGATGAAATTAACTCAGGCGAAGGCCGAGCATCTCAAGCGGAATGCGCGAGTTTCTGAAAACCCGAAGGCGATTTTCAAAGCGATGCGTCCGGTGTTCAATGACTTTGTTAACGAAGTCCAACGTTCATTGAATTTCTTTCAGAGCAATGAAAAGTCGGCGGAGTTGTCGAAGATCATGCTGTTAGGCAACGCCGCTCAGCTGCCTGGTTTGCGGCAGTATTTGTCGAAACAGCTGGAGATGGATATCGGCAAAGTAACGGGCTTTGAAAAGCTGACCGGTGCTGAAGTCACGACACAAAAATCGTTTCAGTCGAACCTGCTTTCCTTTGCGACATGTTACGGGCTCTGCCTGCAAGGGCTCAAGAAAGCACAGATCAAGACCAACCTGCTGCCACGCGAGATCGTGGTTGAACGCATTGTCGAAGCAAAAAAGCCATGGGTATTAACCGCGGTTTGTTCGGCGATGGCCGGGTTAACGCTGGGGTATTTTTTCACCACCAGCAATTGGCATCAATCTCGCGAGGAATACCAAGGCCCATCGGGGATAACTTGGAAAACAGCGTTTAATAAAGTCAATTCGGCCTCATCGACCAGTGCAAGTTTCTTGTCCGAAGATGCCGAACAAAAACTGCTGCTGGACAATCTCAACCGGATGGCCAAGGAGCTAACTTCGGCGTCTGAGCAGAAAACGACGTGGCTGGAACTGCAGGCGGCACTGTCACAAGCGTTCCCCAAAGATCCTCGTATCGAAAAGCTACGTGAAGAGGGCGTGTCAAAAATTGACCCTCAGAAAATTCCGTTCGAAGATCGCAAAGAGCTTTACGTCGATCACATCGAATCGATGTTCGTGTCGGACATTGAAAAGTGGTACAAATTCATTGAACCGTTTCATAAAAAAATGCGAATTGACTTTGCTGAAGAAGTCAAAAAAGCTGCGTCCAGTGACGGTGTGGATCTCGATGCTGAATTGAGCGAAGATGACTTTGGTGCTGACGGTGGCGTAGTCGACGATTTCACCGATGAGGAAGCGGACAAGGTTTCTGGGTGGGTAATTGAAATTAAAGGCCACCATTTCCACAACAGTTCAAAGGCGTTGGTGGAGCTTCAGGCCGGTAAACAATACGTTTTGCAATCGCTGATCGAGGGCCTGCTCACGAAGGAAGATGTTAAGCTGTCATTCGACGAAGACCTTCGTTTTACTTACAGCGACATTGGAATTTCCTTTCCAACGATTTGTTGGGTGTCAAAAGATATCGTCGAAGATGAAATTTTGTTCGATCCCGCAACTGCCGGACAAGCCGGCGGTGATGCCGCCGGCGGCATGGACGGTGGGTTTGGCGGTGGCGGCATCGGAGCGGGTGGGATGGATGGAGGTCTCGGCGGCATGGACGGCGGACTCGGCGGCGGCATGGGATTAGCCAACAATGACGACGAGGAAAACGAGAATCTATTCAAAGTTCGCAGGTATGCGTTCGTCGTTCAGATGGCTTGGACTCCACGGTCGGATGCCGAAATCCTGAAAGCCCGAGAAGACCGTTTGAAAGCGGCTCAAGAGGCCGCCGATGCCGAAGCGGCGAATGCAGTGGAAGAACAGTAATTAAAACGTTCGCTAGCATCAGAAACAGAATCATTTAGGTTGAAATATTATGGACAAATTAGCACCTGCAGTCAGCTGGATTAAGAAAAACAACTTTTGGTTGGGTTGTAGCCTGCTCTTGATATGCATGTTGGGTATTTGGTTTTACCAGACTAACGTTTTAGGCACTGAACAAGAGAAAAACGTTCGGGACATCGACGGCAAGTTCAAAATCGCACTCGATATCAAAACGAAAAAGCCGGATGACTTAGTCGAAACCGAAGTTGTGCTGCACCCCAATCAAGCGACCAAGGACGGGATGACGGCGGTATTGGAAAAAACGGTCGAATCAATTCTCGATGCCTGGCGTCTCCGGGTCGAAGCGCAAAAAGAGCTTTTGGTCTTTCCCGCGGTTATCGGGCAAAAAAAATTCAACGACGTTTTTGCTCAGTACAATCCGCCTGAGACTTTTCCAGCCAAGTACGCTGACTTCCAGATCGATGCATTGCTCTCGCTTTACCGTGTTAAGGTCAAGGATCATATGATCAACATCGCCGGAAAAAAGGGCTTGAGAACGAACTGGCTTTGGGATCCAGAAAATTACGAACAGGACGAACGCAAGATTGGCGGCGGTTTTGGAGGTATGGACGGTGGAATGGACGGTGGAATGGACGGTGGGTTTAGCGGTGGGTTTAGCGGTGGAATCGGTGGGATCGGCGGGGCCGAATCTGCTGTTGACGAAGACGAATCAAGATTTGCTGTGATCTGGAGTGAGACCAACCAAAAACTTTGGCAAGACAAATTGACTAAGTTTCAAGGCCGCGACGACCACGGCAAGGAATCCAACGACCCGACGCCGCTTCAGTGTTACATGCTGCAACAAGACCTATGGTTGCTGGAAGCCATGTTCCGGATAATTAAGGACTTGAACGGCGCTTCGGTGTCCACCGATACATCGGCCATTAAGCAAATTGATCACATCGCAATCGGACGCGAAGGCAACGCCAAACTTGGCAGACTGCATCCTGTGGATGGCCGCTTGGGCCCGCAGGCACCGGCAGCCGACGACGCAAATGAGACCGGTGGAAGTAATCCGATGGGCGACCCAACGGGCGGATTGGGTGGTCTTGATGGTGGAGACTCTTCACACGAAAAACACTTTTCCGAAGATGACCAACCCGAAGACGACGGTTTCGGGGGCGGTGGACTGGGGCCTAGCGGAATGCCTAGCGGGATGGACGGTGATGGCGATGAAGCCGCCACGGCGGCCAAGCATCCGCCGTTTCACGAAATGTACGTTGATAGAAAACTCGAACCGATTCCGGCCGAAGAAGTTCTAGCCGTTGTCTCGGGCGATCAAATTCCTGAGAACCAACTTGAATTGCTGATCGCCAAGCGTGTGCCAGTTCGAGTTGGACTGAAAATGGACGAACGCAAGATCGCCGATTTTATGGCAGCCTGTGCGAACTCACCATTTGCTTTTGAAATCCAGCAAGTTCGAATTAACCGTCACCTAGAGGGCGGCGAATTTATCGAGCTGGCTGGCGGTGGCGGTGGCGGTTCAGGCATGGGCGGCGGCCTGGAGGGAGGTTTGGGGGTCGGCTTAGGCGGTCTAGAAGGAGGCTTGAGCGGCGGCATGGGGGGGGAGGGCGCTGGAGCAAGTGCCGATTTTGATGAGGTTGAACCCGTCGAAACTCGTACCAACTTTGACGTTCGTGTTGAATTCTTTGGGATCGTGAAAATTTACAATCCAGTTCGGGAAGACTTGCTGAGACAGGCCGTTGGACTGCCGGTAGATTCCGCTGAAGAAGCTAGGCAAGAGCCGAACGGAGACGCGGGTGAGACCGCATCGGGCAACGCAACCGGTCGAGTCCAGTTGAACGGCTAGTGCTCCGGCCGTTTGACAATGTCCGATTTCAAAATCCAAAATTGAATTATAAAATTTATTCGAGTTCGCTCGGAGAGTTTAAATGAAAAAACTGAATAAAGAATCACTGCAACAATTCATGTTGCTGCATGCTGAAAAACTAATCCTTGGTGTTTGCTTGGGTCTTACAGGTTTTGTTATCTGGATGAGCCTCGGTCCAAAGGCTGAACTGGATAAGAAACCGCAACAGTTGTTGACCGAAGCAAATTCGGCCGAGGCTACAATAAACGCGGATAATGCGTGGGACAAATTGTCAACCTTTCGGCAAGGCAACCTCGAGGCCAAAAAGCAGATAGTGGATTCCGCGATGGTCGATGCTCAATTGTTTGTACTCGGCAACTTCCGTGGGTCGCCGGCCGCAGCTTTGGCATCACGAACCGATCCGGAGATATACGCGCCGCAACAGTTAGTTGCTACTCGGCTGTCGACGGCCCTATTGATGGAATTTCCGAACCAACAGTCGGCCATTGATCGCTTCGTGGCGGCCCCAATTGCAAGTGACGGCAAGAAAGAAGACGACAGTGATGGCGGATTAGGTTTTGGCGCGATGGAGGGCCCACCTGGTGGAGATGGCCTCGGCTTTGGTCTTGACGGAACGGGAGATGATGACGACGAAAAGAAAAAAAGGCGCGACGAAGAAGAAGAGGCGGCAGTACCTGAACTGGAACATCACAGCGGACAACTTTACGAAGTCAACACAAAAATTGCGGGGCAATTGCGACCGTCAAAATTTGGATTGAGTCCTACTACCATCAAGTCAGCTGTGTTCGATGTCGTGTGTGTTACTGCGGTAGTTGACTACAAAAAGCAGGTCGAGCAATTCAATGAAGCACTGGCAAATAGCGTGGCTTACTTCCCCGATCGCGACCGCCCAATCTATCAATTCCTGCAGGTGCAACGGCGGGAGTTGCGGGGCGACCAAGCGGGTGAGTGGGAGGACAGGTCGGAGTTCATTTCGTATCTTTTCCCCGGCAAGTTCCCCAAGAACTTGCACAAGATGCCACAAAAACTGTTTCCAACGGCTCCAGAGGTCGTTGCTCCGGAGAATTGGGACCCGATTATCACTGGAAACATACCGGCTTTTGCCATGCAACCTTATGAGGATTTTTGCCTGCACCCTTCGCTGAGCAAAAAACGTGCGTTCCCGGATCGCGAAGAGGAAAAAGAGATGGGCGATATTAAAGATCTAAATATTGAAGGGCCTGGCAAAGACGATATTTTCAACCCAAGCTTTGGCCAAAGTGGCGATGGCGCTGGCGCCCCCGGCGGTATGGACGGTGGCAGCGGAATGGGACTAGGCGGCGTTGGTTTGGGCGGCGTTGGTTTGGGCGGTGATGAAACTCAGTCCGCAAACTTCCGTCGACGTGGATCTGTAATGAAAGACTACGAAGAGGCTTTACTCGAAAAAGAAGCTAAGGACCAATTCAAGTTAGTACGATTTTTTGATCTTCGAGCTCCCCGAAATAAGAGCTTTGAATACCGGGTGCGCGTATGGGTCGGCGACCCCAACCACGAGGATCCAAATAAAGGTTTCACTTCCAAACGCGGTTCTATTTTAAACAAAAATGGACAGAGCGGTGGAAGCCTTGGCGGAATGGACGGTGGCATGGGCCTCGGCGGAATGGACGGTGGTATGGGCCTCGGCGGCATGGACGGTGGTATGGGCCTCGGCGGCATGGGCCTCGGCGGAATGGATGGCGAAGATGGAGACGAGGAAAAAGAAACATACACCTACCGCAAGATCGTAAGCTCGATGCTAAGTCCGGCGGTACGCAAGCGTTTATCCTTGGCAACCAAAGACGATGTCGTGCAAAAAAATCCAACCGATCGTTTTTTCGTTACCGAATTCTTTGACGAAGCAAAGAAGGAGCCGACGAAAGTTGAACTTCCTCCTTCGGATCAAAAGTTCGCTTACATTCAGTATCTGCGTTACTCGCGGCCCTCGAAGTGGAGTGAACCAGTGAAGGTCGATTCAACACCTGTTTCATCACGGCTTGTCGCTGGTTCGGCGATCAAAGGTCGCTCGATTTCTATCGACACCGGCAGTGGAACTGCGGATTTCGATCTTGAGGAAATTTCCGTTGATGTCGTGGCTGCCGCGTGGAGTTCATCGATCGGTGCGGAAATCCAAGCACTTAAAAAAGTCTTTGTTGGAGAAACGTTGAATTTCAATTCTCCGTCTTATGTGCTGCACCCGGTCAACTGGCGGTGGGTGGTGGCAGAGAATCCCAACGCTTCACCGAAATCAAAGTACATCGTTCCGATTCGGACGAACCAAACAATCGTTGACGCAATTGCGGGAGAAACACTCGACCTACCTGATTCGAGAAAGAAGGCCTATGAAACGCCTACTGAGATCTTGGTCATGGACTCGCTGGGCAACTTGGTGATTGCCAATGAATTCGAGCAAGAAAGAGATTTTCGCTTCTTGAACGCAACACCCGATGAATCTCGATTCATCGGTCGCCGTAAAAAGAAGAAGAAGTCGGCAGACGAATTCGACTTAATGAACGGCCCCAATTTCTAACATCAGAAGCCGTTGAATTTGTCCAAGAATCCAAAGCCGGCTTATGTCGGCTTTTTTTTCAACAGGCGACCCCAGATACTTGATCGGTCGATTGATAGCGTACTACAAGAAAATCCTCTTGCCATGTCGAACGCTTTTTCTTAAGCCAAAACTATTCAGGGATCGGATCGCGGCGGCAGGATGCCACCGTTACAGTAAAACAACCGGCCAATAATGCGAAGACGGCCCACAACGACTTTTGCTGCGGCGGATCGGCAAACAAAATGGCGATCGACATCCTGTCTCTCGCCAAAGGTAGATCCACTGGTAAACCAGCGAACCGAGTTTGCCCCAGAGGCATCATGCCTAGGTTTGGCAAACAAACCTCATTCTGTGACCAGACATGAGGTTCGTTTGCTTGCAGCAAACGGAGGACGTTTCACAACTGTACTTTCACAACTGTACTTTCAAATCCATGACGTTATTTGCCGTCGGCCAATAAAAGCTGTCATTGCACCGACGCAACATCCAAAGAATTACGTTGGTTGGCCTGTCGCTTCCTTCGGATACCAAACATAATACATTTACGACAAGGGTCAACATAAACGGACGATCGCTCTTAGCTCGGTTTTTACGGGGCCGAACAAAAAACGAGCTGTATTTCCAAGCGTTTTGCGGGCTTAATTTTTTCAATTTTGTTTGAAGTTTCTGCAAGCAGATTTTTGCGTTCATGCCTACCGACACACCCACTCCAAACGTTTTGCTCGCGGACCATTACGGTTTTGACCTCCCCAAAGAATTGATCGCGCAAACGCCGCTAGCAAACCGAGAAGATAATCGACTGCTCCATGTCGATCGATTCGCCAAAACAATCCAGCACAGCCACGTTCGGGATTTGGACCAACTTCTAACAGACAACGATTGCTTGGTTCTTAACAACAGTCGCGTTCTGCCAGCCAAGTTAATCGGCATCCGAACTTTGACCGGCGGACGCTGGCGAGGCTTGTTTTTGGATGCGGATCAAAACGGTAACTGGCGAGTGTTATGCAAGACGCGAGGCAATTCTAAACCGGGCGAATCAATTTCGCTGTCCGACCGAAATGGAACCCACCGTTTGACCGTCAAACTTGTCACTCGTCTTGACGATGGCAGTTGGGTCGTACATCCCGAATCCGATGACGCTTGGCTTGAAAACCTCAAGAGCGTCGGACATGTGCCGCTGCCGAATTACATTCGCGGTGGAAATATGATCGACTCAGATGTGCGCGACTACCAAACGGTTTTTGCCAAACACCTCGGCTCGATCGCAGCGCCGACGGCGGGCATGCATCTGACCGAATCCCTCTTGCGAAGGCTAATTGACCGTGGAGTGAAAATCGCGCAGGTCACCCTGCACATTGGCATCGGTACCATTGGTTCCGTCAAAACAGTCTGCCTTGACGATCATGAAATGCTCGCCGAACGAGGCAAGATTGACGACAGGTCCGTCAAAATCATTTCACGTTGCATGGCGAATGGCGGCCGAATTATTGCCGTCGGAGGATCGACCGCCAGAGTCCTGGAAACTGCCTCTTTGACCGGGCGACTTGAACCTTGGCAAGGTGAAACCAACTTGTTTATTCGACCGACCCACGAGTTCAAAGCCATCGATGCCTTGTTAACTAATTTCCATCCGACTCGGAGTACTCCGCTAATTCAAGCTCACACTTTTGGCGGCAATCGATTAATATCGGAGGCCTATCAAGCGGCGATCGAAGAGCGATATCGGTTTTTCAGTTACGGCGACGCAATGCTGATCACCTGAATCGGCCTGGTGCTGCAGAACAAAAACCCCCAAGTTGAAAGTGCTTGGCGTTTGGGGTGATGCATGGCACGTTCCCAACCACCTGCCCTTGGACGTTGGCGAAACCTAACGAACACTGGCAGAGCTTTCAAACACATGTGGCGTGGTGCAAGTCGAGCAATAAAATGATCTCCAAATATTTTTTGGCCGCATTCGTTGTTTTCTCAAGTGCCTTTCTGCTATTTCAGATTCAACCGATGATCGCCCGAGTCATTTTGCCGCTGCATGGCGGGACCGCTTCGGTTTGGACAACTTGCATGATGTTCTTCCAGCTTGTTCTTTTGGCAGGCTACGCATGGGCTCATTATTGCCAAACAGTTCTGCGACGGTTCGGACTGCACCTGCAACTTGTGTTATTGATGGGCGGACTTGTTTGTTCGGTGTTGCTGTTGCCCGGAGCGAGTCGTTTGATAGCAACGCCACCTTCGGATCTTCCCGGTGGCATGACCGTTCAAATCCTGCAGACACTATCGATCTACGTCGGCGTACCATTCTTTTTGTTAGCAAGCACCGGTCCCACTATCCAGAGTTGGATCGCCGCCAATTATTCGAACGAACAAACTTATCGGCTGTACGCCTATTCCAATGTCGGATCGATACTTGGATTGCTTACCTATCCCTTTGTTTTTGAACGCTTTTTTGGTGTATCACAACAGCTAAAAATTTGGGCAGCCGGTTGTATCATTTTCGCAATCGCGATCACAACGTTGGCATTCGTTTTGAAACTGCCATTCAAGTCGCTTGCTGAAAAAACTCTTGACGGCTCAGAAAATGGGCCTGGACCGGAATTAGCAAAAGCAAGTTTGAATTTGGGATCGACATTCAGTTGGATTGGATTGGCAGCGATCGCGAGCACGGTTTTTCTCGCCACCACCAACTACCTTTGCCAAGAAGTTGCATCAACGCCGTTACTCTGGGTCGTCCCACTTTCGCTGTACCTACTTTCATTTGTCATCTGCTTTGACTCGCCGCGCTGGTACATCCCACAATTGTGGTCTGGTTTATTCGCTGTATCGGCGATTGGTTCAGTTCTGCTGGTTCACTTGGGATCCTACGCCGGTTTTGGTCTGCAAACAATCATTTATAGCCTCGCGTGCTTTTCAGGCTGCATGATCTGTCACGGCGAATTGGCACGAAGACGTCCCGATTCATCAAACCTGACTTGGTTTTATTTGGCTATTTCCGTTGGCGGCGCGCTAGCTGGAATTTTTGTCAGCATCGCTGCACCGCATGTCTTCGATGGGTTTTACGAATTTCAGATTTCGCTGTTGTTCGTTGCCGCCGTTGCAATCCCCAACATGATTCGCACACTATTCAACCGCGAACAAACCCTAGCCAATCGTATGATTGGCGGTGCCGTCTCGATCGGATTGTTGTTGAGCATTTTAGGAAGTGTTTGGAGTTTGCGAGCGGAACTTGGCATCGCAAACCAAGCGAATATTCTTTTTCGCGGACGAAAC
Organism: uncultured Pirellulaceae bacterium; assembly: GCA_964601665.1. Taxonomy (GTDB): domain Bacteria; phylum Planctomycetota; class Planctomycetia; order Pirellulales; family Pirellulaceae; genus Mariniblastus. The sequence continues at coordinate 14,178 of CAZROJ010000066.1, forward strand.
GAATACGGATTGACACAAGTAAAACAAAACGATTGCGTTCGTGAATTTATTAGTGGCAGAACCGTGCATGGAACCCAATCCAGTTCTCCCAAATTTGAATTGTCGCATTCTGGATACTACCAACAGGGCAGCGGCGTCCAAATCGCCTTCGAAGGCATGCGTTGTATCGATGATGATCAGAAATTAAATGTTGCCGTGCTGGGCCTCGGCGCCGGTGCCATGGCTACTTGGTTCAATGAAAATGACAAAGCGGATTTCTATGAAATAAACCCGATGGTCGTCGATGTCGCCAACAACTACTTTTCTTTTCTTGCAAAATCGAAGGGAAAAAAACAGTTGGTCGTCGGCGATGGCAGAATTGAGATGCTGCGGCGCAACAGCAACCCCAACAAAGACAATTATGATCTCATTTTTATGGATGCATTCGCCAGCGATTCAATTCCCGTTCACCTGCTGACCGATGAAGCGATCGACATCTACTTGGAAAATCTAACCAACAAGGGTGTCGTAATTTTTCATATCACCAACCACTTCGTTGATCTGCTACCGGTCTTAATGGGACACGTTGATCGTAAACAATTGAATTCGTGCTACATCGTCAATCAAACAGATTCAAATTCTCGATCGGCGTCGAATTCGTCCGGCACTCGATGGCTTATCCTCGGCCGTGGTGACTCGTTTTTCAGCACTGAAGTCGTTACGAAATCGTCTGCCCCGTTGCCCAATCAGCAAGTGGTGCATTGGACGGATGACCATGCGAGTATTGTTGGACAGATCAACTGGAATGCCAACATTAACTGGCAGGCCATCAAGTCGGCGACAGCGGCCTCGAAAGATAAAAATCGACCAACTGAGTCCAAATAATTTCAAGACACTTCGCACCTGCCCTTTTTACCCAGTTACGATCAATGGAATACAGCCAAGACTCACCGACACGATCCACCGAAATCATTCGATACACTGCTGGAGAATCACAACGCACTCAAGATAGCGTCGCCGCCGAAGAACCACTTGAAATCCGAGTTGTTTTTGGCCCCAGCAAGAAGCGAAAAAGCAAAAGCTTGTCCATTACCATGCGTACGCCGGGCCATGATTTTGAACTGGCGGTTGGATTTTTGCTTTCGGAAAATGTTATTCAATCCGCTCAGCAAGTCGATTCAATCAAACACGTCGGACCAAGTCCGAAATCTGAAATCGAGGGTCACGGAAACACGCTGGAGGTGGAACTATCCGTTGATGTCGATTTTTCACCAGAACAACTGCAACGCCACTTTTATATGACGTCAAGTTGTGGCGTTTGCGGAAAAGCTTCGATTGAGGCCGTGATGGCGCAAGGTTTTAAAGCCATTGACCATCGAACGTTTGTGGCGGCTGAAACCATCACTTCCCTCCCAGAATCGCTTCGACAGAAACAAGAAGTATTCGATTCAACGGGTGGGCTTCACGCGGCGGGTCTATTTTGCAAAACTGGCGAAATGATCTGTCTGCGAGAAGACGTTGGCCGGCATAATGCAGTCGATAAATTGGTTGGCAGTCAATTGATTGCTGCCAATTCCACGTCCGAAGGGGCGGGCAAGATTTTGGTGGTCAGCGGTCGCGCGAGTTTCGAATTGGTGCAGAAAGCTCTAACGGCGTCGTTCGAAATGCTGGTTGCCGTCGGCGCGCCGTCCAGCCTGGCCGTTGAATTGGCCGCGTCATTCAACCTTACCTTGATCGGCTTTGCTTCCAAGAAACGCTTTAACGTCTATTCCGGATTTGATCGAATCCGATTCCGTTGAACCAATGAATCGTAGGTCACGCCCTGCCCTCCAAATAAGTCCAACGCACTACCAACCGTCACGTCGACTTTGCCATCGCTGCAATGCTCAACCAAATCGACGTCTACCATTGAGGCAACGCCACCCGCATAGGTCATCGGCAATTGCCCCCACGCACCCATTTTTTGCACCAATTGTTCATCGATTCCTTGGCATAGCCCCTCAACATCGGCTGCATGAATCAAAAATTCGTCGCAATACTTTGCCAGACGCTCGAGCGTTACATTGTTAATTTGCAGATCTGTCAGCGTCTGCCAACGATTCATCGCGACCGTCCAACCCTCCTTGGTTCGTTTACAACTCAGATCAATGACGAGCCGCCGAGCTCCAATTTTCCGCACGAGCGATAGCAGGCGATCCACCTGGAAACGTCCTGCCGTATCAAACAACCAAGAGGTAACAATCACATGACTGGCACCTTGGTCTAACCATTGACTGGCATTTTCAACATCGATGCCGCCACCAATTTGCATACCATCGGGATAGGCAGCCAAAGCAGAACGAGCGGCTTCATCGTTGCCTTGGCCGAGCTTAATCACGTGGCCACCCGTCAACTGATCGCGCGCATAAAGTTGGGCAAACCAATCCGCCGAGTGATCGCTGACAAAGTTTTCAACAATGCTTTCCGCTGGATTGCCCGTTGAAACGTCAGCGTCCCGCAGACTACTACCAACGATTTGCTTGACGTGACCGTTATGTAAATCGATACAAGGGCGAAATTTCGTCATTCAAAATTGTCTTGGTTGGCCAATGATACAATTAATCAGCTTGTCTCGGGCATTAGTCGAAACGGGCAAAACCGAAATCAATTTGCCGGCTGCAATGAGTTCTTAACAAATTCGTAACCGGCCAGATCCAGTCGGTCAAGCCGCGAGTTTTGCTTCAACCTATTGGATCGATGCGACTTCGCCACCGTTTCGACTACCGAGTGATTGGTAGACAGGTTCGTCGATCGTATCCGAAACGAAGTGAGTCGAACCATCGCCCAACGTGACGTTGACACCACCGGTGTGTTCACTGCGAAAATCTGCAAAGTGCATATGATGATCGTTCGGTGAATGGTCAGTAATTGCAACGATTCGCGCGAAAGGTTCATCCACTTCCGGCACCATCCCGACCCATGAAATTGCACCGAGGCGATTCAATCGCTCGCCAACCATGATCGTACTGCTCGAACCATCCGTCATTTCGCCAAAGGTGACTTCACTGTTGGCAAAGAAAACACCGTTTCCTCGCAGAGGCGAATCTTCGATTTCGATATTACCAAAACAGCCAGAGTAATTGCTTCGCGAAACCCATAATTCTCCGTGAGAATGATCATCCGCGTGTGCTACGTAGTGATCATCATCGTCGTCATGGTCGTCATCGTGTTCGATGTGCGAGTCCAAATTTAAGATTTCATCGCTTGGATCTGACGGACAAATGAAAACTGGCATTCGTGTCTGGATTATATTTTCATGGAACGGATCGTCGATCGCGACGGAAAGATTGATCAAATCAAATACGTTGTTTTGTTCCATATAGGGCAACAGATGAGCGGACCAGCCCCAACCGGGTTCAGCGAGTGGATCGTTTTCGACGCCCGTGGACCAGCCTGGTGGAAAGTGCATATGGGCACTTTCGTAGTTCAGCGCCGCAAGGCCAATCTGACGGCAATTGTTTGCACACTGAATCCGTCGTGCAGCCTCTCTTACGGACTGTACAGCCGGTAACAGCATGCCAATCAAAATGCCAATAATAGCAATAACAACCAACAACTCAACCAGCGTAAAAGCAGACTTACTTCTTCTATTTTTCATAATACTTCCAGCAAAAAATAACTGATAGCTTTTGGAAACGAATGCGCACATTCGCCCCTACCTAGGTCATTTTGCAAACGAAAACTCTTGGCAGAACTTTGTCGCGAGACCGCATCTCGGTTCCCGGCAACGTCAGCAGAGCAAGTCCAAGGGCAGAGACCTAGAAACCTTGCCTGCAGCAACTTCGAGTCAACGCCCGCGCTCTAAACGGGCGGACCACGTGCCAACGCCCGAACAACTGGGCCGCTGCTCACCGAAACAGCGCCCGAGCCTGGTATCTCGGAAACCATTGTGTCAAAGCCGAACTTGATCACCACCAAAGCCGTCGAATCGAAACTCGACAACAACTTGCAAACTTGGCAATCGTGGTGATCGTATTGACAAGGATCGGAGTCACTTTGAGACTCCCGAGCCGATGGGTCGCCATGACCAGCAGTGTGCTGATGCGAACAAAGTCCAGCGTGGCCTTCGACCAGACCATCAATTGATTCGCGATCGTGCCTGTGAGTCGACGCAACCACACCCATCGCCAGCATGATGGCGATTGAGGTGAGGGTTGTTAGATTGCGTCGGAGTTGCATCGAATTTTTACGCCTTGCGAAAAGAAATGTCACGAAATCGCAGTCTCCCTCCCGGCATCGTATGCTCGGTTTTATTGGGATTCAAGTCGATTTCTGGGCGAAAGTCCCGTAAAACGTAGCTAAGGCCCGTCTAGTGCTTTGTCAAAGGTAAAGATTGGGGATTCCACGTTTCCAATCCAGCATTTGAACTGGCGAAAATCAACTCGAAACGCCATTCATGATTTACCTCCAATCCTAAAACTAAGCTTTGACAAAGCACTAGTTTCCAATTCAGGCTCAAAACCCGACCGCGACGTTGGTTTTACCCAATCGTTAATTCGGCTTCTGACCAAAGCAATTGAGAATTAGCGTCAAGGCACTCGTACTTACGTGAAAACTTGACGGCGTTCTGCCCTACTTCCCCAAAGACGAACCAGCTGGAAACTGCGATTTTGAAACAACCAAACCATGGCCAGTGGTTCAACATGGCTACATCAAGTAACTTTCAATCGGTCAAATTTTGCTTTAGCTTTAAGCGCGGGCCACGATGCCCAGAACTGGCCACGCCAGCAGGCGACCCGTGGCCGTATTGCCATCAAGAAACTTTATAACCACCTTTGCCAAGATCATGAAATTTTTCACTTCTCCGGATGCGGCTATTGCCATTGCTTTATTTTTGGCCTGTTTACCAACGCCGCTTCTTGGGCAAGACAGCGCTCGGTTAGATTCAGAGCCTGATATTTTCAGCAGGATTTGGGACCTGCCTGAAGCACACGTTCGCGTCACCAAACTTGGCAATGATGGCAAGCCGTTGGACCCGACGGCGGTCGTCATCGTCAATGAGCAAGGCAAGGCGGGACAATGCTTGCACGAGGACAACGCCCCCTTACCGTTAATACAAGTGATCGACGAATCGATCTTCAAAGAGAAAACTTTTGCCACCCTTATTCCGCTGTTCGACAACTACACGGCGGTGGAACGACGCCCCGAGGTAATGCCTGCGGATGAAAATCATACTCACTGGAAAGAGGTCGACGCATTTTTAGATGCGGTCTTTGAATCCAAAGCGATGAAGCTGGCCGTTGAGCACATTCAAACCGAAATTTCTCCCGGCATAAGCGAACAGAAAATCCGGACCGATGTTTGGAAAATGTGGTTCGAACCTTACTCGAACCGGTACCGCGCCACGACCGAATTTTGTGTCGGTTTTGAACACGTCTTCATTGGGGAGGATGAATCGAACCCCGGTCCAAACGATCCGTGTACCGACTCCGTCGCGGGATACCACTCGTGGGTCAAGTTTTACTTGGAACAAAAACAAAACAAAACCGACGCGTTGGGCTACGATTACCCGGGCGGCAACGTAACGGACGCGTTGGCAGAGCCTCGTGTGACGACAATCGTGATGCGTTGGTCACCGACCGTCGCAGAAGATCGATCGCATGGTAACCACTTGCTAAAAAAACCGGGCGGCTTTTTTGTCGGTACCAAACCAGAGGTAGAAATCGCTTTTGGAACTTTGGCTATGTATATGCAATTAGCCAACAAATACGACAATGTGCTTAACAAAGAAAATCATCGTAGGGTGCGACTGGGCAAAAATTATTTTGACATTGTCATGCATCCACAGACTTTGGCTCCCGCTCAACGAGGCCAGCCGGCCAAACGAGGCACCCACATTCGAACGCTCTACCCAAAATTTCGCGGTCAAACTATCGCTCCTGACAAACGGGCCGATTCGCGTTTTCCAAAAATCGACCTACCAACTCAACCGCACAACAACGCCGCGATCCAAATCATTTCGGCCAAACCAAACCCGGAAGGTCGCGAGGACACGGGCGAATGGGTCAAAATTAAAAACGTCAGCCAAACTGCTGATTTTGACTTGTCCGAATGGTCGCTGGCCGACAAAACGGGTCGCCGGATCAAGCTTGCAGGAACTTTGCGGGTCGGCGAATCCATCACTGTTTCGCTTAGCCGCGATGGCAATCAATCGATGATGCTTGCCAACAAATCCGGTTGGATTCTTTTGTTTCAGGGAAACATTCGACGGGCCGCCGTCAAATACACAAAGGCCGCGTCTGATGCGACGATCTATTTCGACAAATAGAATTTCTGCGTTGCCAGGCTTTGACGATTACGATCGGGCCCCATGGTTTCGCACGAGTCGTGGTCTGCGACTCAACTTCTCAATTACAAGCTTGTCCCACGACTGGTGAGCCGACGGCGCTCGCCTTGGGCATTTTGAGTTTTGGGATAAGCACTAAACGCCGCCCGCACTAAACGCCGCCCAACCGTGGCTGAGCTCCGCAAGCAGGCAGGATCGGCGGATAAAAATATCGTTTAATCATTTCCAACTTTTTTAACATCGTTCAACGCGACTTTGGCCGCAACGTATTTCGGGTCCGTCTCCAGCGATAATTCAAAATGCTGTTTGGCTTTGAAAAATTCGCCCAGGCTGCGGTAGGCACTTCCCAATGCAAAATGCGTTTCTTCGCGACAAACATCTTCGCACTCCAATCCACGTTTCAGCAGATCAACCGCCGTCGACGCATTGCCTCGTTTCAATTCCAAACTCCCCAAGAACAGCAAACCAGTCGCATCATCGGGCGCCGCCTGAATTTGTTTTTCGTACCAGCCAGCCGCTTCATCAAATTTCCCTTCGCTGCGAAAGAGGTTGCCAAGCTCGCCAAATATCGCACCTTGTTCGGCGTCGTCGGTCAACGTCAAGGCTCTTTTGTAGGCTTCTTCGGCAGCGCGATACCGAGCCAATTGCGCCAAGGCATGACCCAAATCGAGCCAGCCGCGTTGGCTGCTTGGATTGCCAGCCAAAAACTTTTCTAGCAACTTAGCAGCCGTGGCATGGTAGCCTGCATCGGAGGCACTCACGATTTCCTGAACATCCGCCGGAAGTTTTTTTGCCATGGTCACCCTATCAAATAAAAACGAGGGAACACAAAGTTCCCTCGGATCAGAATTTCAGTTTTCGTCCCGGTCAACTCGATTCATTCAAGAACAAAAGCTCGCCAGAAAACCCAATCGCCTTTCCCACACCCTTCTTTGGCGACCCATTTTTGGTTGGCCGCAAGCTATTTGGGAAAAGCAAAAAGTCAATTTTCGACCACAGTCGCTTTAACAATTTTGACTTCATCAACCGGCCTATCGCCTGGATGGGTTGGTGTTTCGCCAATTTTCTTGACCACATCCATCGTCGCGTCGGTCGCTTTTCCGAACGCCGTATATTGACCATCCAGATGCGTGTGAGCTCCCAAGCAGATAAAAAACTGGGAACCTGCTGAGTTTGGACTTTGCGATCTGGCCATCGACAACACGCCCTCGACGTGCGGCGTCGAATTAAATTCGGCGTCGATGTTATAACCTGGTCCACCGGTTCCGGTGCCTTGCGGGCAGCCGCCTTGAATCATGAATCCACCAATGACACGGTGGAACACCAAGTTATCGTAAAAACCAATTTTGGCCAAACCGATCATGTTTTTGCAGTGGCCAGGAGCAACATCCGGAAGCAGGTCCAAATGAATCTCGCCCAGCGTTGTTTCCAACTGGATTTGGTAAGTCTTAGTTTCAAAATCAAGTTCCGCGATTGCGGCGTCTACTTCAGTTTTACGACTCATTGTTTCTCTTCGAAAGGTATATCGATTTCATTTAACAGTCTCCAGATCGGGCCCACAAGATCGCGCCAACCGACTGAGACTGGCGCCCAGTTTACTGGAGATTCGCGAGAATGCCTACGTTGCCACGCACGCAAGTCAAAACGATCCGCGGTTTGGCTCGCGTTGCTGACCAACGCAGGCAACTGGCCGATCCCCAATCCATGCAACCGACCGCTCGACTGCCGCCGAAACTTGACCTGTCTAGCAAGCCAAACGTGTGGCAATTTCAAACGCTTGGCAATTTCAAAATGACTATCCACCATTGAACGTCCGCGAAACGTTCAATTAATTTTCGACAATTCGGCTCAGCCCC
>CAZROJ010000067.1:0-11942 GCA_964601665.1 uncultured Pirellulaceae bacterium
GTGGGGCCACTTTACAGATCTTAGCGACCTGTCCTGTTGTGAACACCTTCATCGCAGGCTCTCTCCATTTACACTTTTGAATCGTCTTTCGCTACACACGCTAAACCTGCCCATAGAACATGTCTCTCATTGTGTAACTGCTTATTCCTTACTCGCAAGCGAGCATCTGGGTCGGAACAAACATGTAATCGCTGATTAGGCTGAGCTAGTGTCCGTACGAACTCATCCGTTACGACATCAGTCATACAATCAAACTCCGTGCTGTAATCGCCAGATCGTCCGCAAGCCTATTAGGGCCTACAAACCAATCGACAAACTCCACGCAACTTGTTGTCTGACGGCGAAGACATCGCCTAGGGAGAAACGCGACGTCGCGTGCCAAATAGGGTCGTTGACACACTACGCGTTTACGCCGGACAGATCGTCCGGATTTTCGAATTCCCCCCCCAACGGTTGTCTCACTTCGTTCCGGTGACAAATCTTTTCCGCCTGCTCATGTTGTCACGAGCGATTGGTTAAGAACGAAGATTGACTTCCTAAGCTATGTTTCGTTTATTCCGAGTAGATTCTTTAGCATCTTTCCCCAATCATGCCGTTGATTCAGAATCTGGGGTTGATTTGGGTCCATCCTATGGAAACGATGCCCCGTTCCGACCGGTCTACAACGATTAAACGGGTCAACAAAACTAAGAAAGTGCTGGCATCCATTTGGAATCTAAAAATTCCTGCCACAATCTGACGCCACCCCAAAAAAATGCCTCAAGATAATCTGTCAAAGCAATTTCAAAGCTGCGTCAATAATAATTTCGAAATGGATGAGCCATCCAATCAAGAAATTTATCCGTCGGACAATGGCTCGTCTTCCCAAATCGCATGCGGGTCAAAACAAATGGACGCCACCATGCTCATCGCCACACAACCGACAAAGGCCACAATCGCAGGACCAAAATGGAACTCAACCATGTCGCCCAATTTGACCAACATCACCATAAAAGCCAGTAACATGACATCCATCATGCTCCATTTTCCAAGGTGCTCCATCAGTCTCAGCGTAAAAGCTTTGTGACGTTGGCGCAAGATTTCTAGACAGCTGAGCTCGAACAACAGAACGATTTTTGTCAGCGGAAAAACTATCGAAAACACAAAAACAACGCTTCCGACGAAATAGCTCCCATGCTGAAACAGCTCAATAATTCCACTCACGATACTCGACTGGCTCTTCATGCCCAGCTTTTCGATCTGCAGTATCGGCAGCAAAACTGCCGGCCAAAATAGACAGAATGCCCCAAGTGCCGCCGCAGCCGTGCGAGTCGCCGAATGGTTGGCGACCACGTTTTTCTGAATCGGAGTTTCACATCGACAACAAACCAACCGCTTTGATTCTGCGACATCGGGAAGGTCCTGGACAAGGCCGCAACAGTGACAGGCTTTAAAGCGGTTCATCGATATCTCTTGTTGTTCTATTGCTCGGGAAAGATCGCATCCAAAGTTTTCCAAGCCTTCGAGCGAATGATCGTCGCGTGGCCCCGACAAACGGTGCACAATATTAGCCGACCGCGGTGGCCCATTGTGACCAGCAAACGATTGATAGCCGCTAATGTAACCGGCTCGATTAAATCCGCCAAAGCATGTAACCGGCATAAGCCAATTTTCCTTTCGATCTCGCCGCCGTTACTGAAATAATTGCGGCTTCCCGCTCCCTGAATTTGACTCGGATTAGCTAGCCGGTATTTTTCAACGGACAATTCTGTTTAGCCCAACAGCCTGCCAACTCTCGCCCAACTCAAACGTTTTAATCAGAACATTGGCAACCCGTTTAGCCTGCACGAGCGTGAACTGAAACCGCTTGAGCGTCTCGCTGGATCGTTGCAACAATTTGTCGTTCACGCGGCATCGCGAGTTCACCATGAATCATCCTGTAAATTCGGACAGCCCACAGACAGGATCCAATTCCCTTGACGCGTTCGTAACCAAGTCGAACAGCGTTTCTTTAAAAAGCTCCAATCATGGCACCCAAGCGATCGACACAGAACTAGATCGGCTGCAGAGCTTGGTTGGCAGTATCGATCGTCGCCAAGAACGCGAACTCGACAAACTGATCATTCAAATCCCCTGCTTCAACGAAGCTGAAACGCTTGGAATTACACTCGACGCCCTTCCGCGCACAGTGGCCGGTGTTAAAAAAGTCGAATGGCTAATCATCGACGATGGCAGCCAAGACCGTACGGTCGACGTTGCGATTGCTCACGGTGTCGATCACGTTGTTCGATTTCCCAAAAACATGGGACTCGCCAAAGCCTTCATGGCCGGCATCGAGGAATGTTTAAAACAGGGTGCAGACGTTATCGTGAATACCGATGCGGATAATCAATACCAAGCCGACGATATTGAAAAGCTTGTCGCGCCGATCGCATCCAGACGCGCAGCCATGGTCGTGGGCACTCGACCGATCGCCCAAACCAAACATTTTTCACTCTTGACAAAAGCCCTGCAAAAACTTGGTAGCTGGGTTGTTCGCCGCGTCAGCCAAGCCGACGTGTCGGACGCACCGAGCGGTTTCCGAGCCATCAGTCGCGAGACGGCGATGCGGTTGAACGTCTTCAACGACTACACCTACACCTTGGAAACCCTGATCCAAGCGGGCCAAAACAATATGGCCGTCATGTCAGTGCCCATTCGAACCAACGCGGACTTACGTCCCTCGCGTTTGTTCAAAAGCATTCGTTCGTACGTGAGTCGTTCGGCGGTCACGATCGTTCGAATCTTCATGACCTACCGCCCGCTTCAATTCTTCGGAATCCCAGCCGCCCTACTGTGCTCGACCAGCCTCGCGTTATTTTGCCGATACCTAGTATTCTTTTTGTCGGGCAACGGCGGCGGCCACATCCAGTCGCTGATCCTTGCCGGTGTCCTCATGGGATCAGGCCTGCTTTGTCTCGTCGCCGGATTGGTCGGCGATTTGATCTCCGTCAATCGAAAGCTGCTGGAAAAACTCGATTGGCGAATTCGAATGTTGGATGAACAAATTGGCGATATGCGAAACGCTTCAAACAACCGCTCAGACAATAATTAGGGCCCCGTTCCATTATTGAATTGGGCGTAGTTGCTTCACCTGCACGTACGATGACTGACTCATGTTCGTCAAACAATTCTAGTTATTTGAAACTTATCTCCGGCCGCCACAAAGCCAACGGCCAATCAGGTACGTCAAGCCATCGCCACAAGTGCTGACCAGCCGCAAGACAGCCGCCAAGCCGACGGCGACACCGGGTGGGCAAATGGTCCCGAGCCCTAACGTGAGCACGACTTCTCGAACACCGATGCCCGCTGGTGCCCCGGGCGTTAAAAAACCGACGACCCAAGCCAAGGCAAAAACGCCAGTGACGGTCGCCAGCGGTGCACTGACTTGGAAAACTCCAACCAAAACAGCTTGGGCAATCAGTCCGTGCAATACAAATACAAATACAGTCAAAATCGAACCATGAATCAACCACTGCGGCTTGAAGGGCAACGTTTTCAACAGCCCCTTTTGGCAGACTAAAAATGCCCCGGTCGACAAACATGTCAGCAGCGCAGCAACCAGCCAATAGGGCCATCGTTTGCTTGGCAACAAATCAAAAATTTGCATTCGCAATTCAGCTTCACCCAACAACGCCAGCAAAGCGATTAAGCCTCCACACCCAACCAGGCACAAGGTCTCGATGACCATCGATCCTAAGACGAGTTTCGTAGTGACGTTATATCGCTTTGCAAAAACAACTCGCGCGACATGATGCGCGACGTTTCCTGGCAGGTACTTGCCAAACTGAGCCGTAAAACCAATTTCGGCCGACGCTCGCCAAGGCAGACTCGCCCCGAGGCAGCGCAACGAATAAATCCAAATGCCGGCTGCCAGCCCGTAGATCGCCGGATAAAGAACAATCCCAAAGGCAGTGGCCGCCAACGAAAACCGCGTCAATTCAAGACTGGCCAAAACATCAAAGTGACCAATCAAGGTGTAGCTGTAACCAATGACCGAAACGATCGTCAACACCACGCCGACGCAACGGACAAGCCTCTTCCAACCGCCTGACTGCGATGCTTTTTTAGCCCACGAGCCTAGCAAATGAAGCGAATTCAGCTGAACCGTCTGCGTTTTGGCGATTGGATTCACGCGATTGACTTTCGAGCGACCGCGACCAGGTTCGCGCAACTTCCTGAGTAAGCACTTATCTCGATCGCTGATTCGTCAAATCCAAAATTCGTTTCTGCGGGACAAGCTTTTCGCGATCGCAAAAACTCTAAAGCACACTTCGCCGATCGTAAACCAAACCGTCGCATCGTTTTGGGCAAGTACGGCAGCGTGAAGGGTAGCGAAATCCATTTCATTCGATTCACCCGTTGATACTCGATCCCAAGCACATCCGGATCGCCGCTCATACCCAACACTTCTACTTCGCCAAAATGCAGGTCGAGCGCGTTGCACAACTGGCTGGCCGAAAACTCCGTAACATGATGCATGTTCCAAGGCTGCTGCATCGAAAACAATCGAGCGCTGCGGTCGGGAGTTGCCGAAATAAACTCGCCGCCGGGACGTAATACGCGGACGATTTCAGCAAGGTAGCGATCAACATTTTTGACATGCTCGATCACCTGAAATGACACGACGGTATCGAAACTCGCATCAGCATAGGGCAGCCGGCCCGACTCCGCCGGCTCCACCGTTTCAAAGGTCAAATTGGTTTGCGGGTACTGTGTTCTTGCATAGCCAATCACTTCGGTATCAATATCGATTGCCACGACGTCGGTGTTATTCTCGGCCAGCATACTGGCTCCGTATCCGGTTCCGCAGCCATAGTCGAGCACTCGTTTGTCGCGCGTTCGCTGCCGCGCGAACTGGTAACTGGCAATGTGAAACAAATAAATCAAGTAGTCCGCAGCCGAACCCCGGTACCACTCAGGGTTGACGCGTTCACTCGTGTAGTCAAGTTGTTTAACTATCATTCGAAATTTTTCTTAAGATCGTTTTGTTATTGCTTTTGAGCACAGACGAAATAGTTGTTTCCTAACTCCGTATTCAAAAACGCTCGTTGAAGCTGACAAAACAGCCCCACAGAGATTCGTCCGGGCACACTATTGAGCAATCGGTCCGCACGCGGTTGCCCCGTCCGCTCAACTCCGCTGCGGTCCGTGCCAAGCTGACGATCGTCTTGGTCGGGAGCGCCGTTTTCGAGTTGTTTTTTATGGACGCGAGCTCGCAACGGCTGCACTAAATTGGAAAGTGGAAACCCATAACATTCGTGCGAAACAATCGCTAATCCCGCCTCCGTCAACAAGGATTCGAGTTGCTGACGTTCGTAGCGGCGAAAGTGGCCCGCCCATTGGTCGGATGCGTTCCAGCGTTTGGCATGAGCCGGAACGGACATCAAAAAATGGCCGCCAGGTTTGAGCCAAGAAACCCATTGGGCCACGGCAGCGGCGTCAAATTCGACATGTTCGAGCACCTCAAACGCCAAAACATAGTCGAACGCCTGCGACCAGCTTTCGTCGGCAGTTTCGTGAACCTTAACATTGGCAAAGTCAGCCGTGCGTTGTCTGGCAGCTCGCGCGGCAACTGGCGAGGTTTCAACCGCGTGGCAGTCGAACTGCATCGCTGCAAAATCTGTCAACATTGCGCCCGCACCACAGCCAATTTCAAGCAAGCGGCCTCGCGGCATTTTGCCCAAACAGTTTCGAATCCGATCACGACGCAGCAACCAAGTCGGCCCAGGACTCCAGTTCACTTGAATCGGCTGGCTGGGCGAATCAAGATCAGCCGACAAATTCGATCGACGGTTGGTTGTTACAGCTGACATGGTTGCCAATGGGTTGTTGTCGATTGATTCAATGGGGCGGGCAAACGTACGATAAAAACGACGCTCCTGCCCGTTGAATGTGCGGACAAATCGCGAAACCCACAGATATCTTCCAGCCATTTGATACAACCCTCAAATGTTGCCCGACGGATTCGATTTCTCGAGCTGCAACATCGGCAAAATTTGACATTGTCCCTGCAGGACCTACATTTCACCGGCAAATTTTCCGCCGCCCGTTGGAAAACCCTGATCGCCACGGCGACTGCAGGTAAAGCGATTGATGGATTACGGTGAAACGAAAAAAAATCATCTTTGTTGCCACGCGAGAACCGAGTTATTCTCGTGTCGCGATCACAAAACAGCAGCTCGAATCCTCGTTCGAAGTTGAATCGATTCTGTCTGAATCCAAAAGCTATTCATTACGACTGTTGTCCGTCGCCTGGCAACTTTTGCTGGCTTGCTTGACTGGCAAACTTCGTTCGGCCGACGCGGTTTTCATTGGCTTCTTGGCTCAGCCGATCTTGCCGCTGGTAAAGATTCTCCATCGCGGCGTCGTCGTTTCGGATGCTTATTTTTCGCTGTACGATGCGATGGTAAACGACAAGCAAAAAGTTGGCCGACGTTCACTCACCGCCAAAATGTGCTACTGGCTCGACCGCTTCATGCTGAAACACTCGACGATGTGTTTTACCGATACCAATCAGCACGTCCAATACCTGCGATCATTCTTTCAAGTGCCCGAAGCGGACATTCGTCGGCTATGGATCAGCGCCGAAAGTAAACCAGTGTCGATTGCCAAGTACGATCAAGGAACCTTTGAGGTTTTCTTTTGGGGTGGTTTCATTCCACTGCAGGGCGTCGACACGATCGTTCGCGCCGCGGCAATGCTCAAAAATGTCGACGTGCGTTTCACTGTCTTCGGCACCGGTCAGACTTTTGAAAGCTGCACGAAATTAGCCAAACAGCTAAATGCCAACAATCTCGAATTTTCGGGCTGGCAAACCCCTGACAACATTGCTTCTCAGGCCCAGCGGTCGCATCTGGCTTTGGGAATTTTTGGGACGACCGACAAGGCCAGTCGTGTGATCCCAAACAAAGTCTACGAAGCGATGGCCATGGAGATTCCGCTGGTCACGATGCGAAGCCCTGCCGCCGACGAACTGTTGACCGAGCAACAGCACTGTCTTTTGGTTGACTCGGGATCGCCGCAGCAACTGGCCGACGCAGTCTTGTGGGCAAAATCAAATCCGCAGCAGCTGGAGCGTTTTGCGTGCCAGAGCAGACGACTTTTTGATGAAGTATGCAGCCCCGCTCAGGTTGGATTGACGATGAAATCGGCTTTGGAAGATGTTTGCCAAGAACGTAAACCGCTGGCCGCTACTGCCAACCTTGCCGGTTCACGGAATAAAACAAAACTAAAAATGGTGCGTCCGGCGGTCGGTCCCAGGTCAAGACAGAACTAGCCCATGTGGACCTATTTTACGCTCAGCCTAACGTTACGCCTGGCTTTGTTTCTGCTGACCGTCGTGATTGCGGCTCGGTTCTTAAATTCGAAACAGCCTTGGTGGCCAAACTTTCGCCGACACTGGCGTTCCTTTTATTCAAAACCATGGCGCTGCGCGATCAGCATTGCTTTGCTATCGTTGTGTCTAAACGGAATCTTTACCGCGTTGCAATCGCCCCAGCCACGGGCTCATGATGAGTTCTCATATCTATTGGCCAGCGATACCTTTGCCAGTGGCAGACTGACCAATCCCAGCCACCCTTTGGCCGAACATTTTGAAACCTATCACGTTTTATCCAAACCAACTTACGCTTCCAAATATCCGCCCGGCTCAAGCCTGTTTATGGCCTTGGGCCAAATCCTAACGGGACACTCGATCGTTGGAGTCTGGATCGCTTACGCGTTGGCCAGTGCGAGTCTGTATTGGATGATGCGTAGCTGGACGACCCCGCGATGGGCGGCGATCGCCGGACTCTTGTTCGCTTCCAACGGAATGTTTTTAAGAGCATGGGGGCAAACTTGGTGGGGCGGATCGGTGGCCCTGATGGGCGGTGCGCTTTTATTTGGCGGTTTCCACCGACTCTGGTCGACCAAGGACACTGTGAAACCAACTGACGCGGTGGCTTTAGGTATCGGCATGGTCCTACTTTCTATCTCCCGGCCGGCCGAAGGGGCTTTCGTATCGATCGTTGTTTCAATCGCACTCATCTATTGGTACTGCACACGTACCGATATTTCTTGGTCTAATAAAACAATCAAAGCGGCCGTTCCCATTCTATTGATCGGATGCCTAGGCCTCGGCTTTATCGCATCGTACAACCATGCCGTTACGGGCAGCGTCACGAAGATGCCCTACGTTTTGCACGATCAAACTTACGGCGCGAATTCGATGTTGATCTGGAAAGAACCGCCATCGATTCCCAGCTATACGCATCCGAGAATGGAGCGGTTTTATCTGGAGTTTGGTCGCGAGCGCCAACTGGCTACCCAACAGTTCGACTACTACTGGAAACAGCTGGCTGGAAAGCTGCGGCTGTTGCGCGACTTCCTTCCAATCGGAATTTGGATTTCACTTTTGCCGCTTGTTTTTGTTTTCAAATCGCCTTGGCATCGTTTTGCATTCACGGTCGTTGCGTTGGTCTTACTAATTCACACGCAGTTTTGTGCCTCATTTATTTACCCGCACTACCTTGCCCCAGCCTTGGCCCTGTTTTTTGCAATTAACATTCGATGCTTGCGGCTTCTCAAAGTCTGGCGTAGGCGGCAAGCGTGGGGCTTGGCAATCGCGCGCGGTTTGATTTTGGCTTCGATCCTGCAACTGCCCTTGATCCTGTTCATGTGGTCTCAAGCGGATATAAGTACGCCCCGATCTGAGGTATTGACGCGGCTGAGCGACCAAACTGACTCGCATCATTTGATCGTTTGTTCCTACGGTGACGAATACCCAATCCACTTTGACTGGGTCTACAACGAAGCCGACATCGACGAGTCGCAGATCGTTTGGGCTCGCGACATGGGCGATGTCAAAAACCAAAAACTGCTCGACTACTATCCCAACCGCCGAGCCTGGCGATTGCACATCGAAAGCGACGATGCGGTTGATCTATCTCCCTACGAACCCTAAAACCGGCACCTTCCTAAAACACAACCATCACGGTTGGGTCGCAAAAAACGCAATACTTGACGATGCGACAATCGCTGCCAAAGGATGATGTTCGATTCGCCAAATCCCGATTTCAATTGCATCGCGAACAGGACCGCCCGGGCCTGCATTGCACCTCTCCCGAATGCAAAGTCGAATTCGAATGCAACCCAACTCAAAATGCCTCGTTACCGGTGGTGCCGGTTTTATCGGTGCCCACGTTGTTCGCGAACTGCTTCACGCCGGACACCAAGTCGTGGTTTTAGATGACCTGAGCGGTGGTTTCAAAGACAATGTCCCAGCTCAGGCTGAACTGGTGGTCGGCGACATTTGCAATCACCTGCTAGTCAACAACTTGTTTGAAAAACATCGCTTCGATCAAGTGTATCACTTGGCCGCTTACGCGGCAGAAGGGCTCAGCCATTTCATCAAGCGGTTCAATTACAGCAACAATCTGGTCGGCAGCGTGAACCTGATCAACGCTTCGATTAACTTCGAAGTTAAAACGTTTGTTTTTACATCGTCGATTGCCGTCTACGGGGCGAACCAATTGCCGATGCGAGAAGACATGATTCCTCAACCCGAGGACTCCTACGGCGTCGCCAAATTGGCGGTCGAACAAGAGCTTAAATGCAGCCATGAAATGTTCGGGCTGGACTACGTGATCTTTCGCCCTCACAACGTGTATGGCGAATTTCAAAACATTGGCGACCGCTATCGCAATGTGATCGGAATCTTCATGAACCAAATCATGCAAGGTCGTCCGCTGACCATCTTCGGCGATGGAACGCAGACTCGGGCCTTCAGCTACGTTGGCCCCGTCGCCGCCACAATCGCGAAATCTCCTTCGATCGTCGGAGCTAGAAATCAAATTTTCAACATCGGAGCCGACCAACCGTACTCGGTAAATCAGCTGGCTGAAACCGTCGGCCAAGTGATGGGCACCGAGGCCCAGATTGAATACTTACCCGCTCGTAACGAAGTCCTGCACGCTTACTCGGACCATTCTCACGTCCAAAGCGTGTTTGGCGTCCAAGGCGACGACAACCTAGTTTCCGGTCTCCAAAGGATGGCGACTTGGGCCTTGAAACACGGGGCCCGATCGACCAACCCCTTCACCCAAATTGAAATCGCTCGCAACATGCCGCCCAGCTGGAAAGATTTTTCGAATCAAACACCGACCGTTTCGATACCTGCGATTGACATGCCCGTCATCAATAATCTGAAGGCGGAAATATAAAATCCGCAAACACCCAAACATCGATCAATTTTTGATCACGGTGGCGACAATCACGGAACTGGAGGCACTCGTCGCACTGCCGAGAATCCACAAAAATAAATTGATAAGAGAAGGCAAACAATCATTTTCAACATAGCCACACTTTGATCCCTAGCAAAAATAAATGTACAGCGAATCTCAATCATGCAACGTCGCGGTTGTTCTGATGACACTAGCTGAATGGAACAGGCTTGATTGGAACAGGCAAGATTGGAACGCGGTTGATCGTAATAAAAAAGACGACACCGGACCAAAGTCCAGCATCGCCTTGCTGTTGTTTGATTGATTCGATCGCAGAATCAAGTCGCTGCATATTTTGAAATTCTTAAAATCGATTGGCTGCTAAACGCGGGGCAACATGCGGGCGAACCAGCGGGGCAAGCCCGCCGACTTCCGGTGCTGCTTCGTGGACTTCGCCGGCCAGTCGATCCAAGTCCAGAATAATCACGCGGCGACGAGCGATCTTGAGCAGGTTCTCTTTTTGCAATTGCCCGAGCACCACGGTGACGGTCTCTCGTGTACTGCCGATGATCGACGCCATCTCCTGATGTGACAATCGAATGTTTAGCGTGATTCCCGCTTCGGTGCGTTGGCCGTACTTTTCGCACAGCTCCAGCAATAAATGAATCACGCGTTCGCGATTGGACCGGAACAATAAGTTTCGCAAACGCTTTTCGACGCGCTGACGGCGCATCCCAATCAACTTGGTCACGCCAAGGACGAGTTCGGGGTACTTCCGCAACACTTGGTTGAGGGCCTCTTTGGGCAACAACACCAAAGTCGTTTTCTCCGTCGCTTCGACATATTCGTCCCGCCGCTCATTGCCCAAAATTGACAGTTCGCCAAAGATCTCGCCCACGTCCACGAACCCAAGAATCGATTGCTTGCCATCGGGTGTTGCATGGCAAACTTTTACGCGTCCTTGTGCGACCAGTAAAACACCATCGGCTTGTTCGCTGGGCAGATAAACCGGGTCGCCTTTTTTCAGCTTTCGAACCTTCGATTGGGCTTCGAGATCAGCAATATCCGACGCCGACAGTTGCGAAAAAAGGTTGCAATTTTTTATGTACCAAAAACTATCGGCCATGGGTGTACCTACTCCAATGAATGGGGGTTCCTAACGCGAACTCGTACGCCCACGCCAGTTGCTACTTGCCTCAATCCGTAGCGAGCAAACGAAGCTTTCATGAGTTTTCAAGCCGCAAATCGAGTCGAAGAGTAGACGTTGATTCGCGAATTTGATTACTAAAAAAAGCGAGCCTTTTTGACCAATCGAGAACAAATCAGCAACACAATTGGATCGTAACCCGTCACCAACGGCCCTCGAAACTACACTTGCTATTTTTAAACCTAAGAACTCGCTGCGGGTTTCGCATTCGTGACGCGGGAATACGATTTTGTTATCTTTTCTACCGCTGCCCAGTACGCAGATTAACAATCTCCTGGGTCTTAAACGTTCAAACAACCACGCTCTCACCAGCCAAACAGTCGCCGAAAACCCCTGAAAAAATCGCGGCTGCCATCGCGGTCGCAGACTCTGGCAGCTCAGAGAGAAACTGCAACCGAAACTCAACGCGATCGGTAGTCACAGTGCTGCCACTGATGTTTGCAACGATTGCGAATCTGATGTTTGCGAATCTAGCGTTGGCGAATCTAACGTTGGCGAATCTAACGTTGGCCTTG
>CAZROJ010000067.1:12042-19618 GCA_964601665.1 uncultured Pirellulaceae bacterium
GTTTGCGAATCTAGCGTTGGCGAATCTAACGTTGGCGAATCTAACGTTGGCCTTGGTGCCCGGCAGATTCTAAATCGCCTCTCGACTCTCGGTTATTGCCTAACGCCCGCCGCGTCCACCTCGGCCCCCGGTTCGACCACCGCGCCCACCGCCCTGTTGACGGCTTTGTTGGATTCGCTGTTGAATCGCTTGCTGCATGCGTTGTTGAATTTGTTGTGTCTGCTGAGCTCGCGCTTTGTCCGCGGCCGATTGTTGCTTGGAACCATTCCCGTCGCCGCTTGCTCCGTCTTGCCCCTCTTCACCCTCGCCAATTTGAAGTTTGGGGAATCGGTTTTTCAACGAATCCAAAACCAGCGACGAAACACTGGGAATGATTTCAGTCGCTCGCTTGGGCGGGGCTTGATCGAGTTCCTCAACCAAATCAACCACGACAAGATACTGATACTCCGGCCCTGTAACCAAAATTTGATTGTTTACCTTATCCGCCGTCAGCTTCAGCTTTGGTTTCATTGCATCATTCGAGGCATTGTTGGCATTATTCTTCTTGCCGGTCAATGACTGCACCGCTTGCATCATCTGAGCCATCTCGTTGTTCGACTTCTGCCCCTTTTCGGCGTTCTCGCTGTACATCAATTCAGGCAATTGGCTTTTGATGATTGTCGTGAGTTCTTCCGCATCGCGATGAAAGACCGGGATGATTCGCGTTTTTCCTTGAACCTCTGGCTTGGTCTCACCTTCGGGCATATCCAGTCGATCGATCATGTTATTGATCGCGATCAAATCATTATCCGTCGCGCCGCGAACCCAAATATGATTGAATCTTGCATCAACAACAAAAGAAACATCGCCTTCGACCATGATGTCGCCACCGCCAGTGCCGCCGCTACCGCCTAACAGTGATCCCATCAGATCGCCGCCGCCACCCATCATATTGCTCATCATACCGCCCAACAATCCACCGCCTCCTCCGCCACCGCCGCCGCCAGAATCTGGGTCTGACATACCCAAGTTTTCTTCCAACAGCTGTTTCATTTCCCCAGCCGGACGGTGTTTGATCTCAAAAATAGTCGGCGACTGAATCACACCAGCGGTTCCCAAAAAGTCTTGGATCGCCGCTTCGATATCGTCCGCCGCATCCAAGTCTTCGGATTCAATCGTCAAACCATATTCCGTAAATCGAAACTCGATGGGAGCCCCGGCAACCGATTGCACTGGCTTAGGAGGCTGATAGTCCGAAGGCCGCGAGTTCGTTGCGGGAACAGGGTCGTCCATTTGCAGACACGCCGTCGTCGCGATTGCCATTTTTTGTGGACCAATCGCCAGACAAGCCAAAGCCAGCACCTGGTCACGCCAACTATCCGTCGCCGAATGGCTAGACGCCTGTGGCTCCGCCGGTGGTAAAAGGTCGTTCAAATCATCGGGCAGATCCTCTTTGACGGGTGCATTCAACTCTCCATTTCGCACGCGATCGGGAAAGGATTTGCGATCCCTCGGACGAATCACCTTGAAAGGATTGTCGCCGCGTCCCACCGACCCCAACAGGTCCGGAAGTATCGGCAGCAAGCGCTCTTGCTCCGATTCAGACATCGGAACCATTCGAACCGTTGTTCGCGGTCCAAAATCTACCGGGATGTAGTTTTTGTCCAGCTTTTCCAGCGTTGATTTGGTTTCGACGACTTCTCGAGCCGTTCCCGACACGATCACGGTGTTCAGTGTCGCATTGGCCAGCAAAACCGGGCCGGAAATGACATCATCGGTCAACGCATCTTGCCGATAGATCGCCTGAAGAATCGAAAGTGCCTCCGCAGCACCGATCTTTTCCAACTGGATAATCTCAAAATTCGAAGTCTTTGAATTCGATACCGAAGCCAGCGATTCCTCGACAACCTTATGATCCTCTTCGCGACCTTGGACCGTGATCGCACCCGTTTGTTCGTCCTGGCCCATCTTCACGTCGCGGCCTTCCAACATGGTCTCCAAAATGTTCAAAGCCAGCTTGGGATCAATCGAGACTGGGTACGTCACGATCGTTGGAGCGTCGAACTGCGTATTTTCAATCTCTTCTTTAGGATCCGAATCGATCAGCTTGGCCAACGTTTCGAATTCTTCTAGCGTTTTATTATTGCCCGTCACAAACAATCGATCGCCAAGCGTTTCCGCTCGCATGCTAAACGTTCCGTTGGCATTAGTGTTTTGCCCAGCCGCGATTCCAAAGTTACCACCGACCAACCCAATAAACGTCTCGGGGTCTTGGAATTTGAGCTTGTATTGGATCGTTCGCAGCTTCGCATCATCCAACCGCTTTTGAGCGATCTTGATCGTGTCGCGAATATTACGCAAACGCTGCCCCGTCTCGCGAACTTGAACTCGATTCGCGGCCGGCGTAACAAAAAAGAAGCCGCGATTTCGTTCCGAAACCAGCGCCTGCAATTCGGCAAACATCTGAGCCGCGTCCAGATCGCCCAAGTCAAAACTAACCGTCATGATCTCGAAAGCACCGCGGTTGTCCAGATCCTTCACGTCGACAGTTTCAACCAAATCGTCATTGATAGGTTCGTTCGCTGGCTTCAACAACAATGTCTTGCGGTTTCTAACCAGCGTAAACGGTTCACTCAACCCGGCCAACGTTCGATTCAATTGGTCTAGCGCCTCGAGCGTCGTGTAGGTTTCAGTGTCCTGCAAATTGAACGAACCTTCCGGCCATCGCTCAACCGTCTGCAAAGAAAACCCGGCCTGTTCGGCAAACCAAGGAATCACCTCCGACCAAGGTTGTCCGACGAAAGAAAAACGGATTTTCCCGTCCGCCAATTTTTCATTGCCTTGCTCTGATTGATCTTGAGCCTTGGCCGCAGCGGCCTCCGTTTTATTCGGTTGATCCAATTGATTCTGAAACGGCGAGTACCCCTGCGACGTGGCAGTGGGAACAACGAAAACAGCAGCAACGAAAGCCAGCCAAAATTTCATGTCGAAACCTATGGAAATCTGTCTAAATAAAAGCCCCGAAGGCTCATCGCATCGGGCTCATCGCATCGAACAAACGCACTCATTGCCGAGAACCGGCGAACACGCGTAGAATCTTAATTCGCTAAATCAATTCATCGTGGTTTTTCGAGCCGGCTCGGAAGTTTTTGACGCCGACACGTTGACCGAAGCCGAAAAAAAGATCGTGATCGCCGTTTTAATCTGTTTTTAACGGCAATTCGGCCACCACAATGAATCATGCGATTAAACCCCGCCCGCTCAAATTAGTTTCGAAAAGTGTTCACTGGCTAATGGAATCCGCCAAAAAATTTAGAATTCTCTGCATTGAATCTACCTGCGATGAAACTGCGGCAGCGATTATCAACTCCGACCGACAGGTTCTCGGCAGCGTCATCGCGTCCCAAGATGAACTGCACCGGCAGTTTAACGGAGTCGTGCCCGAGATCGCCGCTCGAGCCCATGTCCAGCGAATCATTCCCGTGATCGACCAAACGCTGAAAACGGCAGCGATTGAATTGAACGATTTGGATGCAATCGCCGTGGCCAACACCCCCGGGCTGTCTGGGTCCTTGCTGGTCGGCGTCGTCGCGGCCAAAGCCTTGGCCTTGGCCGCAAACCTGCCTCTGATTGCCATCAATCATTTGCATGCCCACGTTTACGCTTGCCAAATCCAATCCCAAACGCCAGTATTTCCATGCGTCGGTATGATTGTTAGTGGCGGCCATACCCATTTGTATCGCTACGCCGATCCGCTGACCGCTGAATACCTCGGCGGCACGATCGACGACGCCGCAGGCGAAGCCTTTGACAAGGTCGCCAGTATGCTCGGCCTGCCCTATCCCGGCGGCCCGGCGGTTTCCAAAATGGCTCAACGCGGCAACCCCAAAGCCCACTCGTTCCCACGCAGTTTCATTCATGACCCAAAACTGGATTTCAGCTTCAGCGGATTGAAAACGGCGGTTCGCTACGCCATCGCCGGCCCCGGCGAGGTCGACTTTTCCGAACTCAATCTCGGCAATCAACAAATCGCCGACGTCTGTGCCAGTTTCCAACAAGCCGTCGTCGATTGCTTGGTCGCCAAAGCGATCGCGGCCACGCAACATACTGGGCTCAAACGAATCTGCGTTGGC
The DNA here is from genome assembly GCA_964601665.1 of uncultured Pirellulaceae bacterium. GTDB lineage: Bacteria > Planctomycetota > Planctomycetia > Pirellulales > Pirellulaceae > Mariniblastus. The sequence goes on from CAZROJ010000067.1 coordinate 16,155, forward strand.
GGCGGTGTCGCTGCAAACCAAGTATTCCGCCATGACCTGCAACAAGCTTGCCAAACAAACCACGTCGATTTGCATTTCGCGCCGCTCGAATTTTGCACCGACAATGCTGTCATGGGCGCGATCGCGATCGAGCGTTTCAAGGCCGGTTTATTCGAGTCATTTGAGCTGGACATTCAACCCGGTTTAATTCGGCATTAAAGCGTCAACCGACCTAACGTTTAACTCTGCTTTAGCCCTGCCTAACCGGATCCAGAACGCTTTTGGCGTTTGCTTTCTCGATACACGTTCCTTCTGCCAAGCCCGCTGCGCCGAAAATAAAGACGCGCATTCCCGCGGTGCCACGCTCGCGAACCCGTCTATTTTACCCGCCCAAACAGCATAGTCGGCCCGATTTACCGAAACCGCTGGCCGTTATCTTGTTTCGGAGCGATTACCGAGTGGTTGGGACAATTTCCCAACATTAAAATTGTCCAACTACGGTTTTCTCGAAACAGTCGACTCTCGGGCTAGATTCTTTTGCGGCATTTAATTTTTTGGCGATCGACCCATCAGCTGCCTTCCTGGACAGGGAGCGCCGCATGAAACGACTGCGCATTCTTGTCTTGATGCACGAATCGCTCGTGCCGCCCGATTCGCTCAAAGGCCACTCCGAAACCGAAATCCTTGAATGGAAAACCGAGTTCGATGTCGTGAATACGCTTCGCGAAATGGGACACGAAGTTCTGCCGCTGGGCGTTTACGATGACTTGGGCGATCTTCGCCGAGCCACAGAAGACTTTAGACCACAGGTTTGGTTCAACTTGTTGGAAGAGTTTCACGGCGTCGGCGTCTACGACCACCATGTCGTGAGCTACCTAGAATTGATGAAGCAGCACTACACCGGCTGCAATCCGCGCGGCCTATTGCTGGCTCACGACAAACCGCTGGCCAAAAAAATTCTTTCGTTTCATCGAATTCGCTCGCCCGGCTTCTTCGTGGTCGCGCGCGGCAAAGTCGCCCGCAAACCTGCCGCCTTCGAATACCCCTTGCTGGTCAAATCTTCTTCCGAAGACGCGTCGCTGGGAATCTCCAAGGCCAGCATCGTTTACGACGATCAACAACTGGCCAATCGTATCGATTACATTCACCAAGAAACCGAAACGGACGCGTTGATCGAGACCTTCATTCAGGGCCGCGAGCTCTACGTCGGCGTCCTCGGCAACCGGCGTCTGCAAGTTTTTCCAACCTGGGAAATGCTGTTCGAAAACGCCAAACCCGGCGATCCGCAGATCGCAACATCCCGAGTCAAGTGGGACATCAAGTACCAAGAAAAACTGGGCATCAAAACCTGCCGCGCGATCGACATCGCTCCTAGCATCGAGGCCAAGATCGCCAAAGTCTGCAAACGAGTTTACCGAGCGCTCAGCTTGAGCGGCTACGCGAGGCTGGACCTGCGCCTGCGCGAAGACGGAGAAGTTTTCGTGATCGAAGCCAATCCCAACCCCAACCTTTCTTACGGCGAAGATTTCGCAGAATCTGCCGAAGAAATCGGATTGAGCTACGAACAACTACTCAGAAAGATCATCACGCTGGGTTTGAACTATCAAGCCGAATGGCGGCTCGTCTAACCACTTCGGCGGCTCGTCTAACCACTTCGGCGGCTAAGAAAATCTAACAGAACGCCGCTCAGCAACCACTCGCTCAAGTGTCGCGACCGCGCTTTCTTTTGAAATCTCAGCCCCAGCTAACACGTCGCTTTCCCCCGCCCACATCGATACTTCGCTCAACTTCCTACACCCAATTAGCTCAAATAATCTTGCCAAAAACGCAAACGGGATTTGAAATTCCATGGGCCTAAGGTTCTAATTTTAACGTTCTAATTTTTACATTCACGAATTGAATATCGAGCGTTACCGGTCGTGCCTACGCTCGTCGATCCATAAACTTTTGAGGTTAAAAAAATGACAAAATACTTACTCGTAGCAGCACTGATTATCGGTGTTGGAATGGTCGGCTATGTTGGCTGTGGCGGATTCAAAGACCGCATCGATGTGGCAGCCGACAAAACACTCGAAGAAATCGACAAACTGCTTGGCAAATGGCAGGTCGCCCGAAAGACGGTCGAACGGAAGCTAAACGAAGTTCAAGAAGTCACCGAAAAAGTTAGCGAGCAACATGTTCGCTTCAAAGTGAAGTACGAACGTTCGCTTAAAAAACAAGAAAAAGTTACTGAAGAAAAAGCAACCGTCCGTAACAACCTGAAACGACTCAACGGCTTGCTCAACGACGCAAAAGCCGAAGGTTCAGTTGAGGTGGACAGCAAGACGTTCACCACAGAAGAACTGAACACCATGGCGACCGAACAGCTTAAAAAACTTGAGTTCCTCAAGACGCAGAACAAACAGGTGAACATCGAAGTCGGTCTGCTCAAGAAGAACCTTGATGTGCTTGCCAAACAGAAGAGCACATCCACGACTCAGCTGAAGCAGTTGAAATCTAAAATAGACGAGATCGACCAAAAAATTGAATTGTTGGACAGCCAAAAAGTAGCCCAATCCATGTCCAACCCTGACATGGATATCAATGAAGGCTTCAACGACCTTCAAGCCAGCGTCGACAAAATGATCGAAGACTTGGATGTCGAAATGGCCGTTCAAGATGATAAACTTGAAGCCCGACTCTTGGAGCTGGAAGGCGAACTTTCTAGCACCACGGACATCGATGATATCTTCGGCGAAAAAGATGACGTCTCGTCCACTCAGTCGGCCATTGAAAAGGCACTTCAAGACGACGAGTAAAATCGATTGACTCGGTTTGACACTTCTTCTGGGATGCCCAATCTTTATTGGGCGTCCCTTCTTTTTGTAACCATTGCCATCACTAACCCATGACCAACAATACGCTACAAAACACTTTGATCATCATGTTCGCTGGCGTCGCCTGCGTGCTGGGATACCTCGTCTACACCAACAACCGCCCTAGCGATCTTCAGCCCCAACCAAAAAATGACGGGCTGATGAAAACCGAAGCTGAATTTCGCGACAAACTGACAACGCTGAATATGGACAAGCGAAAAATTGAACAGGCGGTCAAGCTACTTGAAAATTCAAAGAAAAAGACCGTCGAATTCCTCAAAGAAAACGGCATCAACTCCGGCGACGACTATGCCAAGTCGGAAAACAACGAAATCAAGCTGGCTGTTTTGAACCTGAGAAAAGATATCAACGCAATCAAACAATCCAAACAAAATATCACCACCTACGAAGACGCCATCACTCGTATTCGCTCCATGCTGGACCAGATCAAACGCGACCGCATCAGTGACTCAGTCGCCCTGACCGATCAACAAGCAATCGACCTAGAAACCATCATCGTTGACCTCGACGAACGCCTGAACGTTGACACCGACATCTTCGAAGACGAAGAACTCAAAAAGCTGCTGGACTTGGAAATGAATGGTGATTGATTTGATTTGATTGGTGATT
>CAZROJ010000067.1:19718-22178 GCA_964601665.1 uncultured Pirellulaceae bacterium
TTGATTTGATTGGTGATTGATTTCGTGCCAATGTCAATCATTGGCGACAACGTTTAAAAGGCATCGCTCCACAAGGTTGTGGGATAAACTTTCTTCAAACCGCCAAATTAAAACGCCCCCAAACCCATCCAAGCACGCTCCACACTTCAATCGCCCGCCAATTCGACGCCGGCTTGTGGATGATCTCGGACGCTCGGCCCGATTCTTCGCTCAGCGTTTCGCTACCGTGCATTTCGCGATTCATGGGTTCTCCAGACAGAACGGATTAAAAGTTGCTTTCGCCAACGGGCGACCTGCCTGGCCTAAAGCAGCAGCCGTTCCAAAACTCTTAACCACTGCATAAAAAAACCACAAACACCTGATCCGCAACAGCTTACACTCAACAAAAAACTTCCACGACTCGCAACTGCAAAATCGCCTTGTACAATGAAAGAGCGCCTGAGTACATTTGATGAACACATTGCCCTATGCACGCGAACCATAAAAAGACCCTCACCTCGATCGCTCGACTGGCCAACTGCAATCCGTTTTCACCCGAGCGGTTTGAGATCGAAAAGAAGATTCTTGGTCGCGATTGCGAGCCAATGGATTCGATTGCCTGGAATCGAAAAGAAAACGCGGTCGCAACAGACCGTCCGAACGTCATCAAGCTCAAGCTAATGGCTCGCGAGTGCGTCGTTGCAGTTTGTGCCGACGCCGCCAGCGGTGCGGCCGCGATCCCGGAAAACTTGCGCGACGATTACTGGGACACCGTGATGTATCTGCTACTGTACGAGTACGTAACACCAGTCAACGCCAGCCAATTCGCAGGCAAAACAAAAAAGGACCGCGACGCCACGTTACAAGCATGGGATGGATTCTATCGCGACTTCCAAAAGTTTTTCAACGTCGGTGCCGGTTTCCAAATCGATGAAAAAACCGCCGCCCATTATTTCGCTTGCTTGGCTCAAGTTCACCGAGCGTTCTTTCATATTTTCGATTTTATTTTGGGTGAGTCTTTGCCGATCGCGAAACTTCGCGAGCGCGTCTGGGAATCGATTTTCACTTGTGATTTGCGGCGCTACCACGTTTCGATGTTCGACAACATGCGCGACTTTTCAACGCTGATCACTGGCCCTTCGGGAACCGGAAAAGAACTGATCGCCCGCGCCGTTGGACTGTCTCAATACATTCCCTTTGACGCCAAAGAAATCCGTTTCCAATGCGACGAAAATGCCCAGTTCCTTCCGCTGAACCTATCCGCACTTTCTCCCACGCTAATTGAATCGGAACTGTTTGGGCATCACCAAGGCGCGTTCACCGGCGCGATTTCGAATCGAATGGGTTGGCTTGAAACCTGCAGCGAAAACGGAGCGGTTTTCCTTGACGAAATTGGCGAACTGGCACTTAACCTTCAAGTCAAGCTCCTCCGAGTCATTCAAGAACGAACGTATTCGCGAATCGGCGAAGTTAAACTCCGCCCCTTCAAAGGAAAAATTATCGCGGCGACCAACCGCAACATTCCAGTCGAGATTGCAGCCGGGCGTTTCCGCGAAGACTTCTACTTTCGCCTGTGCACCGACCGAATTCAAACCCCCAGCCTGCGCGAGCAACTGGACGATCGCGCCGAGGACCTGTTGTGGTTGGTTTCGTCGATCATCGCTCAACAAACTCGCACGCCGCACGAAGACCTGGCTGACGAGACAACAAGCTGGATCCAAGACCATCTTGGCGCAGACTATCCATGGCATGGCAACATTCGAGAGCTCGAACAATGCGTCAACAGTTTTTTGATTCGGCGTAGCTACACGCCCGTGTTTTCCAGTGCCAACGCGACCGCAGCGCAGACCTTACCCGCCTGGCTCAAGGACATCGACTGCCAACAATACACGGCCGACCAGTTGGTCAGTCGCTACTGCACCTCGCTTTACAGCCGGCACAACAGCTACGAAAAAGTAGCAAAAATCGTCGGCTTGGACCGCCGAACCGTGAAAGCCAAAATTAACACTGACCTGCTGAAAACGCTCGAAGATTGCATTGCGTCCGAGCCGTATACAAGGCTGCCACGAATCGACACTCCAAGCCGTTGACCCTGCTTGCTAAAACAAATTAGCTACAAACGACTGACCCTCGATCCAATGCACCCGCAGCCCGCTTAATCACAGCTGACTCACAGCCGGCCCACCAACTCCTGAACCGACTTTTAAAACTTTTCAAGGACCAATGGTGTTTCGCGGTTGGGTATTTCCACTTGCCCCAATTATGTTGGGTCGCGGCCACGACGCCGGCGACAAACATCGTATCTCGACAAGCTTTTCGCCGACCTCCGGCTGGAACTTGACATAGGTTTTAGATGCGACTGACGGTAACCAACCGATCGCAGACCAAACTTCTTTCTCGCTCGCCAGAAAAGATCGACCATGACAACGCTTATTCACTTTGCCGGCCCCGAGCTTACCGATTTGGTTGAACAGATTCGAA
>CAZROJ010000068.1:0-22021 GCA_964601665.1 uncultured Pirellulaceae bacterium
CCGGGGCAAGCCCGACGGAAGCGGCAAAACACCCCCAAAGTGGCGCTGTCCAACTGAAAGAGGCATCTATCGGTTTGCGAGGTCGCAACGCCTTGCGAGGTCGCAACGCACTACAAGGTCACTTTTATTCGCTCTGTCTTCCAACCAGAGCATCGCACTACGCGGCTTCGTTGGCCTTTGATGTTTGCGAATGGTCGGAGCCAGCAACCTTGGTGGTCCATCTTTCAATATCCAACCGATTGAGCACTCGAAAGGGCTTGTCCGAAGAGGGCTGGATCAAGACGCATGAATTTGCGTGCAGCATTCGTGGGAAGAATGAGATGACCGATTCGATTTCTTTCAAATCGGTTTCGCCCGAGATGACGATCAAATCCGTGCGCAAGTGTGAATTGGCAATCCGTTGGATCGCGTGGCCAGCGGCACCTGGAACCAACTGGGTTTTGGCATCGAAAGCTTTCAACGTTTTGTGCATGTCGATCAGCTTGAGCGGTTCGCCGGCTGGCCGAGCATCGAACAGGTCAACGCCCGTGTAGCGGATCGGTCGGTCGCTGAATTTGTTGGCGATGCGAAGCATGTTTTGGCACCGCGTGCCGTCGCCGAGTCCAATTTCGAGGAACGATTGGCATTGTTCTTTTTTTACCAGCTGCAACAACTTCCGGTTGCACACGGGTTTGGCCAACAAAGAAAGATGAAGATATTGCAATGTGGAAAGAGGCTTCACTGCTTGCTCCTTGTACAAAAAAACTGCTGCGAGAGATCGTGGCGTGAGATTGATCCCTCGCAGCAATTCAGAATCGTCTGCGGTGGCTTGGCGTGGATCAATCGATCTATCCGCACCAAACCTAAGGTCCGTTTTCGTCAGAATAATCGGTCAAGTTTGACATTTCGTGGCACCGTCGGCATACGTTAAGCATTCGTTAACGGTTGTCTGGTTTAGCTGGCTGGAATAACCGGCATGGTTTAACAGCTTTAGTTGATTATTTGATCCCGCCAAAAAAACGGTGACTTTTCTAAACCGTTGAAGAAACGAAACGTATAGTTTCGGGCAAACCATGGAAAACCACCTCGAGTGAGGTGTTGTGGCCAAGGTAAAACAGAATCGAAAACTGATTTTCAAATTCTGCCCCATGTTTTTGTCAGTCGTTATCAAGATCGAATCTTAACGACCGGCAAAGACTCACCAACAATAGTAACCGAGACACGATTTCTCTGGCTTGCAAAGTTCAATCGCGATGGCTACACGACATGGCCGCGGTTGGCCACCACAGAACACCTTCGCCAACGGATCGGCGTTAAATTTAAAGCCAGGATGGTGCAAACTGCTCCCAGCGTTGGCAATCATGTCCAAAAAACGTCGTGGCGGTGCCCATGAGCGTCGTCTGCAATTTGAACAATTTGAAAAGCGATTGGTGATGTCCGGCCAATCGATCGCGCCGGATATCGTGGCCTTGCTTCCTGAACTGGAACTGACCGCCCCCGCGATCACTCAGCAAGAAGTCGCGATTCAAACCAACGACTCGATCGCCAATTCGAGTTTGGAAAATGCAGCCGCCGACGCCGCCAACATCGCCGCCGAATTTGGGCTCAACGGAGCCGGCCAAACCATCGCCGTCATCGATTCAGGAATCGCTTGGGATCACGCCGCCTTTGGTGATGGATTTGGACAAGGACACAAAGTCGTTGGCGGTTGGGATTTTGCCGAAAACGATGCCAACCCGTACGACGATGGACCCGCCGGATACCATGGCACTCATGTGGCCGGCATCATCGGCAGCGAAGACCCTTCGCAGTTGGGCGTCGCTTCGGGGGCGGACTTGGTCGCGCTGCGCGTGTTTAACGATAACGGCGCTGGAGATTTGGCGCTGGTGGAAAAAGCTCTGCAGTGGGTCATCGAACATCAAGACGACTACGAATTCCCGATCACCACGGTCAACCTGTCGTTGGGAACCGGCTGGGATCCATCGACAACGCCCGAATGGGGTTCGCTGGAAGACGAATTCGCTGAATTGAAACAAGATGGGATTTTCATCAGCGTTGCTGCAGGAAACCGTTTTGAACAGATTGGTGAAAAGGCTTTGAGCTACCCGGCTGCCAGCTCGAGCGTGGTGCCAGTTGCGAGTCATGGCGCTGACGGGCAGCTGAGCGATTTTTCGCAGCGTGACGACAACGTTTTAGTGGCACCGGGTGAATTGGTTCGAAGCGCCGTGCCCGACCACTTGTTCGGCGGCTCGCAAACGGACGCGTTTTTGAAGTCCTCGGGAACCAGCATGGCGGCTCCCTACGTGGCCGGAGCCAGTGCGATTTTGCGGCAGGCCAACGAGTTTGTCGGGAATTTCGGCGTCACTCAAGATCAGCTCTACCAGCAGTTCGTCGAAACGTCGGACAGCGTTTTCGATGCGACGACCAACCAGTACTACTCTCGAATTAATTTTCGCGCCGCGCTCGAAAGCGTGATCACCGATCACTATAGCCAACAGTTGGATCAAGCGACTTCCATTGGCCAGTTAAACAACGGCGATGCGATCACAGGTACGATCGGGCAACTGACCGATGTTGACGCGATCAAATTCACTGCCCAGTCCAGCGGTCAATTGGAACTAACGATCACCGGTACGCATCAGTTGGATGCCGGCGTTGATTTTGGCGGTCAAACGATTACGGTTGATGGCAATCGAGTCTTTCTGAACGTGGAAGCGGGCCAAGAGTACAGTTTCAAAATTTTCACGAACAATGGCACGGGCCACTTTGAAATCGCTGCCGCGTATCAGCCAAGTGGCGGCTTGAATGAAGTCGGTGGTTCGAACCAAGGCAACGGCTACAGCGGCACCGTGACGGACCTAGGCACGATTGTTGTCAATCATCTCCAAGATCAAAATCTCAACGGCCAACAAAATTACCAGCTCACCGCCGCTCGCGATGGCGTTCTGACCGTGCTGGCAAAATCGTCTTCCAGCCAAGCAATGACTTTCGAGGTCTTCAACCAGAACGGGCAATCGATTGGGACGGCAACGGGTTCCGGAAATTTGCGAATTGACGCGGTCGTCAGTCAAGGCGAGCGAATTACTTTGGTCGCTTCCAATGCAGGTTCGGACCAACTGGTTGATTTGTCGATCGCCAACTTGGTGTCCAACGACGGACAGTCAATAACGCTGCATGGAACGAACCAAGACGATACGATTTCGATCGATGCCAGCGATGGCTTTTCGGCCAATATCAACGGCTGGCAGTACCATTGGAGTGCCGACACGGTTGAAAACGTTTTCGTTCGCAGCCACCAAGGCAACGATTCAATCGATGTGACGTTGGGCGAAGGCAATGACCATGTCAGCCTGTTGGACGAAGCGGTCCACGTTCGAAATGCTGAATTTTCGCTGATTGCAACGGGCTTTGATGATGCGAGTGTCGACGGCGGATCCGGCTTTGACAATTTGTATTTCGTGGATTCGGCTGGGAATGACCAAATCAAGGCGGGGGTTGGCATCGATGGCCAAACGCACGTGAGTTTGGCAGAACCAGGGCAGCGTCGCGACGCGGTTGGCTTCGAACAAAATTACGTTCGATCGATTTCTGGTACGGACGCATTAACGGCCACGGGATCGAACGAAACCGATCGATTCGGGGCTGGCGAGACGAAATCATTTTTGACGCTGCACGATCAAACAAGTTTTATTTTTGACAATTTTGTCGACACGCAAATCATCGGCAATGGCGGTCTTGATGTCGCTAACCTGCACGGGACGCAAGGCGACGATACGTTTTCGCTTGCGCCCGGAGTCAGCCAAATTGCAAACGATTCAAAGTCAGTTTCGGTTCGCGGCTTTTTTCAAGTCAACGCATTGGCTGGCAATAGCGGTCAGGACGTCTTGAACTTGACGGATTCGGCTGGCGATGACAGTTTTTATCACAACAATCAAGACACCGTTTTGATCGGCGATGGTTTCCATTTTTACGGGCACGGCTTTAAAAACATTCGAGCCGAATCCGTCGGTGGCGTCGATCGTGCGGCGTTACATGATACAGCCACAACGGACCAATTTAGATTCTCGCCAGGCTGGACTCGGCTGACATCTTCAAACTTGTCAGTTCGGGCGATTGGTTTTGAACATGTCAGTTTTGATTCGTCAGCGGGCGGTTCAGATCGAGCCACCGTCAATGGATCGACCGGGCATGACGTGTTATCGGCGACTGTTGACACGATTGACTTGCAAACTGCAGACGGAAGCACGTTAAAACTTGGAGGCGTATCGCGGACTTTTGTTTCACTTGACGATGGCGTTGATCAAGTGAACCTGTCGGGGAGTGGTTTACGAGAAGAATTAGACGTCGACGATAACTTTGTTGAATTTGAATCGAACGATCAGTATTTAAAAGTACACAAATTTGAGACAGTGAACTTTGATGGGAATGGTGGCGGCGATTCAGTCAACTTCGAAGGTACGCTCGACTTGTTGGCAGCGATCGGTGACCAAGCTCAGGTGGTGATGGACAAGCACCGAGTGAATTTGGACGACTTTGCGAGCTTGGATGTGAGTTCGGTTGACGAGGCGATATCGAATCTAGATATCGATGGTGGTGAGTTGGGTTTTGAGATTCGGTTTTAGATTTTTAGATTTTTAGATTTTTAGATATGAGATATGAGATATGAGATATGAGATATGAGATATGAGATATGAGATATCAAATATCAAATTTCAAATTTCAAATTTCACATTTCACATCTCAAATTCTAGACTGCAGACAAAACTCAGATAAACACTCGTTTGTTGTAAATCAACCACTCGATCGTGATCACGACCAAGCACGCCAGCACCAGCCAAACCCACAGGTCTTTTCGAGCGATTTGCGAACCGGTTTGAGCTGCGATTTCCTCCAAACCTAAACCAATATTTTCGCGAACGGCTAAATTGCTTTCTTGCCGGTCCAACAAGTTGACCGTAAACAAATGATCGACGCTGTCTTCGTCCGCGCCGGCAACCGAATAGACACCGCGTTGGTCCGTGTCGCCGTAGATAAACTGATTGTCGACCGAAGCTTGCAGAGTTTTCGATTTTCCCTGCGGGTTGGTGATTCGGATTTCAGGATACGGGAATCGAGGTTTCAGCTGAACCAATTGCCCCGGCGAATAATCTCGGGAACGACCAAACTGAGATGCTCCGCCTAGCGTCAACATGGCGTTTTGCACGAAGATCGGGAAGCTGAGCAACCGCGGCCAATCGGTGTTGACGGTGGATTCGCCGTCTTCGTCAATTTTCGAAAGCGGAAATCCAATGACCAAATCCTCGTAGCTTCCGCGAGGGCAAATCGCCATCAACGTGCCTTCAGTCGATTGCAGCAAATCCAAGCCGCCTTGGGGTGCTTTGAGTGCAATCGCTTCCAAAATATTCACCCGCGACATTTGAACGTCAAACATCACGGGATGAGTTTGATTGACATCGATGATTGGCGCTGTCTCTAGCTTTTTGATCTCTTTCCAATCCGCCGGCGGCAGCGATCCAAAAAAGATCGTGCTACATAGCGGCATCGTTTTGGGCTGGCACTGATCGAAAACGATCAAGTCGTAAGTCCCCAACAACGAGTTATCCGAAAACTCTTCCGATTCAACGAACTCTCTTAATTCAAATTGAACATTGGCAAATTTTTGCAACCGGTCCGTCGTCATCGCGAGTTCAAAAAACATACGGTCGTCCGTTAACACCAAAACATTGATGCGTCGCGGCGGATTCAGTACCGCTGTTGCCTTGTTGTCTTGCAGGTAGCAGTCGTCGGCATCAATTTTCAGTTCGATCGGAATCGAAGTCGCAACGCCCGACGTGTCCGCGGTCAAATCAAAATTTAAAGTCGTCGAATTCAATCCGCCAACTTCCACTTGTTTAGCATCGGCCAGTTCTCCGTCGACCCGTAAAGAAACACTAACCTGTTGGTCCGCTAGACCTGAATTTTGAAGTCGAGCGAAAACCTGAACCTCGCCGTCGGAGTCCAGCTGGTCGCTAATCGAAAATGCCGTGATGCCGATGTTGGCCGGCGGTTCAGCGGGCGATCCGACAGGATGATATTCGGCGCTCAGGTTTCCCATCCGAAATTCATCGATTTTGTTAAACGCTCCATCGGTGAAGATCAACATTTTGGCGTCCAAGGCCTCGGCAACCTGCACATCAACTTCGCTCTCTTGGTCGCTCGTCCGGCCCGGGTTGGCCAAGCCCGACGCCGCCAGCAACGCTTCTTTAAGATCGCTGCCACGCTGCGTTTGAACAATCGCACGGACTTTTTGTTTTAAGATGCTCTTGGTATTCGTATATGACTGCTCGACCTGCGCATCATCGGAGAAGCTAATGACCATTGCCGAATCGGTGGAATCCATTTGACCGATCAAAACACAAATCTGATCTTTTGCTTCTTCCAGTCGGCTGACTCCTTCTACCGTATCTGTCGCCGACATACTGGCCGAACGGTCAACGACAAAAATAAACCGTTCGCCTTTAAGCTCCGTTCCATCGCAACCGGGGTTGAAGCATGAAAGTGCCAGCAAAGCCACGGCCAACAGTTGCAACCACAGCAGCAAGTTCTTGCGGAGTTTTTGCCAGAGGCTGTTCACGTGCAGGTCTTCGACCGTCTTGGACCACAGATAGGTACTGGGCACTTCCAGCGGCACTCGTCTGAGCTTCAAAAAGTACAGCAAGAAAATCAGTGGCGGTACGATCGCGAAAATCAACCACTGGTACCATGACAACATGTTGATCCAATTCACCGCACTAACCCTCGTTGTCGAAGGTATTTCGAAACCAGCCGGTCAACCGATCGTTCGGTGCTGGTCATCGTATAAGAGATTCCACGTTTGGCGCTAAAATCTCGAGCTTGTTCGATGAAGCTGGCTAGAGTTTGTTTGTAGCGGTCGATCAAGCGACGGCTGACACTGATTTCGGCAAAGTCTCGGTCCTCGCAGTCGACCAGCTTCAAGTCGCCCTGCAGTTCCGGATCGATTTCTTCTTGCGAGAGCACGTGGATCAAATAGATGTCCAAATCGCGAGCGACCAAATACTTGAGGGCTTCCTCGTAACCCGATTTGTCCATCAGATCGGTTATTAAAACCAGGATACCTTTGCCCGTGTTTCGCAAACAAAACGCTTTGACCGCCTCTGTCAGGCTAACCGGCGGGCTGGGCTTACCATTGGTGTCGATCCCAAGATTTTGGACGTGCTCGGTCAGCTGGAACAAACTGCTGCGTCCTCGCAGGACCGGTGCCGTATTCGTTTTGGCACCATCCAACGCCTCGACCTTGACACGGTCCGCTCGGCAGAGCCCGATGTAGCTGAGCGCGGCTGCTAATTGTTTGGCGTATTCCAGCTTGGTCGGCGAGCCAAAATTCATCGAGGGGCTGACGTCAACCAAGGTATAAAAGTGCAGGTCTTCTTCTTCCAAGTACAGCTTGAGAAACAGCTTATCCAGTCGGGCGTAGGTGTTCCAATCGATGAAGCGCAAATCATCGCCGGCGACGTAGTTGCGAAAGTCCGCAAATTCGACGCTCTGCCCTTTCCGGCGGCTGCGACGTTCGCCCTTCATTCGTCCGCGAAAGATCTTTCGCGAGACCAGTTCCATGCGTTCAAGCTGAGCCAGCAGCGAAGGGCTGAGCAGCGGTGGAGCGGATTCGGAAGGTTTCGGCTGAGAGGTCGGCATAATGGCTCTACCTGTTTTCATGCAGTGAGAAGGTTTCAGCTTATCCCGAGTCGCGTGAGTCGTCAAAGTTGGCCGTCGCTTGAATCGGTTTTTCGAATCGGTTTTTCGAAATCATGTTTTCGAAATCACGTTTTCGAAATCTTCGTTTTTAAATCGTGAGGCGAGGCAATGGGGTGACGGCGAGCCTTTGGAGGGAAATTACCGTCAGCCAGTCGCCGCCAAAAAGAATTTACAAAAACTTCCAATTGGCACTCGACATTGAAATCCGAGTCTGCGTATAATCTCGCCGCGGGGTGGAGCAGCCCGGTAGCTCGCGAGGCTCATAACCTCGAGGTCGCAGGTTCAAATCCTGTCCCCGCAACTTGTTCAACTTACGTGAACAGAACGCCAGGATGGCAGTACATAAAAGGTCAACGCTTCGATAGCGTTGGCCTTTTTTCGTATCCGAAGGTGATTTTGACCTTCAGCGATTTCGCAACTTATTGAGCTTTAGGCGACTTATTGGGCTTTGAATCAAACCGATCCTTTTTGAATGGACCGCAAAAGAATGGACCGCAAAATCCTGTCCCGAATGTCGGGCGATCGATCAAATCGCTAATACCACATCCCGTTGCTCACGTGGTACCTTGCCCGACGACGAACTTTGGGCGGGCCAACGCTGACGGGCTGGGCTGGGTTTTCTGCGGGCAAAACGATCGCATCCACGGCTTCACGTTTGGCCTGCAAGCGAGCAAGCTCAGCCAAACGTTCAACGCGTTCGCCCGTTTCAGGATGAGTCCGAAGCATTGCCGGCTGCGATCGGCTGGGGCCGGGCGAGAAGATCCGTTCCAAGATCCCTCTTTTTTGTTTGGATTCGAGTTTTTGCAGGGCTTGGGCCAATCCCATCGGGTCGCCGGTAATTTCAGCAGCACCCACGTCCGCATCGAACTCGCGTGTTCTGGAAATCGCCAACTGTAGCAAAATGAGCACCGTTGGGGCAAAAAACAGCACCAATCCGGCAGCCGCGAATCGGCCAAACGACATCCCCATCATGCTGCCGGAAAACGAAAGCAGCATCGTGAACATTCCAAGGCGAGCCAAAAAAGACGTCGTTCGAGCGATCGCATCGGCCAGCCCCATAACTTGGATATCGTTGTTTTTGACGTGAGCGACTTCGTGAGCCAGCACGCCGGCCAGTTCCCGAGCATTCATCATACGCAGCAGACCGTCAGAAACCGCAACCAAGGACTGCTTTCCGGTGCCCGCAGCAAAGGCGTTGGGCAGCCGAGTTGGCACGTAGTACAGCGGCAGACGATTCAAATCCGCTCGCTGGCAAACGGCGTCGAATAACGCCATCAGCTCCGGCGATTCGGCCGAATTGATTCGACGCGCGCGGTATGTTCGTAAAATTAATTTAGTCGATGCCGGTTGCGAGAAAATTGAACCCACTGTCAGCATCGCGTTCGCAACAAAAACCCCAGCCCAGCCCCAGAATAGGAATCCGGCCAGTGACAGAACAGCGGCCATCGAACCGAGCAGGATGACGGTTTGGAAAAAGTTGTGCCGCTGATGCGAATCGATGGCGTTGTTCGGCATACGTTAAATTGGGCTTAAAACTGCACGTTGCGATTGAGAACCGAGCGATTGCCAGTAAAATCTCGCCAGCAAGGCGAATAAGAACTTTGGCGAATGCTGTGCCGGAAACACTATTTTAAACAATTTAACAAGATTTAGTGCTTATCCAAAACTCAAAATGCCCGCGGCTAGGGCCGTCGGCTCACGAGTTGCCGGATAAGCTCTTAGGTTCAGCTGCCCGCTGCCTTCAATCGTCGATCGGTCTGGCAACAGCGCAAAAAAAATGAAGGGCTTCAGCTCGCCGTAACTGAAACCCTTCTAAGTTTGGCTGTCCGATTCGAGTTGCCTCGTGTCGGAGACCCACAGCCACGAGTACTATCGGCCACGACGGACCGTTTCCACCGCAAAAACAAAATTACTCCAACGATTTGTTATAATCAGTAAACTCTACCGTTTAAATTCGCAAAACTTTCGATTTAACGACGGTCGCGTTCACGCAATTATCCCAGAACAAATTTTGGGTTTTACTCAACTATCAAGCTCGAACTAAATTTTAGCTTTAAAAAATATGAGCCCTAAAGCGACTGTCGACACGACTCAATCAAATTCAAGCCAGCCAATTCCCGAAGGCGTGAGCCCTTTCTCGCGGCTCAAACCAGCCAAATTGGCTCTGGAGGACGGCAGCGTGTTTCCCGGTTACGCTTTTGGCGCCGAGGGCACGACGACGGGCGAGGTCGTTTTTAATACGTCGATGACCGGCTACCAAGAAATTTTGACCGACCCGAGCTACCGCGGCCAAATCGTCACGATGACTTATCCCGAAATGGGAAATTATGGAATCAACGAAGAGGATGTTGAAAGCCGAGCTCCGCATCTGGCGGGATTCATTGTTCGCAATGTGAGTCGAGTTGCCAGCAATTTTCGATCGTCGGAAACGCTCGGGCAGTATCTGAAAAAAAACAACATCGTCGGCATTTCTGACGTCGATACTCGGGCCATTGTTAAGCGAATACGAACAACCGGTGCCCTGCGTGGAGTCATTTCGTCGGCGGAACTGGACTCTGAAAAGCTCGTCGAAATGGCCAAAAGTGCCCCGGGTTTGCTGGGCCGCGATTTGGTCCAAGAAGTTTTGCCCGAACAGCCGGTCTGCTGGGAAAATCATCTGAGCGAGTGGTGGAACACGCGGACGGATGCGCAGGCCCCTGAGCAACCGGGCCCCGACGCCCCACATATTGTGGCTCTGGATTTTGGCATGAAATGGAATATCGCTCGACACCTTTTCGACCAAGGGTGTCGCGTGACTGTGCTGCCGGGAACATCGACGCCCGAACAGGTGATTGCCCAAAATCCCGACGGCGTGTTTCTATCCAACGGCCCAGGCGATCCAGAACCGGTGGCCTACGCGATTGATACGATCAAGGCATTGCTGGGCAAGTACCCGATCTTTGGCATTTGCCTCGGGCATCAACTGTTTGCGTTGGCCTGCGGAGCAAAAACCTTCAAAATGAAGTTCGGCCATCGCGGAGCCAATCAGCCGGTGCAAGATCACGGGTCCAGCAAGATTGAGATCACGTGTCAGAACCACGGCTTCGCTGTCGAACGCGATTCGTTGCCAGATTGTTTGGAAGTGACTCACGTCAACCTCAACGACGACACCATCGCCGGCCTTCGGCACAAAGAATTTCCGGCTTTCAGCGTGCAGTATCACCCCGAAGCATCAGCGGGTCCGCACGACAGTCAGTATTTGTTCGGCGAATTCAAAAAGCTGGTCGAAGCCAATCGTCAATCAAACCGAACGTAGTCAAGCGTTAAACCGGCTAATTGGTCGCCAAGCGAAGTCGCCGAGCGACAATTTTTCGATTCTCCGAATCGAAATCGCAACGTAGCGTTGGACCGTCGCCCGAAACCAACCAAATCGACTCGTTAGTGCTTGGTGACTTCTAAAAATTCGGGTTGGCCGACGTCGAAAGTCCCTGGATCGTCACAGTTTCCGCAAGTTGACAACCCGAACATTAAGGTGTGACAAGGCACCCGTTTTACTTTTCCGGCTTGGCCAAGGTTGGCGTGTCCTTGTTCGTGATTCGATCGCGAATGATCGATTCGAAATTCGGCTTAACTTTCATCAGCCTGGAAAACTCGTACTGGTTCATCAAGATTTTGCCTTCCTGGTCAATCAACCAATATGACGGCACGCCTCGCACGCCATAATTTAACAACGCTCGGTGATCGATGCCCAGGGTGAATCCGTGGCTGCCTTTGATTGTCGCGTTTTTCTGCAGCAGTGTCAGGGCCTTTTTTCGATCTTTGTCGATGTTGATCGAAAGCAAACTGAGGCCGATCTCTTTGCCGATTTTCGCGTGCATGTCTTGCAGCGTTTTTTGTTCTGGCGCGGCAACGGGACTTTCGGCCGACCAAAAATTGAGCATCAAATATTTACCGGCGAACATCTTTAGTTCAAGCTTTTGTTCGTCGTTGTAAGTCGCGACGCCCAAAGGTGGAGCCTGCTGGCCGCGTTGATACTGCGGTGTGACCTCGATACGAATGGGAGCCAAATCTAGCAGGTCGACTTTTTTGTCTACCGTTAGTTTGCCAAACACTTCGAACGCGTAATTGATTTCCTTGACTTTTTTATCGACGCGCCCCTGAATCGCGTAATCGCCCGGTGGCACGTCGTAAATTACGAACGAGCCGTCTTGTTCAATATCGATGTCGAACGAATTGGCCTCTTCCAAAAGCTTCTTATTTCGCTCGATAATTTTCTTGCCTTCTTCCGTCGCTACAAATTCTTTTTCCCATTCCGTACGCTGCTTCAACGTCCACTTTTCGTGACCGGCAGGAAAGGGCGCGGGCGGCAAAATTACGTACTGGCGAAGCTTGGCTTCCATTTCCGGCAGGTCGATTTCTAGCTTGTCACCGGTCCATGACTTCGAAGCCTTCGCGTCCAAAAAGACAGCCCCCTTAATGGTCGAACCCGATTTTTTGCCTCGCGACGATTGAGCATCGCAGTTGGCCGTCAACAGTAGTGGACCGAACAATAAAACGGAAAAACAAATGAACGCATTGGTTCGCAGTGAGTGGCTTTGGATCATGCTGATAACTTCGGTTTTCGAATTGCTCGTAGGCTGATAGAAAAGGACTCGTAGACCGCTTTTGGAAAGGGACAAGCGATTGGGACTTTGAAGGCCGACTGGATCCGCCTGACCCAAATATAGCTTGCTTTTAAACGGAAAACTTGGCACGTTCAATGTTAGCTTGGCAAACTCGACTGGCAACAACCATTGTTAGGATCATCCGGGAAATTACACTTCGGGCTGCGGGTCGCGCATTGAGCGAACTTTGTCCAAAACGCCACCGGTCATTTCCTTGGGC
This sequence comes from uncultured Pirellulaceae bacterium, assembly GCA_964601665.1. Taxonomy (GTDB): domain Bacteria; phylum Planctomycetota; class Planctomycetia; order Pirellulales; family Pirellulaceae; genus Mariniblastus. Next base: position 12,595 of record CAZROJ010000068.1, read on the forward strand.
TCGTTACCCGCGGTGGGAAGCCCGGCGAGGTTCTGTTTGGGCTTTGGAGGGTCGGGGCGAAATTTTGGTTTTCGATTCAACCAGCTTACCAAGACAGAAAATACAAATGCCAACGCACCAAGGGCGAGAGATACGCCGCCCAGCAGATAACTCAGCTGGAGGCTTTTTGCTCCCAATAGTGGGTTGGTTGTCGAGTAACCGACGTAGACCACCGGCGAATTCTCAAAGTCCATATTGATGAAGGACCGTGCCAATTGAGTTTTCAAATGGTCGTCCAGCTTTTGTCGACTGGCCCAGTATTCGGCTTGGACCTCTTTTCCGACCAAAGCTTTTTCGAGGGCTGCGCGATCACTAACGCCTCGAAAACAAACAATCACGGCCTGATAAGCGGCTTTGCTTTTTGGTTTCTGACTGGGAAAAAGCGGGATCGCGACTTCATCCCACTGATCATCGTTATCGAAATCCAGTTTGGCGAACCGATCGACCGTGATGAAATCTTGGATAACGACGCCAACCGATTCCACCGGCCGGTCTTCAATCAACGCTTGGCATTGGACGACTTCGGCATTCGACTTTACGTTCTTTGATTCTTCAATTGCCTTCTGACTCACGTAGCCGATGAATGCGCATAAGATCGCACAGCAAAGGCATAACGGAATCAAAACACGTCGAATCATGGGAGCAAATGGTTTCTAGTATTTGACAGGAGTCAGACGAGGCCCTTGGATGGGCTGGGAAAATATAGGACCGTCGTAGCTGAGTGCAGCGTCTGAACCCTTTTTTTTTGAAAAAGGCAAGAAAGTTGAATGCGATTTGAACCTGAATTGCCGGAAAGTTGCAAAAAATTAACTTTGACTGTCTCGTCATCGCGCGTTCGATCACTCAAAATGCTCGATCGAGAGCAACGTTTATTCGCCCATTTCGTCGCGCGGGGCCGCTGCTGTCGTTAAATGGGAACTCTAAGGCTAACCAGCCGCCCTGCGAGCGCCGTGATTGGAATGCCTGCGGCGAACGCCGTCGAATCAATAAAATCCACAAGCGTCTCGGTCGAATATCGAGACAAGGAATATTAGTTATGCCGCTGAATTTGATTAGCATGGCAGGATTGTTTGTAATGATCCTGCTGGCTTGGTTGGTCAGTAGCCATCGGCGGCAAGTGAATTGGAGATTGGTTGCGGTCGGAGTGACGCTTCAAGCCGTCTTGGCCGCCGTCTTGTTTCAGTCGCAGACGTGGACTTTTGATCGGCAATTTTCAAAGCTGAGCGACGCGGTGACGGCGATTGAAACTGGCGAGTTATCGGCAGGTCAGCTGGATGCAACGTTCGAGCGTTTGAAATTCGAAAACATTTCAGTCGCAGTGATTCAGGCCTCGGTAAAGGCCGACGACCGAACCATGGCGGATTGGGATCGTCAGTTCGCAGCAGAGCTGGCCGATGCGTCGGCCGGTTTTTCAGTGCCGCGATTCGAAAATGGAATTCTCTTTTCAGCTGTCAATTCGATCTTTTCGTCGATCAACGCCTACGTCGCCGAAGGCTCTAATTTTGTTTTCGCGGCCTACGACCCGCCGGGACAAACGACGGACACGGGTTTGGTGCTTCGCACGTTTGCCTTTGGCGTTTTGCCGACAGTCATCTTTTTTGCGTCGTTGATGGCGGTGCTGTATCACTTGGGCGTGATGCAACGTTTGGTCGCTGGTATGGCATGGGTCATGCAGCGAACGCTAGGAACGACCGGGCCTGAAAGCATGGCCGCGGCGGCCAATGTGTTGGTCGGTCACACCGAAGCCCCATTGATGGTTCGGCCTTACGTTGCGGGGATGACACGCAGCGAACTGAACGCATTGATGGTCGGCGGTTTCGCGACGATCAGCGGAAGCCTGATGGTTATTTTTGTCAATCAAGGCGTCAGCGCGGGTCACTTGCTGACCGCCAGCCTAATTTCCGCTCCCGCCGCCCTGGTGATCGCCAAAATCATGCAGCCGGAAACCGAAGAGCTCGGCGAAACAAAAATCATGCAAGTTGAAGAGGTCGACCGACCGACGAACGTGATCGAAGCCGCCGCGGTCGGGGCCGGCGAAGGGCTAAAGCTTGCTTTGAATATTGGCGCGATGTTGATCGCTTTCTTGGCGCTGCTGGCTATGTTTGACGCCCTGATTTTTGGCTGTGGCGAATTGGTCGAAATGACAATCAATTCATTTTCCAGCCAAGTGGTCGATATTCAGTGGTCTTTAAAGAAACTGTTCGGGATGATTTTTTATCCCTTGGCTTGGATCATGGGCATTGAAAACGGTGACTGCGGGATCGCTGGTGAACTGTTGGGAAAGAAAGTCGTGGTCAACGAGTTCGTGGCGTATCTGGACATGGCGAACTACATCAATGCCGACGGTGGTCCAAAAATCTCCGATCGGACTCAACTGATTCTAACTTATGCCTTGTGTGGTTTTTCCAATTTCGGCGCAATCGGCATTCAGCTGGGCGGAATTGGACCGCTGGCTCCCGAACGCCGATCGGACTTGGCTCAACTGGGGCTGCGAGCGATGTTCGGCGGCATGCTGGCGGCTTGTATGACGGCCTGTATGGCCGGCATGATGGATGGGCTGATTCGGTAACGAGTAAGTTTTAAAAACGAAATAAAAAATCGAACATGAATAAACTAATCCAGGCGGCATTGGACGTCCGCAAGAATGCCTACGCGCCCTACTCTAACTTTTTGGTCGGTGCCGCCTTGCTAACCGCCGACGACAAAATCTTCGTCGGCTGCAACGTTGAAAATGCATCGTACGGGCTGGCGATTTGCGCCGAGCGACATGCGATTGGAGCGGCGGTTGCTGCGGGGCATCAAAAGTTCAAAGCGATCGCCGTCACGGCGAGCCCTCTAGCGAGTCCCTGCGGTGCTTGCCGACAGTACATCTTTGAATTCGGTGACGACATTCAAATCATCGGCGTCGACGCAAACGATCCAACGATCATCAAAAACTGGATCAGCGGCCAGATCTTGCCGGACGGGTTTCGACTGTAACTGGAGCCGATTGGCTTTTCCTCGGCTTTTCCTGGGCTTTTCCTCGGTTAACCAATCAAGGGCATGACCACCCGATTGTTCGACCGCGTATCAGTAGCAAAGCAATCTGAAATTCGATTGCTGACAAACCACGACTGACAAACCAAGGGTTACGCTTTCTTAAACACAGAAACTCCCAGTGGCGGCAGTGTGATTTCGATTGAATGTTCGCGGCCTTGGGCTTCGATTTGATCGGAATCGATGCCGCCGCCGTTGCCTTGGTTGGAGCCGCCGTAAAAAGATGAATCGCTGTTGAAAATTTCTTGATAGTGACCGGGCTCGGGAACGCCCATCCGGTAGCCAGCGTGCAGTGTTGGCGTAAAGTTGGCGCACACGACAACAAAGTCGCTGGGATCCTTCGCGCGGCGAATGTAGCCGAGCACGCTTTTTTCGCGACTCATGCTGTCGATCCATTCAAAACCACCGCTCTCAAAATCGACTTCGTGCAAGGATGGCTGCGACTTGTAGACCTTGTTCAAGTCGGCAACCAGCTTTTGCAGGCCTTGGTGTGGTTCCCACTGAGTCAAATCCCACTGCAGGGCGCTGTTGCAATTCCATTCGTTCCACTGGCCAAACTCGCAGCCCATGAACAACAAATTTTTGCCTGGATGAGTCCACATGTAGCTGTAGAGCAAACGCAGGTTGGCAAACTTTTGCCATTCATCGCCGGGCATTTGGTCCAGCAACGAACCCTTGCCGTGGACGACTTCATCGTGAGAGAAGGGCAGCATGAAGTTTTCGGTAAAAGCGTAAATCAGGCTGAAGGTGAGTTCGTCATGGTGGTACTGGCGGTGGATCGGATCTTTGCTGATGTACCGCAGCGTGTCGTTCATCCAGCCCATATTCCACTTGATCGAAAACCCGAGTCCGCCCGATTCAGTCGGACGGGAAACGCCGCCCCAAGCCGTCGACTCTTCGGCAATCGTCAGAACGCCGTCAAACCGAGCATGAATGCGATCGTTCATGCTTTTCAGGAATCCGATGGCTCCCAAGTTTTCCCGGCCACCATATTTGTTGGGGATCCATTGGCCTTCCTCACGGCTGTAGTCCAAATACAGCATCGAAGCGACCGCGTCGACACGCAGCCCATCAATGTGGTATTTGTCCAGCCAGAACATGGCATTGGAAATCAAAAAGTTTCTGACTTCGTTGCGGTCGTAATTAAAAATTAACGTATCCCAGTCCGGATGCTCGCCTTGCTTGGGATCGGCGTGTTCGTAAAGTGCCGTGCCATCAAACTTCGCTAGGCCGTGAGCGTCTTTGGGAAAGTGGGCGGGCACCCAATCGATGATCACACCGATGTCGTTTTGGTGGCAGTAGTCGACAAAGTACATAAAGTCTTCCGGCGTGCCGTATCGACTGGTCGCGGCAAAATAGCCAACCGTTTGATAACCCCAACTGCCCGTGTAGGGATGTTCGGAAACCGGCATCAGTTCGATATGAGTGAACCCAAGTTGCTGGCAGTAGTCGACCACTTGATGAGCGATCTCGCGATAGTTCATCCAGCCGTTGGGCTTGTCGGAATCTTGACGCCAGCTGCCCAAATGCAGTTCGTACATCGACATCGGTTGGTCCAAACCGTTTTTGACCGCACGATTTTTTATCCATTGACTGTCGGACCACGAGTAACCGTCCAAGTCCGCGACAATCGAAGCCGTGCGAGGTGGAAGCTCGCTGAAGGCGCCATAGGGATCGGCTTTGTCCACCACGTTGCCAGCGGCATCAACGACCGAAAATTTGTAAATTTCGCCAGCGGCCAGGCCGGGCATGAAAAGCTCCCAAATACCGCTCGGGCCTCGCCTTTGCATTGGGTGTTGGGCGCGATTCCACTGGTTGAAATTACCGATCACGCTAACGGACTTGGCATTGGGTGCCCAAACCGCGAAATTGACTCCCGCCACGCCGTCGATCGTTCTTAGGTGAGCGCCAAGTTTTTTGTAGATCTGTTCGTGGCTGCCTTCGTTGAAAAGGTGCACGTCCATGTCGGTCAAATAAGATGTAAACGCGTAAGGGTCTTGAACGGTCATTGTTGTGCTGCCTTGGGCGTACTTGAGCTTGTACAGCCCTAATGTTGTTTTGAAAATCGTCGAGTCGCAGGTTGTTTGAAACAGCCCCGACTTGTGCACTCGGGCCATCGGAATTGAAATTTGGTCCGATGGATCGACCAGCCAAACTTTATCGGCCGCTGGCAACAACGAGCGTACCAAAACTTGGCCCGGTTTACTGCTAGGGGAAGGCCCTGCTTATCCCAAAACTCAAAATGCCCGCAGCTAACGCCTTCGGCTCACTCGCTGTGGGATAAGCTTTTAGTTTTAAGCTTTCAACTTTAAGCTTTAATTAACGGCGTAACCGTAAGCCCGACCGTGACCGATCGGCTTCACACGATCCACTAACATGTCGACCGCGGCCGTCATCAAAGAATTTGACGACTTGAACGACGACTGGCGAACTTGATCGTCGATTCGAATTCGATTGGGGCGATCTGGCCGTTGGGAACGATCGGGTGGTTGGACCGCGTTGGCAAACGGCGTCACGAAGGGGCTGCTGTTGGCGACCGGCTCGGTTGTTTGCATCGCGGCATGCGGTGCGTCAAAGTGCCAGACGCGGCAGCTTACGCGATGAAACTGCATGGCCGAATCGATTCGTCGCCACATGTCGGCGTGGCGCAGCGGTTTGAAGATGTCGTCGATTTCGATTTGCCAGTCTTGTCGGCGCCACAGTTGTAGCCCGGACCGAATGCCATGACCAACGCGGCGACTGGGAGTAATCAATGTGACGTGCGATGGCTCCTCGAGTGCTTCTAAGCCTCGAACGACGGCTAAGAGGTGTAACCGCTCCCCCCGAACATTTGGCTCATCGTCGGATTCTACGATCCGCGATTCGGAGCCAATTTGTTCCAAAACAAACTTCCAACGGCCGCCGGACGAATAGCTGTTGGCTTGAGTGAACAATAAAAAATGGGGAGCGGTTTGGTTCATGGTGACAACGCCTATTGGGAGCGATTTTAGGATCACGCACCCGACTGGACTGGGTGCGTAAAAGGTAAGACCTTCCGTTGTCATCGATGCCATCCGCTGGCATTTGCCAATTTTTTCTGTCGTTCGCGATACGAAGAAAAACTTGACGCGTCAGTTGTCGAAATCGGGCGAACGTTATTGCGAAAATCTCAAAACCGGAGATGCTGTGTAAGGCCGGTTATGGATTGCTTTCGTTCAACGGTTTTCGTTGACTTGACAGAGTTCCTTATCGGGAAGGTTGACCGAAATAGAAAAGTCTTTTTGGAAGAAAAAGCTTTTTTGATCGGGAAGGTCAACGCTCACGCAATCATTGTCGATACAGTCGTTACAATGAAACGCGTTCACATCAACCAAGTATTTCACGACGACGGGATAGCATTGAATATCGAAGACTTAATCGTACGACAGCGAAAGATAACCGGCATGTCGGCGATCCTTCTGCCGTTTCATCCGGACGGTTCGATTGATTGGGCGTCTTTTGATGCGCACGTCGGTCGCACGCGCGATGCTGGACTCGTTCCCGCGGTCAACATGGACACCGGTTATGCGAACCTAATCGATGATCAATCGCGAGCGGCGGCTCTCCAGCGAACCAAGGAAGTGATGCAGGGCAGCCCGTTCGTTGCCGGGGCTTACGTCGCCGATCAGCCCGGCGATGATTTCAATTTTACGGCCTATCAAAAGCAGATCGCACAAATTCACGAATTTGACGGCACGCCGATCATTTTTCAGTCGTACGGATTGGCTCATCAGGCTGACGATCAGATCGTAGCGAACTATCAAGCGATTGGGGGCGAGTGCGACCGGTTCTACGCTTTCGAACTGGGAACGATGTTCGCGCCCTTCGGCAAAATCTACTCGCTGGAAGTTTACCGCGAGCTGATGTTGATCGACAGTTGCGCCGGAGCCAAACATTCTTCGCTACGTCGTGATTTGGAATGGCAGCGATTGCAACTGCGAAACAAAATTGCACCAGACTTTATGGTGCTGACCGGCAATGATTTGGCCATCGATATGGTGATGTATGGCAGCGACTATTTGTTAGGGCTCAGTACGTTTTGTCCGGAGGTCTTTGCCAAACGTGATGCGATGTGGGCGGCTGGAGATTCTGAATTTTTCCAGTTGAACGATGTCCTGCAGTACCTTGGCTTTTTTGCCTTTCGAAATCCAACGTCGGGTTACAAGCACAATGCGGCGATGTTTTTGCGAGGCCGCGACATGCTGGAGTCGGATCTGACTCATCCCAATAGCGTTCACCGGCCCAGCAGCGATTACGCGATCCTGTACGAAATCGGAAAACAACTTGGGCTCTCCATGACACCACCAGCCAACAAGGATTCCTAATGGCCACGTTTACTCGAGTTGCAAAACTCAATTCGCCTGAAAAATTCAAACAACATTTAGCCTCCATCGATTGCACGCTGCCTTTTGACGACGTCGTCGAATCCAACGGCGTGCTCGCTTCGAAAATTGAAAGCAAAACAGTCGGGACAATCGGCAACCGTTTTTGCATTTTGCCAATGGAAGGCTGGGACGGAACTCGCGATGGCTTTCCAACCGATCTGACAACGCGGCGCTGGGAGAACTTTGGCTTGAGCGGTGCGAAGTTAATTTGGGGTGGCGAGGCGGTCGCGGTTCGGCCGGATGGTCGCGCTAACCCGAATCAACTGATGCTGAATGAATCGACCGTCGGGGCGATTGACGGTTTACGTGAAACCTTGGTGGGTGCCCATCGTAAGCAGTTTGGTTCGGCTGACGACTTGTCGGTCGGGCTGCAATTGACTCACTCGGGACGCTTCGCTCGTCCGAATGACAAAAAAAAGCTGGAACCACGAACCGCTTACGCGCATCCCGTGCTGGACAAAAAATTCGATGTGCCTGCCGAAGCACTGCTGACTGATGATGACTTGAAGCAGTTAATTGATGATTTTATCGTGGCGGCGGTGCTGGCAGAAAAAGCCGGTTTTTCTTGGGTCGATGTCAAGCACTGCCACGGGTATCTGGGGCACGAGTTGTTGTCGGGATACGACCGAGAGGGTGAATTCGGTGGTAGTTTTGAAAATCGCACCCGGTTTTTGAAAGACATCGTCGCTGGGATTCGAGCCAAAACGAATCTGGCGATCGGTGTGCGGCTAAGCGTCTTTGATTTTTCTCCGTTTGGCCCGGGTGAAGACGGAGTTGGCGTTCCATTGGCCGACAAAGATTACTCGAACGCTTTCGGTGGAGACGGTAGCAACGCGGGGATGGATTTGGCCGAACCGGTTCGTCTGTTGCAGTTGTTTAAAGAACTCGATATCGAACTGCTTTGCAGCACCGCTGGCAGCCCTTACTACAATCCACATATTCAACGGCCAGCGATTTTCCCTCCGTCGGATGGCTATCAGCCGCCAGAAGATCCACTGGTGGGTGTCGCTCGGCAGATCGAAGCGACAGGAAAGTTGAAAGCCGCCGTTCCCGGTCTCATTGTGATCGGTTCCGGCTATTCGTATTTGCAAGAGTGGCTGCCCAATGTAGGACAAGCTGCGATTGCCGCGGGCAAAGTCGATTCGATCGGGCTGGGCCGGATGGTTCTGTCGTACCCCGACTTGCCGGCGGACGTGCTGGCCGGAGAAACGATGGCTCGGAAAAAAATCTGTCGAACGTTCAGCGACTGCACCACCGCACCGCGAAATGGGATGGTGTCGGGCTGCTATCCGCTGGACACGTTTTATAAAAAACGACCCGAGTTTGATCAATTGAAAGCACTAAAGGCAAAAGGCTAATTTTTGGTTGCGAGTAATTTCCTTGCCTGTCCTTTTTAAATTGCTTTTTAAATTGTTCAAAAGAAACATGGAACGCGCTCGGGTAGTGCCGACAGATTAGAAAAGGGGACGGTTAGACGACAAGTCCAACAAGCGTTTGGGTCACATCGACCGGAGCTTTGCGCATGTATTTGACGATCTGTTTTCGTTTTGCGAGCCCGATAATGAAATTCGCGTTGATTTGCGTCCATTCGTGGTAGAAAACACTCGATCATGACGAACTTGGTTTTTCGACAAGAATACCATCAGATCGTCGGCTGTGCGATGGAGGCCTTGAACTCGATTGGCCATGGTTTTCATGAAAAGAGCGATGAAGACGGATTGGTGGTCGAGTCTCCGACCACGTCCAAGCCGGTCGATCTGGGCGATCTTAAAGAACCGCGAATGGACACGAATGAACGCGAATAGGACGAGTATGATATTCGGGACCGCTTGCGCTCGTTCGCGGTTGATGTGGATTTGGAACTGTTGCCGACTGCGTCGAAGGAAATTAAAAGGACAGGCATTTAAAGCTTTTGGTCGACAAGTATATATTAGTGGTCGACTCCGTTG